>CAMSTM010000272.1 GCA_947063675.1 uncultured Lachnospiraceae bacterium | reverse complement strand
GCCTCTACTTCCCTAAAGTAGCGCTCTACCACCTGAGCCACACCCCGAAACGCAAGTTATATTATAAAGGGTATTATCGAGAAAATCAAGTACTTTTTTTACATTTTTTGCACATCCGCAAAATTGATTATATAAAAACAATTATTATATTTAATTCCGTTTTTCTGGTATTGCCACCTCAAACTTTATATACCATGCTTCTTCCGCCGGTTCTCCCGATACGATGACATTCCCGCCCATGCCATACACCATTTTCTTCAGTTTTTTAAGTCCGATTCCCCTTCCCTGGCCCTTGCTTGTATAGTCCTCCTGAAAAAAGAGGGTCATTTCCTCCGTAGAAAGGGGGCGGCTGGTATTGGCAGCCGTAATAAAAAGGCCTTCTTTTCCATTTATAATTTCCAAATGGATTTTCCTTGGTATTTCCCTGCTACCTGCTAACGCTTCCACGGCGTTATCCAGCAAAATACCTGTCATTTCAACAAAATCGTACTCTGATATCGGCAGAGCTTTTTCTTTCATGATAATTCTGTTTGTCACTTTAATCTGGTATTTCATTGCTTCCCGAATTTTCACAAAAAGAAAACCGGCTATCAGGCGGCTTTCAACCGCAAGATACAGCTTAATCTCCTCACGGCCTTCCTTCAGCTCTTCGTAGTAAGCCTCCCTGCAACGTATCAGCTCGTCCCGGTCGTCAATGGTATAAATCATTCCGAAAATGGCGCTTAAATGGTTATCCATATCGTGCTGTCTTTCCCGCACCAGCGTCCGCAGTTCGTCATATGCCTCGCAGTACTGTCTGGTTTTCTGTGCCTGTTCCTGCTTTCTTTTCAAATCGTCTTTCGATTTCTGCCAGATATTTAAGAGGTAAAACAGCACAAAAATGAAATAAATGCTCTGCAGATAATAGACAGTTTCCGCAAGCTGAAATTTATCCATCCGGAACAATAAAACACCTGCAAAGAAAAATATATTTGCAAACAAAAATAAAAGCAATACGGCATTCATTTGCCATATTTTACCATACTGCTGAAGGGAACCTTACTTTTCTGAGTAGTTCTTTCTATCTGTTATTTAACGCTTCCGCGATATCGTCCCTCATGTCCTTTACAGCCGCCCGTGAGGCCTCTCCGAAGCGCTCCGCACCGAAGGACGCGTATTTTTCCTGCTGATAAGCGGCGATGATGCCTCTTGAGGAATTGATGATTGCGCCGAGTCCGTCCTCGTTAAAGAAGTGCGCCAAATCCTTTCCTTTTCCGCCCTGCGCACCGTAGCCCGGCACCAGTATATAGCTTTTCGGCATAATTTTGCGGAGAACCCTGCCCATTTCCGGGTAAGTCGCGCCCACAACTGCTCCGATATAGCTGTAGGCATCTCCCATATGTTCCTCGCCCCATTTTGCCACTTTTTCTCCTACAATTTCATAAAGCGGCCTTCCCTGCGCATCGGCTATTGCTCTGTCCTGGAACTCGCCGCTGCTGGGGTTTGAGGTCTTTACGAGAACAAAAATACCTTTCTTTTCCTCCTGACACACCTTGATAAAGGGATTGACGCCGTCGGAGCCAAGGTAGGGGTTGACTGTCACAAAATCCTCGTCAAAGCCATAGTAAGATTTACTTCCCACCTTTACCTTTCCAAGGTGGCCTGTCGCATAGGCTTCGGAGGTGGAGCCGATATCGCCTCTTTTTATATCGCCAATCACCACCAGGTCTTTTTCCTTACAGTAGTCCACGGTCTTTTTAAACGCCATAAGGCCGGGGATGCCGAACTGCTCGTACATGGCAATCTGGGGCTTTACCGCAGGAATGATATCATAAATATTATCCACAATCTCCTTATTATACTGCCAGATTGCCTCTGCTGCGCCCTCGAGGGTCTCGCCGCAGTCCCGGAACGCCTTTTCCCGGATATGCTCCGGAACAAACTTCATCATAGGGTCCAGCCCCACCACTATGGGGGCGTTTGTAGCCTTTATTTTTGAAATCAGCTTATTAATCATTTTCTCTCCGTTCTTTTCCGCTCCGGCTCCGGTATACCGGACCGGCAGCATCTTTGCCTGAAAAAATCTTATCTCGTCTTTAAAAATTCGTATTCTCTCTTAGCCGCCTCGTCGTCGGGGTAGCTGGACAGATAGCTGCTCATCCGGGAAGCCGCCTCCTCGTACTGGCCAAGGCGTTCATAGGCCACGATTTCATTCATTTTCAGGGTCTGCATCATGCCATTATCTTCTATATTAATGGCGCTCTGAAAAGCTGTCAGGGCTCCCGCATAATCCTCTGCCCGCATTTTGCAAAGCCCGAGCTGATTCAGCATCCGGGCATTGGGCTCCTCATTTTCCAGATAAGAATTGTACACGCTGATGGCATAGTTGACGTCGCCGAGAATCTCATAGGTCTTTCCCAGAAACAGAGCGGCTTCATATCCGCCTTCTTCCCGCGCCTTTTCAAGATAGGTTCTGGCGTTTTCATAGTCCTCAAGATAATAGCAGATACGGCCCTTTTCATAGTTGGTCATGCCCTTGGTTCCCGCATCCATGGCGGTCTGCAGATACTGCTGTCCCGTTTCCTTATAACCGTTTT
>CAMSTM010000271.1 GCA_947063675.1 uncultured Lachnospiraceae bacterium | reverse complement strand
CTTTACGGAGTTTTAAGCTCTCCGGGAGATGACACGCTGGTAAAGCCGGATTTGCGTCCGGTGCTTTCCCTGAAATGTCGTGTTACTTTAGTCCGCAATATAAAGGCAGGAGAGAGCGTGGGCTACGGGAGAGCGTATACGGCAAAGCGGGAGAGCCGGATTGCGCTGCTTTCCATAGGCTATGCAGACGGCTATCCCAGAGCATTGTCCTGCGGAAGGGGACAGGTCCTTATCAACGGACATGCTGTTCCCGTGGCAGGGAGAGTCTGCATGGACCAGCTTGCCGTCGATGTTACGGATGCCGGAGAGGTGGCGAGAGGGGATGTAGCGACGCTGATAGGGATGGAGGAGGACGGAGGGATTTCCGCCCCTGCCATAGCGGACAATGCGGGAAGCATCAGCAATGAGCTGCTTTGCAGAATGGGAGGACGGCTGCCGGTGATTGTAAAGATTTAGAATCATGCTGGACATCTTTGAGGGATTATTGTATGATGCTGTGGTAGAGAGAAAAGCGGAAGGTCATAAAAATGAGGTATGAGGTAAGCAATGACAAGAAGCGATAACGTATTAAATATGCAAATTACGATAGCGAACAGCATGAGTCAGGAATGGAAAATAAATTTTAGCAAGGTCAGTGATATTTTGGAGGAATATGACTTACTGTGGTATATTGATTCAAGCTATGAAGAATATAATTCAATGGGCATAGAGGGGATTTTATCGGATTTGAAATCCTATATAGAGGCGATGGAGGCAGGGGGCTGATGCTGGATTTGTTTCATGGAACGACTTCTGATATAACAGAAATTGATATAGCACTGGGGAAAGGATATAAGGATTTTGGAAAGGGATTTTATGCAACGGCGGTAAAGGTGCATGCAGAAAATATTGCGCGAAGAAATAAGCGCAGGCTTGAGGTGAGAGAAGCAGGAATTAAAAGAAGAAATCCTCAATATAAAGAAAAAAGATATCAGGCGTACCGGTATAATCTGGAATTTGATGACGACTGTATAAGCAATCCGGGGGAATTGAAGGTTAAAGTGTTTGGAAAAGCAGATAAGGAATGGGTGCGCTTTGTTTTAGATAACAGGTCTTCCGAGACAAGTAAACATGGATATGATATTGTAATAGGGCCCACTGCGGATGAAAATACAGTTACGATTATTAATTCCTATAAGGAAGTATTGCTGGGGTCAAATTATTCTGATGAAGTTCTGGACGCGTTGATAGATGAATTAAGGCCGGAAAATTTACCTAAGCAGTATTTTTTCGGGACGGAGGCAGCAATTCGAAAGCTGCGTTTTAAAAATATAAGAAGGGAGATTGTCTTATGAAAGCAACAAGCGTTAATATTAATAAATCAATACAGGCAATCTCCGTTTATCTGGTGAAGCGTATCAGCAAAGAAGGTAACTGTTCGGAAGAAACCGCATTTAAGAAGCTTCTGAAAACAATGACTTATGAATTATTGCAGAATAAGGATTCAGAATTATATGCCGAATCGCCGGAATATATCTGGAGCATGCTAAGAGACGAGGAAAACGGCAATATAGAATCATGGATTGAAGGATAGATAAAATGCTGATAGCAATATGCGATGATGAAAAAGAAGTGAGAGATTTGCTTGCGGGTAAAGTAAAAAAGCTGTATCCCCGGGCAAATCTCTGTTTTTATGCAGACGGAGAGGAGCTGCTTTCTGCCGGGGAGCGGCCGGATATCCTGTTTCTGGATATCCAGATGCCCGGAATGGACGGGGTGGAGACGGCGAGAAGGCTGCGGGCTTTCAATGAAGAAACCATTCTGATTTTTGTAACGGCGGCGGAGTCTTATGTGTTTCAGGCTTTTGATGTGGGGGCTTTCCATTATCTGGTCAAGCCTTTTAGCGACAAAAAGTTTGAGGAAGTGCTTTGCCGCGCCGCAGACCAGTGCAGGGAGCGGGAGAGCCGCCGGCGGGAGCAGGCAAAGGAGGAGGAAAAATCGCTTCTTGTAAAGGCCGGCAGCTCCCATATGAGAATCCTGTGCAGCGATATTGTTTATGCGGAGGTCTTTAACCGCAAAATTGTTCTGCATACTCTGAATGAGGAAATCGAGTATTACGGAAGGATAACGGATTTGGAGAAGAAGCTCGGAGAGGATTTTTTTCGTCCCCACAGGTCGTATCTGATTCACTTTAAGTATGTGGTGAAATATGATTCCTCCACGGTTTTTCTGGAAAAAGGACAGACGCTGATGTCAAAAAAGAATTATCCCGAGTTTGTGAAAGGATACCTGAGGTATAACCGGAAAAGAGGATTGGACCGATGAATATGGAGAGGTATTGGGACATAACGGCGCAGGTCTGCGCCCTTATACGGATTGGCATAACCGGTTTCTGGTTTGGCTGTTTTACGGAACCGTATCTGGACGGAAAAAGAAAGGCATGGGCGGCGGGACTTGCCTATGTGGCGATGATGTTTGCGGTTTATTTTGTTCCGTGGGAGATGGACGGCATCATAGCCTATGGAATGGGCGTTCTGGCATCTCTTGTGGCGATGTGCCTTTGCGACCGGCGAAACTATGCCCAGAAACTCTTTCTTGCCATGCTGATGTATCTTCTGAATGCCATTACCGGCAGTCTGGCGATTATTCCCATAGACATTTTATTTGAAAATTTATGGTGAATTTAGATTATCTCTTTAGAAGTTCTTATATGTCGGTA
>CAMSTM010000270.1 GCA_947063675.1 uncultured Lachnospiraceae bacterium | reverse complement strand
AACACCGTCTTCAGCGCCTCCACCGTCTCCTCGTAGTCGTACCCTTCCTCGCAGTACGACAACCTGATTGACAAAACCATACAGGGAACCCTGTCCATGTTCGACTACCATTACAATCTGGAGGCCGAGCACTATTACAGCTCTCCTTTCTATGAGTGGCCGGTTATCTGGATGCCTCTTTTAGATGCCAACGACGCCGTAAGCGCTGCAAAGGTCAGCTCCGTAAGCTGTATGGGCAGTCCGGTTATCTGGTGGGCGGGAATCCCCTGTGTGCTTTACGTTTTCCTGTGCTGGATTTTCAAAAGGGACAAAAAAGCCGGTTTTCTGGTGATTGCCTATCTGGCGCAGTATCTTCCCTGGATGCCCATTAAGCGCATCACCTTTATTTACCACTATTTTCCCGCCATTTTATTTGTAATCCTGATGATGGGATATACCATGCGGGATATGATAAACCGCTTTTCATGGGGCAAAAAAGCCATTACCATTTATCTGGTAACGGCTGTTATTTGTTTCTTTATCTTCTTCCCTGTGATTTCCGGGCTTCCTGTTTCCATGGAGTACAGCCTGCGCCTGCGCTGGCTTAAGGACTGGATTCTGGTTCTGTGACGGGAACGGCGACAGAGTAATCTCCAAAAAAGGTAAGGTTAAAATTTCCGCCTGCAAATTTGTCCATATCGGGGCTTTTAAAAACATACACGGCCTCCGGCAGCGCTTCTCCCCCGGGAGGATTGCTGTAGAGGAACTTTTCGCGGTAGGGAAGCTCTCCCTCCTGCCCCGAGCCGTCCGCTCCCTGATAATACCTTGCGTCCACCTCAAAGACAAACAGGGTAAGGATTTCCGTCACGTTCCACGCTCCCTCGTACTGGGTATCGGGCGTGATGAAATACTGTCCCCGGTCAAAATCCTTCGCATATTCCAGCGCATCCAGAAAGTCTCCGTAAAAAGCCCTTTCAATCTTCCCGGACCAGTCTGTGAAATAGGCATGGAAAAACATGCCGCTCTGGAAGGAAAATACAGCTAAAAGCACGCATGCTGCCATTTTCCACTTCTTTATGACAAAGGAAACTCCCTCCGCCGCAAAAATAATATGGATATAAAATATGATGTTAATCCGGTTGATATTGATATAATTAATCACAAGCCCTGTAAACAGCGAGCAAATCCAGAAAATTAAAAGAAGCTGACAGCCTGTTTTCCTTGCCCTGTTTTTTTCTTTTACGGCTCCTTTAACTGTCAGGCCAGCGCCCAAAACCACAAAAGGCAGCGTGCCTCTGTACATGGGGCCAAAGGCCTTGATGGAATTCCAGAGCAAATCCTCCTTCTGCAAAAACACCACATTCAAAAGTGATTTTGCGTTCGCAAGAAGCTGTTCCCCGATATTTTCAGAGAAAAAAAGAATATCCGCGGAACGGACGCTTCCCTCAAAGAATTCCATGGTGACAAAAGGAAGATAAACCGTCTCCCACTTCATAAAATTTATCAGCATCGTCCCGTATATAGGCCAGGCAATCCCGAAATAAACGAAAAGGCAAATCAGAATCTCCTTCCATTTCACCTGCTTTTGCAAAAGTAACAGAGCGCTGCTTATCAGCAGAAAGAAGGGCACCATATAAAAGGCAACGCCGTAGCAATACATACAGAGTGCAAAAAATACCATGGAAAGGTACAGCTTCCCTTTCCTGCCGGAAGCCATATCCGCCGCGCTCTCCTCCTCCCGGCTCTTACCTGAAACAGAATCCGGTTTCAGACTGCATATCAGAAAAAACAGGCCCAGCACAAACATATGGGGAAACAGATTGCAGTCAAGAGCCCATCTGCTCTGCATAAAATGCCAGGGATTGACTGCCAGAATCAGAAGCGCCGCAAGCCCGGTCTTCACGTCAGTCACCTTTTTCACCGTGCCGTAAACCGCAATACTTCCCAAAACGCTTGCAATCAGAAGGGGAAGACGGACTGCCGTCCTGTTCAAGCCGAATATTTTAACGAACGGAACCATCAGATAGGAAAGGAGGGCGCTCATCTGCCCGTATCCCCACGCGCGCAAATGTGCGGGCATAAAGGTTCCGAACCGGTCGGTTCCGTACTCCCCAAGGGCTTTCGCATCTACTGCCGCCATTGCCCCGTCCTGATTGAGCCCTCCGGGAATCGTTCCGAAGGCTGTCAGCCGTACCGCAAGGAGAACGCACAAAACAAGAAATACGGCTGCCTTGCCGTTATCAGGCTCCTTTGTCCATACGCGGAGGGCATTATGAAACTTATTTGGATGTTTATTCGCTTCCATATCAAAACTTCCTTATTGAAAATATCAGCTTATTTGCACAGATTCTCAGAAACATGATGCAGAGCTCTGCGCTGCGCAATCCTCACACCCAGAAATTCACCAGATATTTCACATGCGCATACAAATCAGGCCGCAGCTCCTGTAAGGACTCCCCCGTATCCAGAAAGAACGCCATTCCCTGATACCCTATCTGCCACAAAAGACAGATTAAAAGCCCCCACAGAACCATTCTTTTAAGAAACTCTCTGCCGCTTCCGCCCACGGAAAGCCGTTCCAGCACAGGCAAAACCGCCGTCACCGAAGCCAGCATCAGAAAGGCGGAAAAATCCCCGAAATATCTCTGCAGAATACCGGACATATTGGTATCCGCCACGATAATTATTGCTGCCGCCTGCACATCCGGCTAAAGAAATACTCATCCCAAGCACAAGCCCTGCTG
>CAMSTM010000269.1 GCA_947063675.1 uncultured Lachnospiraceae bacterium | reverse complement strand
ATCATTATACTGATAGGTTTCCATAAAATAACCTCTGCTGTCCCCGAAAACAGAAGCTTTTTTCCTGGATGGGTCATCATGTAAGCGTAGGTAAGCCGCAGATTTGCGAACTTGTCCTCCAGGACCCCGGGCATTTTTCCAATCATGGTAGATTTGCCATGAACCACCTCGTCGTGGGAAAATACCAGCATGAAGTTTTCACTGTAGGCGTAAATCATGCTGAAGGTCAGCTCATTGTGATGATGGGCCCTGAAATAAGGGTCGTAGCCGATATAGGTCAGGAAATCATTCATAAATCCCATATTCCACTTAAGGTCAAACCCGAGGCCGTCTTCCTCCACCTTTCCCGTGATTTTCGGCCATGCGGTGGATTCCTCCGCAATCATAAATACGCCGGGATTTCTCTTTTTCATTACGGAATTCAGGTGCTTTAACAGCTCCATCGCCTCCAGATTCTCATGTCCGCCATAAATATTTGCAACCCATTCCCCGTCATTTTTGCCGTAGTCAAGGTAAAGCATGGAGGCCACCGCGTCCATACGAATCCCGTCCACATGGTACTTTTCCACCCAGTACAGCGCATTGGCAATCAGATAATTGGAAACCTGGGGCCGGCCGTAATTGTAAATCAGCGTTCCCCAGTGCGGGTGCGCCCCCTGTCTGGGGTCTGCATGCTCGTAAAGGCAGGTGCCGTCAAACTGAGCAAGGCCGTAGGTATCTCTGGGAAAATGGGCCGGAACCCAGTCCAAAATCACGCCGATTCCCGCCTGATGCAGGGTATCCACAAAAAACATGAAATCCTCCGCGCTTCCGTATCTTGCGGTAGGCGCATAATAGCCGATTACCTGATAGCCCCAGGAGGCGTCCAGGGGATGCTCCATCACAGGCATCAGCTCCACATGGGTATAGCCTGTCTCCTGCACATATCTGACAATTTCGGACGCCAGCTCCCTGTAGTTAAGATATTCTCCGGTATCGCTTTTCTTAAAGGAACCGAGATAAAGCTCGTAAACGCTGACAGGAGAATTTTCCTGCTGCTTCTTCTCCCGTTCCTTCATCCATTTGCGGTCTTTCCAGGCATAGTCAAGCTCACGTACAACCGATGCGGAATCCGGCCGAAGCTGCTGGCCGAAAGCATAGGGGTCGGCTTTCAGGTAGATCAGTCCCCCTTTGGCCTTGATTTCGTATTTATAGCATTCCCCGGGCTTAACGTCCGGCACAAAAATTTCAAAAACGCCGCTTTCCGCATTTCGGCTCATCTGATGCATTCTTCCGTCCCAGTGGTTGAAATCCCCAACCACACTGACACGGACTGCATTCGGCGCCCAGACGGCAAAATGTGTCCCCTGTACCTTCCCTGAAGTCATCACATGGGCGCCCAGCTTTTCGTATATGGTATAATGAATGCCTGCATTAAACTTTTCAACGTCGTTTTGGGTAAGGCCTGTTTTAAACTGATAAGCGTCCTTTATGCGGATGCTTTCATCCTCACGTGTGACCTCGTATTCGTAATTATCCGGGATTTTGCCGGCAAGAAGATATGCAAAATAACCGGCCTCGTCCACCATTTCCATCTTATGCTTTTTTCCGTCCTCCGTAATGACAGAAACACTTTCCGCCCCCGGCTGAAAGGTCTGGAACAGTACGCTTTTTCCTGCCGCATGAGGCCCTAAAATCTCATGAGGGCTGTCCTCCTCCGAATAAATAATCCCTTCAATCCTGGGCCAGTTCATAAGCTTGTACAATCTGTTGTTCATTTTTCCCCCATTTCCGCGCGGCTTTCGGCGCTTGCTGTATTACTGTCCGTTTTGTGGCCAGCGCATGCAAAAAGTATATATTTTATTGTAACAAAGATGCCTGTACAACACAAGCACCAAGTGCTATAATCGTAGCAGCCAGTACAAAGTCCTGTGCAAACAGTTACTAAATTATGCAATCAGCCGGAAGTCCGCAGGAGCATGCCCCTTAAGATTTCACTATGTGCAGAAAAGAGGAAAATATGTCTAAAACAAAAAACGTCGGTTATGAGGCCATTTCAAACGAAGATGACAGAGCGATGCTGGACCGCATTAATACCTATGCCGAGCAGGTTCTGGGCGATATCGCCCCCCAGAAAACCCGGATTTCCTTCCAGCTTGACAAACTGAAACCGGTGATGCAGGAAATTGCCGATGAAAAGGGTGTTTCCCTGGAAGATATTTTTATTAAATATATGGATTTGGCAAGCGTGGTTTCCGCCAGGCAGGATGCGCTTCTAAAAGAAGATTTGAACGACAGTGTGATGAATTTTACGGAAATCTGACGAAGGTTTCCCCGCAGACAATTGCTGCCGCGCTTTTCGGGACAGCTTATTGTAAAAAGGCTGCCCATGGAATGAACCGGCGGATGGGCCGGCTTCCTTTTCCATGCGGCAGCCTTTTTTAAACAGATTTATTTTACCACTCTTACGCGGAAAACGCCCTTGACTGATTTCAGTTTTTCAATGATTTCCCCGCTTGCGGGCTCCTCGATGTCCAGCATGGTATAAGCCACTTCTCCTCTGGACTTATTGGTCATATCCGAAATATTGATTCCGGCGTCGCCAAAGCATGCGGTAAATTTGGTAATCATGTTTGTAATATTCCTGTGGAAAATCGCAACACGTCCCGCCTGAGTACACACGCCCATGTTGCAGGAAGGGTAGTTTACGCTGTTGTTGATATTTCCGTTTTTTTGTTTCCGTTCCCTTAAGGTGTGTGTATGGTAACTCTGAAAA
>CAMSTM010000268.1 GCA_947063675.1 uncultured Lachnospiraceae bacterium | reverse complement strand
CTTCCTTATGGTTCATGTTAAGGTAAGGCTCCGGCCAGTCGGCCACCTCAATCATCATGGGAATATAGCCGTCCTCAAGCTGGTGGTCAAAGAAATTTCTGATATTTCCCTTTGCATGCTCGATAAGGCGCTCCCGCATCCCTGCAGGGCTTTCGGAGCTGTTGCTGACACCCTCTCCTGCCGTGCAGCTTCCTCCCCTGTCAGCGATGCTTTCAGAGCTTTCTTTGACACTGTCTTTCCCATACTTATCAGCCAGATTCAGAAATCCGTAAACCGACCAGAAGGTATCCCAGTCCCACACGTTCCCGTCATAGACCGAGCCCGGGTCTATAAAGGGATACTGTATAAACTCCCTGGGCTGCTTTAACACATCCTCCGTATGCCCCATCACAAAATTTTCAAGGCTCTGCCTGTACTTTTCCTTTCTTTCCGCTTCCATTTCCGTCCTCGTTTCCGTTTTGACTTGTTGCCGGTTCAGCCGCGCCGAACCTCCCGTACCGTTTTACCCTTTCACCGCGCCTGCCGTCATTCCCTCAATAACCGCCTTGTTTAAAATCATGTAAAGAATCAGCATGGGGAAAACGCTCATGGACACGGAGGCAAAAATCGCTCCCCAGTTCTTTGAGCCAAACTCGTCAGAGAAATACAAAAGTCCCGTCTGCACCGTCTTTAACTTAGAATCGCTGATAAAGGTCATGGAAAACAGCAAATCGTTCCATTTAAAGAAGAACTGCAGTACCAGCACCGTAACGATGGAGTTTTTCATAAGCGGGGTCAGCACATACCACACCAGCCGGAAAATCCCGCAGCCGTCTATTACCGCCGCCTCCATGATATCGTCCGGGAAGGAGCGCAGATACCCTTTCACCAGATAAATGGACAGCGACAGGCCGAACGCGATATAGGTCAGAATCAGGCAAAGATGGGTGTTGAGCAGCTTTGTCCTGCTGTATATCTGGAACAGCGGAATCAGCGCAATGGCAACGGGAATCATAATCCCGAAGGTAAAATACTGGGCAACTGCGTCGCGGAATTTCCACTGCATTTTCGTCACGGCAAATCCTACCGTACAGGAAAAAATTACGATAAATACCAGGGAAATCAGCGTGGTAATCAGACTGTTCTTAAAAAAGGTTGCCATGTTTCCTCGGGTCCACGCGTCAACATAGTTCTGGAAATGAAAACCTTTGTTTAAGGCGTACGCCGGATACTCGCTCCACTCGGACTGCTGCTTTAAGGATGCCGTGAGCATCCAGAACAGCGGATAAATTTCAATTACGCAAATCAGAAAAATGACAACTCCCCGAAATCCTGCTCTTACTTTTTTCATTTTCCTACCCCCTTTAATAGTCCTTCACGTCAAACTTGTTGATAATTGCCGAGCCCACCACGCAAATCAGGAAAATCACAATAGCGATAACGCTGGCGTACCCCACTTTATAATAAGTAAAGGCATTATCATACATATACATGGACAGCGACTTTGTGGCCGCGCCGGGACCGCCCTTGGTGAGGGCTAACGCAGACTCAAACATCTTAACCGTTCCCGAAAAGCTGAATACCGTGCTGGTGATTACCATAGGCCACAGAAGCGGAAGCAGGATTCTCCTGAAAAGCTGGAGGCCCGAGGCCCCGTCAACCCTTGCCGCCTCTAAAATATCGTCCGGGATATCCAAAAGCGCGCCGTAAAAAATAACGGAATAAAAGCCCATTGCCACCCAGATATCCATCACGCACAGCGCCCACAGAGCCGTCTTTTCCTGCCCCAGCCAGGGCTGAACCAGATTCTGCAGTCCGATTTTGCTTAAAAAGCTGTTTAAAAGGCCGTAGTTGGGCTGAATCTCATAAATCTTTGCGAACAGCTGGCCTACCGCCACCGTGGGCAGTACCACCGGGAAAAACACCAGCGTCCTTACCACCGTTTTGCACTTGCGCAGCCAGAATTTAAACATAAGGGCCATCAAAAGCCCGAAGCCCACCTGGCCGATTACCACTACCGATATGTACTTAAAGTTGACGCCCAGCGCCTTTAAGAAATTTTTATCGGAAAACAGATTGATATAATTCTTAAGGCCCGCAAACTCCCACTTAAGTCCCGGACTTCCGGCATAAAATGAATAGTAAAGCGACCAGATAACCGGAACCATTACCAGAGCCGTATACAAAATAAATGCGGGGCCCACAAACAATGCAATTGCTTTTTTATTACCCAATACTTTATTCATATAGCTTTCTTCCTTTCCTGATTCTTATATAAAGGGGAGTGTCCCCTGGACACTCCCCTCATGACAGCTTAAAAATGCCCTGTGCCGTCTTTACTGATTATCATATACATCCTGAATAGACTGCATATATTCCTGTCCGGTCATATCACCGTTAAGCAGAGGCTGTACATTTTCCTGCGCGGTCTTGGAAACTTCGCTGACCATCTTTGCTTCCCACCAGCCGAAGCCTTCTGTGGACTCGTTGATTGCGTCAAGCACCATGAGCGTGTAAGGGTCCATATCCTCAGCCTGTACGGTGTAGGTATATCCCTTTACGGTGGAGAGCTCATTCATTGCAAGGTCGCCCATGTTCTCGCAGAAATATTTCAGGAACCATGCTGTTCCGTCGTCATATTTGCCCTTGTCAAGCGCGAGAATATTACCGCAGTTCATGGAGTAGGATGTTGCGCTGCTGATGGATTCGTCGGCTATCGGAATATTGAAGAAGCCGATTCCGTCCTTGCCTGCCGGGTTCTGGCTCTCGTCAGCCAGAT
>CAMSTM010000267.1 GCA_947063675.1 uncultured Lachnospiraceae bacterium | reverse complement strand
TGCGAGAGATCGGTCTTTGAAAATAACGAGAAATATTATGATACGAAGATCCGCCATGATTTTTTTTGCAAACTTAAAATATGCCATGTCCGGCCTGCCCATCGGCCCGTATACCGTAAAAAAACGCAGCCCCGTCAGCGAAATCTGATAGAGTTTGCTGTAGGCATAAGCCATCAGTTCGTTGGATTTTTTGGTCGCCGCATACAGGCTCACCGGCCTGTCCACCTGGTCCTCCACCTGAAAGGGCACCTTCTCGTTTCCTCCGTATACGGAGCTGGAGGAAGCAAAAACCAGATGCTCCACCGGATAATGCCGGCATGCCTCCAGAATGTGGAAAAATCCCACAATATTTGACTGAATGTAAGCGTCCGGGTTGTCAATGCTGTAACGCACCCCTGCCTGTGCCGCCAGATTTACCACAATGTCAGGCTTTTCCTCCGAAAAAAGCTGAAAAACCGCATCCTTGTCCGCCAAATCCCCTTTCACAAACCGGAACCCCGGATATTTCTGTAAAATTGACAGGCGTTCTTCTTTCAGCGATACTTCGTAATAATCATTTAAGTTATCGATTACCGCTACCCGGTTTCCTTTTTCCAGCAATGCTTTCGAAAGGTAAAAACCGATAAATCCGGCCCCGCCGGTGACGATATATTTTTTTGAGTCTGCCATATATGCCTTTCCTCTATCCCTGTAAATCTTCTTTTAAGTCTTTTAATAATTCTTCAATTTTTTTATCAGTATCTTCTTTTGTGCTTTCTCCCTTCGCACCCTCGAGTCCTCTGATAATCTGTTTCAACCAGCTTTTAAACTGTAAATCAGTCATTCCCATCTCCTGCATACCTCCATTTATTCTCCTTTCCGTTAAAGCCTTCTCCTGATATCTTATTATAATTTTTTGTAGCTCAAAGAACAAGACTTTATTCAGAAATTTACCGGGGAAAAGGAATTCCCGCTCCTTTTCCCCGGCGTAGACATTTCAGATATTATATTATTTCAGCCGCTTTTCCTTATAAGAACACTTCCTCTCCTGCAAATAACATATGTAAACAGCGGAAGCCGCAGTATCCGTTTTCATCTGCAAGACCAGCCGCGTCTGTTCCGGCCGGAATCGTCACTGTAAACTGTTTTCCGCAATACATATAATGAATAGTGACTGCCACCTCCGGACGAGCCGAAATCGCATCAAGAACCTCCTGATTAAAGCTCATCCATCTGTCTGTGGCAAGGAGGATTTCATCTCCCTTTACGTTTAAAACCGCTCTGGCACAATCTTTCAAAAATGCCGCATAGGCGGAATTGGGCACATAAGCATAAGAAAAGACCTCTCCGCATTTTATACACCGCTCTTCCATGAGGGCGTCATGAGCCGCGTCGGCTTCCCGGACAATCTCAAAATCCTTCTCATGGCCGCAGGCACGGTATTCCTTATTTTCCTCTGCAAATACTTCACCCTCATCCGGTACGTGAGGCCTTTTATCCGCCTCTACGCTGCTTTCAGGCTCCTTCTCATAAGGCGTGACTTCATAGGAATCCTTATCCTTTACCACCTTATACAAGACGGAATGGGTAAACGCCGTGTCCGCCAGATTTCCTCCCTCATACCTTTTTATGGCCGCAGAAGCCTTGTAAATACCCGTTTCCACCTTTTCCGCAGACGTTTGCCCAGAGCCTTTTCCGTCTGCGGTGGTATCCAGCTCCAGGCTGGCCGCTTCCGATACCGAGCCGTCCTCATCCACCCGATTTAAAAACAGCTGGATGACGTACTCGCTTTTGTCCGTGTAGCCGTTAAAAGTACATCCGGCACTAATGCCGTCCTTCAAAGCAAGGACACTGATATCCGAGACAGCAGGCGGCTGCGCCGCAAGAAGACTCACATCCGGGTCCGGCAGGCTCCGCGCGGCAGATTCGCCTGCTTCCAGGTCGGACAGGCTCCGCGCGGCAGATTCGCCCGCCGCCACGGCAGAAGGCAGCTGCGCCGCTCTCGCTTCAATCGTAAAATCCTGTTCTAAATTACCCCCCCCCCAAGAAAAATTCCCAGGGCTGCGGCAAAAATTATTTTGCCGAATTTCCTTTTTGTCATAAAGACCTCCTTTGTAAATGCTTTGCTGTATCATCCATCAGGCCCGATGTACTTTTATTATGCCTGATTTTTGAGGTCTTTTCACATTCATGTAACAAATAGCACCCCTGCATGTAAAAAATAACACAGCAGCCCTTAAGTTTCCTTCAAAGCCTTCAGAAATTTCTTCTTAAAAGTAATCCCCAGCTCTATCTGCCCGTAATCTCCCCGCAGCGTGATATACCTGTTGACCGTGTCAACCGCCTCCACAAAATCCCTGTTTACAATCATATACCGGCTGCACTGGAGAAATTTTTCGGAGTCCAGCTCCTCCAGAATCGTTTTGCAGGGCTTATAAGACAGCCGCAGGTTCCCGTCCGTAAAATGAACCGTCTGCCCGCCTTTGACATTTTCAATATAAATTACTTCTGAAATATTTTTTTTGTAAAGAATGCCGTCCTTACGGAAAAACACATCATGCGGGATATTTTTCTTCTGGGGAACTTCCAGCGCCTCTTTGATTACCTTTCTGGCCTTGTCCGCGTCATAGGGCTTTTCCAGATAATAATAACAGTGCAAATCGCTGTAGGCATACATTCTTGCGTCCTCCAGCGCAGTAATAAAAATCATGGGGGCGTATTTATATTTGTCCACCATCCGAATGCGGTTTGCAAAGGTCACCCCGGAAACGTCTCCCGGATTTTTGGTATCCAGAATATTGATCCAATATATCGAATTACTTATGTTGATCGTTGGAATTATAT
>CAMSTM010000266.1 GCA_947063675.1 uncultured Lachnospiraceae bacterium | reverse complement strand
GAAGAATTGACAGAGTTCTGACATATTTTTTTTGCTTATCTTATGACTCCTCTGGTTAATGGAATAGAAAACCGCTTTTTATTCCCGGTTTTCCAGAAGGACGGGCAGCAAATTTCCGTTAAGCAAAAAAAATATGTCAGAACTCTGTCAATTCTTCTGACAATATGTATTGTAGGATTTTTGATTTACGGTTTCTTTTCCATTTTAATTCCTAATTTGATAAAAAGCATAAAAAGTATTTCTTACCAGTTCCCGTATTACGAGCAGAACCTAATCAACTGGTCTGCAAAATTTTTAGAGGATAATCCTGATATTGAGAAAATGTTTTATAATTTCCTTGATACTTATTATGAGGAATTTATGAATTACTTAAACGACAGTATTGTGCCGCAGCTGGAAACCCTGGTTAAACATGTTTCCCTAAGCCTGATAAGCGCTCTGAAGGTGCTCTGGAACTTTATTATCGGCGTCATTATTTCCATTTATGTGCTTTTCAGCAAAGAGGTATTTGCAGGGCAGGCCAAGAAAATCACGTTTGCACTGTTCAGCGCTCCTGCCGCAAATCAGTGTATCAAAGACGCGCGCTTTATCAGCGATACGTTTATCGGATTCATCAGCGGAAAAATCATTGATTCCATTATTATCGGCTTCATCTGCTTTGCCGGCACAACCATGCTTAAAATCCCCTATGCCTTACTGGTAAGCGTAATCGTCGGCGTCACAAATATTATTCCTTTTTTCGGTCCGTATCTTGGGGCAATCCCAAGCGCCGTACTTATTTTGATGGTGAATCCTTTAAGATGTGTTTATTTCATTATTTTCATCCTGGTTTTGCAGCAGGTTGACGGCAATTTGATTGGTCCTAAGATTCTGGGCCAGTCCACAGGCCTGTCCGGTTTTTGGGTAATCTTTTCCATTACCGTATTTGGAGGGATTATGGGAATCCCCGGCATGATTATAGGCGTTCCGTTTTTTGCCGTGGTTTATGCATTGATTCGCCGAAAGACAAACAAGCTTCTTCGAAAAAGAGGGCTTCCCACAGAAACCCATCTGTATCAGGAGGTTGATTACATCAACGAAAACGCCGTCTTTATTCCTAAAAACACGCAGGAACACAGTACCTTTTTTAAGTTGAAAATTCCTTCCTTTATGAAAAAGGAAAACAACTCTAAAAATGATAAAAAAAATAAATGAAACAGAACTTAAGCTTCCGCACGGAAGGAAGCTTAAGCGCAAGCGGAGGAAAAATGAAATTTGTAATTCAAAGGGTTGATAAAGCAAGCGTCACCGTTGAAAATAAAATTGTCGGGGAAATCGGCAAGGGCTTTTTGGTACTTGTAGGTGTCTGTGATACTGATACCCGTGAAATCGCAGATAAAATGCTTGGCAAAATGCTGCGTCTTAGAATATTTGCCGATGAAAATGACAAGACCAATCTGGATTTAAACAGTGTGAACGGTGAATTGTTAATTATTTCACAATTTACATTATATGCCGACTGCCGCAAGGGAAACCGTCCATCCTTTACCAAAGCCGGAAATCCTGAATTTGCCAATGAGATGTATGAATATATTCTGAAAAAATGCTCAAAAGAGGTTTCTCATGTGGCATCCGGTATCTTTGGCGAACATATGGATATTTCACTGGTTAACAGCGGCCCGTTCACAATTGTTCTGGATTCGGATGAAATTTGCCGGTAAAGCATACGGCTTACCGACGGCTTATCAATAAAAAGGAGTATTTGCATGGATATCAGAGTGGCGGTTCCCGGAATTATCGGGCTTGTGGTATTTGTCATTATTTTTAATGTATATCATATTATAAGAATCAGGAAAAAGCGTACGCCCAGGACAGACGCCGTTAACGCCTTTAAATCCGGTTACCGGAAGAACGAAAAGAAAAAGCCCGAACAGACAAAGACAGACGATTATGTCAGATTCATCACAAAGTATAACAGTTCCGTTGATTTTGTAGATAAAGATGATTTTATCAAAGATGCCGTGGAACAAAACAAAAATCAGTATCCAGGCAGACGATACAAAAAAAGCCTCAGGGGTGCCGGTCACGAAGCAACTATTCGTTAAACTTGTGTTTCGCGAATAGTTGTAGACTGCTCTCAAATCATAAAAAATGCTTTCTTTTACCGGGGCGTTTATCTTCCGTCAGTAAAAGAAAGCATTTTTTTAATTATTCTTAGCTTCGAAATCTTCAATATACTGTATGAGTAATTTTACGGTGCCTTCAACACCGAGGACGCTGCTGTTAATACATAAATCATAGCTGTCGGCGCGGCCCCATTTTTTGGAGGAATAATAGTTGTAATAGCTCTGGCGCTGTTTATCCTTTTTGATACAGGTATCCTTTGCCTTGGCCGCATCCATATTATACTTTTCCATAATCCGCTTTATTTTGCATTCTTCATTTGCATAAATAAAAACATGCACGCAGTTTTTCAAATCGCTTAAGGCATAGTCGGCGCAGCGGCCTACGATAACGCAAGGCTCCTCACTGGCAATTTTTTTGATGGTATCAAACTGTGCCAGAAAAACTTTGTGGCTGATTGGCATATCTACAAAGTGCGACGCATTGTAGCCAAAAGAATAGGTATCCATAACCAGATTATAAAGAAATGAGCTGGTAGGTCTCTCATCATGGTTTTCAAGCATTTCCTCGCAGAATCCGCTTTCCTTTGCCGCCCTGCTGAGAAGTTCCTTGTCATAACATTTAATGCCAAAATACTCTGCCACCTTTTCCCCAATTTCACGGCCGGCAGAACCATATTGGCGTCCGATTGTAATTATAGTATTCATTCCAATTCCTCCTTTTTCAAAAGCTATATTGTATATTATACATGAAAATAGAGAGAAATTCAATCTATTGTCAGAAAATTTTTTCCCTACGCCTTCCATCGCGCAAAGATGAATGACCCCGCCTTCTT
>CAMSTM010000265.1 GCA_947063675.1 uncultured Lachnospiraceae bacterium | reverse complement strand
GAATCTACTGGGGCTAGTGGGTTTCTTAAGCAACGCAAACTTTTTACTCACAAGTAATGAAAATGAACTGCCAAAAAGGGAAAGAGGTGGAGTGATTTGCTGCATAAAATGAGGATATCTGTAAAACTTGCGATAGTATACGCGATATTTTTGTTTATTTCTTCGATTGCGATTTTTTTGCTGTTTGCAGGGATAAGAAGAAGGGAATCCATGGATTACGCGAAAGCGTTGTCGGCGCAGACATTAAATACCGTTGGCAGGAACGTGACAACGCTGATTGACAATGCGGCGTATTACTCCAGAATCATTCTTTCCAGCAGCGAGGTCACGGAGGCTCTTGCGGCAGGGAACGGGGAGCGGCAGCGGGAAAGTCTTTACCAGTTTATTTCTCTGGTGGATTCGGAAACGCACATAAACGGAATTTATATGTGGGATATGAATGAACACGCCTGCAGCATTGACAGAAACCATGTCAGAAGCCTTCGGACCACGGCATTCGTCCCAAAACGACCAGAGGAATGGTGTGTGTGGAGGGAAAGGAAGAAAACGGATACCTCTGCTTTTCGGTGGAAGACGACGGCGTGGGGATGAGCGCCGAAAAAATGGAGGAGCTACAGAGAGAAAATCTTGACTCCAACGAAAAGAGCTTCGGTCTTCGGGGAACCATAGAGAGGATAAAGATTTTTTACGGACAGGATATTGATTATGATATTCAGAGCACAGAGGGAAAAGGGACAGTGATTACGCTGCGCATACCCGTTTATTATGAGGGAGATGGAGGGAATGATTAAAGTACTGATTGTGGAAGATGAAATCGGAACAAGGAATCTGCTTAAAATCATTGTAAAGTGGGAAGAACTTCATATGAAAATCATCGGGGAAGCGTCAAACGGCAGGGAGGCTTTGTTTCATATGGAAAAAGAGCTTCCCGACCTGGTGGTAACCGATATCAAAATGCCCATTATGAACGGAATTGAACTTGCGGAAGAGATTATGAAAAAGTATCCTTCGGTTAAGGTGATTATCATTACCGCCTATGATGAATTTAAGTATGCCCAGCAGGCAATCAGGGCGGGAGCGGCGGATTTTATCTTAAAGCCCATGAAAAGACAGGAGGTCAGGGAAGCGCTCCTTAAGGTGAGCGGCCAGATAGAAAAGGCGGAGGAAAGTTCGCCTGATGTGATGGAGCAGGTCAGAAATTATCTTGAAGAGCACTTTGCGGAAAGCGAGCTGTCCCTGTCGGCGGTTGCGGAAATTTTCTTCTTAAATCCCAGCTACTTGAGCAGAGCTTTCCGTAAAAGGCATGGGATGACCCTGGTGGAATGCCTAAATAAAATCCGGCTTGAAAAGGCGTGCGATTATCTGAAGTCGGGGGACTTTAAGGCCTATGAGGTGGCGGAGAAGGTAGGGATACCAAATCCTGATTATTTTGGAAGGTGTTTTCGCAAATATACGGGCATGTCTGTCAATGATTACAAAAAGAAGGTCAAAATTGTGAGTGATTGAGTCAAAATTATGCGTTCAAATATCCGGAAGAAAATTTATACTGTACTTGTTGCATAAAACCCACAAAAGTGACAGGAGGTAAATGAAAATGAAAAAGAAATTGGCAATGCTTTTGTGCGCAGGTATGGTTATGGGACTTCTTTCCGGCTGCGGTGGAAACGGCCAGAAGGCAGCTTCCGGGAATGAGTCGTCAGGCGCATCAAATGCCGGCGATGTATCAGAAGATAACGGCGCGGCCTCAGGGAGCGAGGATGCTTCTTCCGGCGAAGCGGTAAAGCTTACGTTCTGGAAATCTCCTCATTCCGACAGAGAGGACGAAATATGGGCATCCATGATTGCGGAATTTAACAAAGAAAATCCCAATATTCAGGTTGAGTTTTTGAATGTCGCATGGGATTCGGTTGTGGAAAAAGAAACCGCGGCTTTTGCGGCAGGAACCGGCCCGGATATCAGTTTTCAGGTCGAACAGTTCCCTTTGTATGCCAAGAACGGCTACATATTGTCTCTGGAGGATTACGCGGACGAGACAAAGCGTTCCGGCTATCCGGCGTCTGCGCTTGAGTACTGCTCCTATGACGGACAGCTTATGGGAATCCCTTTCGTAGCGCTTAATTCCGTTATGTTCTATAACAAGGACATGTTTGCTGAAGCGGGAATCACCGAGGTTCCCACGACATGGGATGAACTGGAGGAAGTGGCAAAGAAGCTGACGCTGGACAAGGACGGAGACGGACAGACCGACCAGTGGGGCATGATGTTTGAGATGGATGATTACTGGCAGCCGCTTACCTATATCATTCAGGCGGGGGCAGACCAGTGGAACGAAAATCTGACCAACATTGGCTTTAACAACGAACAGGGCGTGGAAGGTCTCAGCTTTTTTGAAAAGCTGTACCATGAAGACCAGGTAGTGCTCCCCCTTGAAAAGTATACCAACAAGGATGAAGAACGCGCCTATTTCTATAACGGGCAGGTTGCGATGATTCCCCAGCAGATTCATTACACGAATATTATCAAAGAAGCTTCCGACATTAATCTGGGAGCCTTTGCAATACCGGCAGGCCCGGCGGACGACGAAGCGCATGCAAAATGGAATTTTGCCAACATCGGCATGCTGTCCATTTCCAGCCAGACGCAGCATCCTGACGCCGCGTGGAAATTTGTGGAATTTATTACACGTCCCGAAGTGGAAAAGACCTATCTGTCTGAGGTGGGATTCTTCTCCCCTCAGCTTGCCACTAACGATTTGATGTATGAAGGCGATGAAATCATGGCTGTAGCAGCAGAAGGAATTGCAAACCTGCAGGTAAGCCCGGCATCCGATTATGCCAATGCAATGATACAGAATTTGAAAATTATGTATGAAAATGTGGCAAGAGGTGAGAAATCTCCTGCAGACGCCATCCAGGGTATGTATGATTCGGTTCTTTTCAAACAATGTTCTGTCAATGAACA
>CAMSTM010000264.1 GCA_947063675.1 uncultured Lachnospiraceae bacterium | reverse complement strand
TTGTTTTGTAACGGCGTCCAGGCTGACCAGCGCATTGGGATATTTTTCTTGTAATAATCAAAAGACAGCCCGTACATTCTGACGGTATCTCCTTCGCTGATGCCAAGGGCTTCCAGCTGTTCCAGAATACCGTTTTCCTTCAGGAAATTCTGGAAGAAGGTAAACCCTCTTTCGGAATCAAGGTTTGTATAGCCCAGCATCTTTTCAATGCGGGGGCCTTCCACAACATATTCCGACTTTTCCTCATCATAGGTTACTGTGTAGGGCTCGTCGGAGGAAGGCAGCATATATTCCGGGAAAAACTCCTGCTCGAAAATCACCGGCTTCTTCTCCTGCTTATCCAGCATTTCCTCTACATGGAAAAGAAGCTCCCGAATCCCTCTGCCGCTGATAGCGGAAATCGGGTAAACGCGGATTCCCTTCGGTTCGAATTCTTCCTTTAAAAGGGATACCGGGTCTTTCTTCCCGTCTTCCGGAAAAATCATGTCGGTTTTGTTGGCTGCAATTACCTGAGGACGTTTGGCAATACCGGAATCATAGTTTTTCAGTTCTCTGTTGATGGCATAGATATCGGCAACGGGGTCTCTGCCCTCGGTTCCGGCGGCATCCACAATGTGGATAATCACCCTTGTTCTCTCGATATGGCGCAGAAATTCAAAGCCAAGCCCCACACCCTCGGACGCACCCTCGATAAGCCCCGGAATATCGGCAATCACAAAGCCTCCTGCCTCCGGGAGGTCAACCACCCCCAGATGCGGGTCGAGAGTTGTAAAGTGATAGTTGGCAATCTTCGGCCTTGCATTGGACACTCTGGTTAAAAAGGTGGATTTACCCACATTGGGAAATCCCACCAGGCCAACGTCGGCAATCACCTTAAGCTCCATCAAAATTTCCAGCTCCCTGGCCGGCTGTCCCGGCTGCGCATACTTAGGCGCCTGCATGGTGCTTGTGGCGTAATGCTGATTCCCGTTGCCGCCCCGGCCGCCGGTAAGCAGGACAAAACGCCTGTTTTCACCGGACATATCCGTAATCACCTTTCCGCTTTCCGCTTCCTTGATGACAGTCCCTTCCGGCACCTTTAAAATACAGTCGTTTCCGTTTTTTCCCCGGCAGTTCCGTTTGCTGCCGTTTTCGCCGTCTTCGGCACGGTATTTACGGGCATGCCGGTAATCGGTAAGCGTGTTTAAACCCTCGTCCACCTCGAGGATAACGCTTCCGCCGTGACCGCCGTCGCCGCCGTCAGGACCGCCGCTGGGAACATATTTTTCCCGCCGGAAGGACACGCTGCCGTCGCCGCCTTTCCCGCTCCGCACATAAATTCTCGCTCTGTCTGCAAACATTCCATCTTCCTTTCAGAACCGTATCGCCCGTCATATACCCTTCCGGCACAGCCCTTTGGGGCATAGCCTTGCGGTCATTGCCCGGACGCACAGTGAAAAAAGGCTCCAAACAAAATATGTTTGAAGCCAATAACTGCATTATTTTTCTACAGGATATACAGAAGCCTGTTTCTTGTCTCTGCCTTTTCTCTCGAATCTGAGAACACCGTCAACAAGCGCAAACAATGTGTCGTCACCGCCGCGTCCTACATTGATGCCGGGATGAATCTTCGTCCCGCGCTGTCTGTATAAAATATTTCCTGCTTTTACAAATTGGCCGTCGGCTCTCTTCGCGCCAAGTCTCTTGGATTCGGAATCTCTGCCGTTCTTTGTGGAACCAACACCTTTTTTATGAGCAAAAAATTGAAGGTTAAGCTTTAACATGTTTTACACCTCCTTAAAATTAAGTTTTAAATACTTACCGCCGTACTCGCTGGCAACGTTTTCAAGTCCAAGCACCATGGAATCAAGAAGAAGCTTCCCGCCCTTGTCCGGTACATCGGCAAAGGAACAGGTAATGACGCCCTTTTCCTCGTCGGCTGCCGCCTCTATCCGCGTATCGGTCAGAAATTCAAGGGAATTGATGGTATTTATTACCAGCATGGAAACCGCGCTGCAGACAATGTCGTTTCCGCTTTCCGCATAACCGGCATGTCCCCTGCAGGTTATCTTCTTATATTCTCCCGCTCTGGATTTTGTAATCGTGATTGTAGTCATTATTAAGCGTTGATTTTTTCAATCTTTACCTGCGTGTATGCTTGTCTGTGACCATTCTTCTTGTGATAGCCGGTTTTTCTCTTATACTTATAGACAATAACCTTGGGGAATCTGTCCTGCTTAACCACGGTTGCGGTTACGCTTGCATTTTCCACATCGCCTGCTACCTTAAGCTCCTTGTCGCTTACAGCAATTACCCTGTCAAAGGTTACGGTATCTCCCGGCTCTCCGTCAAGCTTCTCCACTTTGATTTCGTCGCCTTCGGAAACCTTATACTGCTTTCCGCCTGTTACGATGATTGCGTACATATGGCACCTCCTATACTAATCAGCAAAACTGATTTTACTCGCTAACTACGGCAGAACCTGCAATAGCGCAAACTCTTTAAGCCTCGTTATGCGGCATACTCATAAAATGTAGCATATCGTCAAAATACTGTCAAGCTTTTTTATAGAAAAAGAAAATCCGAAAGCGGCCTGCTTACCTTTTTTCTGGTGATTTCCACGATTCCCAGAGCCGTCATATCCACCAGCCTTGCGGGTACTTTGTCCTCCCGGAGGTATCTGTCCAGCTTTTCAAGCAGAATCCTGTTATCATCCTCTTTTTCCATGCTGATAAAATCCACCATAATCATACCGGAATAATTTCGGAGACGGAGCTGCCTTGCGACCTCCTTTGCCGCTTCAAGATTGACCGATAAGTAGCTTTCTTTGCTTTTCTTTCCTTTACTGACAGCCTTACCTGAATTCACGTCAATTACCGTCATAGCCTCCGTGGGCTCAATCACCAGATAGCCTCCGCAGGGAAGCCATACTCTTTTTCCGAGAGCCTCCTTCAAATGGGTTTCCAGACTGGGTCTTCGTCGATTCCATTTGCATAACAAAGAATCTGAGCGGCATATTTA
>CAMSTM010000263.1 GCA_947063675.1 uncultured Lachnospiraceae bacterium | reverse complement strand
GGATTCCAAGACCTACGGATAAAGTGGCGCAGATACCGGAAGAGTGGAGGGCGACAAAATGAAAATAGCCCAGGTTTACAGCCATTTAAACGGCGAGGAATTTTTGAGAGTCCATCAGCCGGTTTTGTGGGAGGAAGTGCAGACTGCGATTAAAAATGTGGATGCAGGCAAGGCCTTCGGAAAGGTCAGCAGGGAAAAAACAAGAAAAGGCGATATTCTTTATTCCCCCCAAAAATTAAATCAACTTTTTAAGGATGAATTTTTTGCAAAGGGCTGGAAAGAGATGAGGACGGCCTATTTTGTCAATGAGGATTTGCAGACGACCCGGGAAATTGTGGCGCTCAAAGACAAAAAGCAGCAAAAGCAGATAATTACGGATAAAGGCTTTCAGGCTTTTAACACGTATAATCAGGTTGATTTTGTAAAAGAGCGTATCGCGGTGGAGGTACAGTTTGGCAAATATTTTTCCGTTCAATATGACCTGCACGTAAAGCATACTTTCTTCTATGAGCGGGGCGATATCGATGTCGGGATTGAGATTATACCGATGCACAGCTTGATGGCGCAGATGTCAACCGGCGTTGCCTGGTATGAAAACGAGCTGACCAATATTGTCTGGGAGGGACGCTCAAATCCCTCTGTTCCGATTGTGCTGATTGGGATTGAAGCTGTGTAGTTATCAGCAGGAGATGGCCAGATATATGCAGATTTATGCCGGCTTTCCTAAATTTTCCGCAAATACTGTTTAAACAAAAGGCAAATCCATACAGCCGATAAGGCAAATGCGGGAAGCATATAAAGCAGCATGTGGTCATGAAACGCTTTCCCTATCCAGAAAGAAGGCAGCATAAACAATATATACTTGATGCCGCCCTGGACAAAAAACGGAATAACCGCTCCGAAAAGAGTCAGGGTAGAAAGCTTTGTGACCGCCATCCCTTCCAATTTGTTGGATGAAAGCGTCAGAATTAACAGTGAAACAATGATGCCCTGCAGGGCTCCGCTGGCTGCCAGCAATAACATGGCGGTTGGGGTAAGCGGCGTTAGCTTAAAGAAAGGCAGCAGGATAAGGGTCACAAGAAAAGCGGAAGCGGCCGGGACGCCAAATCTTGCAGACAGATATCCTGTTTTCCCCAGAGGCGTAATGAACAGATATGACGCCGTCTTTTCATCTGCTTCCTCCAGGGCGGCCATTGCCGAAACAAAACAGAACATCGTGGGAGTGAGCATTGCAAAGAACAGGTCAATCAACCGGTAATAGGGGGAAATGACTGCCGGTATATGAAAATAACCTGCCAGAACGGTTTCAAAAATTGGTACGGCAAACCGAAAGAAGAAGCCGGCAAGAAGCGGCGTAAGGCAGGTCGCAAATAACATCATGTCCCGTCTCAAAGTTACTGCCATCTGGAAAAAACTCAGTCGAATTGCTTTCATATTTTTGCGCCTCCTATACGGTCCCACATTTTCAGTACACAAAATTCCGAGTAAATAAAAAGAATTATTATCATTGCCATAACAATGAGAAAATCTGCTGCTGACGGAGAATGGCCTGAAACCATATCCATACAGACATTAACAGGATAATATTTAAGCCATGCCGGAGTGATTTGGAATAAATGCAAAACTGCCGGGACAAAGCAGACGAGTTCTACCGGCGCCGTCCACAAAATAAACTGATTAAGGCTCTCTGTTTTTGCTGCGACAATCATTCCCAATAATGTAAAAGCCACACTGGATATCATTGTTCCGGGCAATATGATGTGTAAATGCTCCACTCCTGCGGTTAACGCCAGCAGGGCGGCAACCGCAAGGGAAACAACAGACAATGAACCGGCTTTGGCAATTATATATTCTATTGCCTGCACAGGGGAAACCGCCAATGCGCACGGCGTATGCTGGTTCTTTTCCAAAAGGACAATAGCACCCATGAAAAACAACCCCATTGCTGCCGGGTCGGAAAAAATCAAAACAGCGGCAGCTTTTTCACGCCAGCTGTCGGGAATCGCAAGAAGAATGATAATATAAACAGCAGTCAAAACCGTATATAAAAAGTAAAAGCCGTATTTTGCCTGAAACCGTATATCAAACAGAAATAAACTTCTTAATCTCATAACAAAGTCCTCCCTGTGATATCCATAAAAATATCATTTAAGGTCGGCTCGCTGCTGTGAATGGATTGCAGGTGGTTTTTCTCAATTAAATCCTTCAAACGTTTATCGGAAGATAAATGATTAAGGGGACAGCTTGCGCTGTGCTCCCCGTTTTCTATCCATGTATAGGTTACGGCTGCCGCGCCTTTGGACATAATCAGGTTGTGGGGGCTGTCAAGGGCGCATATTTTACCGCCTGCGATAAAAGCGACTCTGTCGCAAAGCTCGGCTGCATCCTGCATATTATGTGTGGTCAGAAGGATTGTTTTCCCTTTTGCCTTTTCCTCCAGAATCATATTTTTCATCACCCTGCTGTTGGCGGGGTCAAGTCCGCTTGTAGGCTCGTCAAGGCAGAGCAAAAGAGGGTCATGGAGCAGTGCTTTTATAAAGTTTAAGCGGGATTTCATACCTTTTGAATAATCGGCTACCCGCTTATCCGCGTCACGTGCCAATCCGGCCTTTTCCAAAAGCTCATCAACAGGGCGCGGCTTTTTTTCGTATAATGACGAAAAGAACTGCAGATTCTCCTTTGCGGTGAGTTTTTCATACATTGTTGAAAATTCAAAATCAACCCCGATATTTTCATAAAAGCGTTTAGTGCGCTTTTTGCATTCAATACCGTTTACCATAGCCGAGCCCTGATATGTCCGCAGCATACCAATCAGAATTTTCTGCAACGTACTTTTACCGGCTCCCGACGGACCTAAAAATCCAAAAATTTCACCTGTGGAAACGGAAAAGTTCATGTCAGAAATAAAAGGCTGCTTCGTGTAGCTGAATGAAAGATTGCTGACCTGTATCATATGCCCCTCCCTATACTATATGAGAGCAGTCTCGGAAACTCGACAAAGCCCGAATTATCGCTCTTTTTTCATTTCTT
>CAMSTM010000262.1 GCA_947063675.1 uncultured Lachnospiraceae bacterium | reverse complement strand
GTTTACAGGCACAAGCAAGGTGCGGAAAGAGAGGAAAATGAATTATGGCGGTAAAAATGATGATGAAGGGTGCAATTCTTCCCGGCAACAGTACGGTGGAAATGAAGGACTTTGAAGTACCCACGCCGGGACACGGACAGGTTCTGATAAAGACCAAAGCAAGTACCATTTGCGGAAGCGATATCCGCTGTATTTACAGAGAGCATACGGGAAAAGGGCCGGAAGGCTATATTCCCGGAATGGCGGCAGGCCACGAGCCCTGCGGCGTGATTGTGGAAGAGGGCGAGGGACTGCGCCGCTTTAAGAAGGGCGACAGGGTAATCGTGTACCATATTTCCGGCTGCGGCGTCTGCAACGACTGCCGGAGAGGATATTATATTTCCTGCAAGAGCAAATTCCGTCAGGCTTACGGCTGGCAGAGAAACGGCGGTATGGCGCCTTACATACTTGCGGACGAAAAGGATTTGGTTGCGCTGCCCGACGAGCTTTCCTACAAGGACGGCGCTCAGGTTGCCTGCGGCTTCGGAACGGTGTACGAGGCTATTGAAAAAATCGGTATCTGCGGCAACGACGCGGTTCTGGTTACCGGACTTGGCCCGGTGGGACTGGCTGCCCTTATGCTGGCAAAGGCGCTCGGCGCAGACAAGCTGATTGGCGTTGAAATGAACGATTACCGGATTGAACTGGCAAAGAAGCTGGGCCTTGTTGACCATGTGTTTAAACCCGGCGACGATACCCTTGAACAGATTCTGGCCGTAACGGGAGGAAAAGGCGTGGAGAGAGCCATCGACGCTTCCGCCAACGACGGAGGAAGACAGCTTGCGATTCGCGCTACCAGAGAATGGGGCAAAATCGCTTTTGTGGGAGAGGGCGGAACCTGTACCTTTAATCCCAGCCCCGATATTATCCACGGCCAGAAAACCATTTACGGCTCCTGGGTGACGTCGCTGTGGAGAATGGAAGAACTGGTGGAACGTCTGGTGCGCTGGAACATTCATCCCGAAGATTTGATTACCCATGAATTTCCGATTGAAAAGGCCGACGAAGCGTATCGTCTCATGGCAGGCGGAGAGTGCGGCAAGGTTGCGGTTGTCTTTAACGATTAATTGATGAGGGAAGATTGAAAATTAACATTTTCAATCTAAGGAGTTTGTGTCTGCGCAGCATCCGCAAACTCTGTCATGCGCTTAAAAGCAGCGCAGAAATGAGGGAAGTATGGAAAATAAAATTGACCAGAATGTGATTCCCAAAAGAACGCTTTACAGCGGGGAAGAAATCCCCTGTGTGGGACTTGGAACCTTCGGCTCGGATAAGTACGGGGCGGAAGCGGTTTCGGAAGCGGTTTACGGGGCGGTGAAATATGGCTACCGTCTGATTGACTGTGCGGCGGTTTATCAGAATGAAGAAAGTATCGGCCGGGTTCTGCAGCGGCTTTTTTCGGAAAAGGTGGTGGAGAGGAAAGAGCTGTTTATCACCTCCAAGGTATGGAACGATATGCACGGGGAAGGAAAGGTGCTGGAATCCTGCCGGAAGAGTCTGGCGGATTTGGGGCTTACCAGCCTGGACTTGTATTTTGTCCACTGGCCTTTTCCCAATTACCATGCGCCGGGGTGCGACGGGGATTCCCGTAACCCGGATTCCAGGCCTTTTTCCCTGGAGAAGTTTATGAACACCTGGAGGCAGTGTGAGGAACTGGTGGATAAGGGGCTCGTGCGCTATATCGGTATGAGCAATATGACGATTCCGAAGCTTAAGGCGGTGCTGCCTCTTTGCAGGATAAAGCCCGCCGCTCTGGAAATGGAGCTTCATCCTTCTTTCCAGCAGCCGGAGCTGTTCGCCTACGCAAAGGAACAGGGCATTCTGCCCATTGGCTACTGTCCAATCGGTTCACCTTCAAGACCGGAGCGTGACAGGACAGCGGCGGACGTGGCGGATACGGAGCTGCCGGCTGTTGCTGCTGCGGCTGCTGCCCATCAGGTGCATCCGGCGGTAATCTGTCTGAAATGGGCTGCCCAGAGAGGACAGGTTCCGATTCCTTTTTCCGTAAAAGAGCCGCAGTATATTTCCAATCTGAAATGCGTCACCGAAGACCCTCTCACTGAGGAAGAGATGGCGGCAATTGCCCGTGAGGACAAAAACTGTCGTCTGATTAAGGGACAGGTGTTCTTATGGGAAGGCGCGAAGGGCTGGGAAGATTTGTGGGATTTAAACGGTGAAATCACGGCCCTGTAAGACGGCGTAAGCGCGCCGGAAGCGGGAAAAGCAAAATAAAGAACAAAAAATGCCGGAAACGGAAGGAGCTGCCAACAGATGCGGCAGGAGTCCTGTTTCCGGCATTTTACTGCCTTTTATCCTGCTGTTTTTTGTTTGACACCGCCGGATGGAGATAGGCGTACTGCAGGGCTTTGTTTTCCGTGGTAATCATTGTGGTCAGGACGATATCGCCGGTTTCCAGATACCAGACGTTTCCGTAATTGCCGGGATGGTCGGCGGCGTATCCGCTTTCCCCGTACTTTTCGTTTACGGAGTCGTTTATGGATTCGTAGAGGGAAAGCAGCTCATCGGCGTCGCTGCATCCGTAGGCCCAGGCAACGCACATCAGCTTTTCCTCCGCGTCAAACATGTATTTGATGGTCCCCAAAAGGCCGTTATATTCTTTGGGAAAGGTATAGCAGGTTCCACCGTAGACGGAATCGTAGGTGGATGGGCCGGCGCCGGATTCGCCGCCCGTCTCTGCGGAAATAACGTCGTCTGCGGAAGCGTCCCAGGTCATTTCGGTAAAGGGGCAGACCGCGGTCTTTTGACCGGCATCCCTCCCGCCGCAGGCGGTTGTCGTAAAAAGAAGTAAAATACCTGTTATAAAAATCAAAAATTTCTGTCTCATACGATTCTCCCTTGCTGTCTTTTTTGTGAGGTCTTAAAATTCCATTTTGGCAAATTGTTTGGGGGTAATTCCCTTATATTTATGAAAAATTTTTATAAAGTAACTTTCATCATTAAACCCGCAGGAAATGGCCGCCTCCTTGACGGAAATGTTTTTGGTGGTGAGCATTTCGCAGGCGCATTCGATTCGGTAGTAATTCAGGTAATCGATGGGCGTTCTCTCCGTCATACTGCGGAAATAGCGGCAGAAATACTTCGGATTCATACCCGCAATTTTCGCCAGCATGTCCAGACT
>CAMSTM010000261.1 GCA_947063675.1 uncultured Lachnospiraceae bacterium | reverse complement strand
GGAGAATTTTTACAATAAGCGGACTCGCGAAGCGAGGCAGCGTTTGTTTTCCTCCTGGCGTCCGCAGCCATTAACTTAATGACATTGGGTTATTGAGCCTATTATAACACTTCTTCCGCCCGCTTTCCATAAAATTGTTTTTTCATCCAACCCTTCCATCCAAAGGCATTTCTACACCCTTGCCCCCATCAGGTTTCCGGAAGAATATTTCCGCAGGCCCTTATAAAATACCGCCACCGCCGCTGCCGAAAGCAAAACGGCATATCCCGAAACTACCAAAACCCCTCTCAAATCAAAATCCGTAATCAAATGCACCGGCAAATAAACCATCATCCCGGTAGGAATCGCAAAATAAAGCAGCGCCTTCACGGCTCCCTTAAAAATCCCGTCCGGATAAGTGGCAAAACTGATGACAACATTCAGCATCTGCTCCCCGAAAATTTCCATCCGCACAAGCCAAAAAGAAAGGCTCCCCAACAAAAGGGCAAAGGCCGTGATAATAAACGTCCCTGTCACCGTAAAGAAGCAAAACAAAAACAGCCTTTTCACCTGAAAACCGGAAAGACAGGCGGCAATCAACCCGTACGCCAAATCTCCAATAGCCGACGTGGTGGTTGCCGAGGTCATAACCCCAAGCAGCACATTTTTCGGCAGCACCAGGTACGCATCCAGCTTGCCGTTTATAATCAGTTCCGGCAGCATAAATACCCTGGCAAACAAAATATGGGACAATCCGTAACTGCTGGCGCAAAGCCCCCACAGCAGCATAATCTCCTTTAACGTGTACCCTCCAATATCATCCTTCAGGCGGAACAAAATAACCCACTGAACCAGAAAAGACGCATTGTTCAGCGTCATAAAACAGATATTGGTAAGAAAAGTAACCTTGTTCACCATCTCCCGCATAATATTATATTTAATAGAAAGCAGACACACCCGCAGCTGATTCCGCACAGGTGAAGCAGGCAAGGCATGGCGTCCGCCGTTTTTAACCGCCGTTGACATATAACTTTTTAACCCCCTTTTCATAAAGTAAAAACATCAGACCAATCCCCATGGCAAGGTACAAAACCTGCGAAAGAAAGATTTCCGGAAGCTGCTCTACATGAAAATCCACCACCAGCTTCGCCGGACCATAGCACACCGTGTAAATAGGCGTCAGTTTCAGCAGGGGCCTTATAAATGCCGGAAATATTTCTATGGGAAAAACTGTTCCCACAATCAGAATCAATTTATCATACAGCCACTGGAACGGCCTTGCATCCTCTATCCAAAAGGACAAAAGGCTGATGCACAGCTTAAAGACCCCGTTAATGGTAATCCCAAGTACGATGCTTACCGCCGCGGAAAAAAGGGCCGGGAGGCCGAATCCCGCAATCCCTCCCACCATGTTAAGCCCCATTACCACCGCAAAGGCCATATACATGGGAAGCCGTATACACCACTCCCCGGTATGCCTGGCCAGAATATAAAGGGTGTAATGATAGGGCTTGTTCATCAGATACGCAATATTCCCACCCCTTATATCCGCCGTCACCTGCCCCACCACCGCCTCCGAGTGTGCGCCAAACCAAATCATTTCCGTAATCATAACGTACCAAATCATCTGTTCCTTGGTATACCCGGCAATTCGGTTTCCGCCCTCCCCATACATATAACCCCAAAGATTGATAAATACAAAAATAAAAATAAAGTAGCTGACAAACCCCAACGCAATATTGGCAGCATACTGCAGATTTTCCATCAGAACGGACCGGTAGATAACCGCATATTTTCTCATAAGTCCTGCTCCTCCCTCCCCTTTTCCTGATAAATTTTCACGATAATATCTTCCAAAGAAGCGTCGGAAAATTTCAAATGCTCCATGGAGTCGTCCAACACAATCTGCCCGGAATTTATAATGATAACGCGCCTGCAGAGCTTTTCAATATCCCCAATGTCATGACTGGTGAGAAAAATCGTGGTATGAAAATCCCTGTTCATCTGCCGGATGAGAGAGCGGATATTTTCCTTCACCACCGGGTCCAACCCTATGGTTGGCTCATCCAGAAACAGCACCTTGGGCCTGTGAATCAAAGAAGCGGCAATCTCGCACCGAATCCGCTGCCCCAAAGAAAGATTCCTGACCGGCGTATTCATAAACTCCGAAAGCGCAAAGGTATCCGAAAGCTCCCCGATACGCCTTTCGATTTCACTGTCCGGTATATCATAAATGGCTCCGAAAAACCGGAAATTATCATAGGGCGTCAGGTGCGTCCAGAGCTGCTCCTTTTGCCCGAATACGGTTCCAATCTCATAGGCCAGCCGCTTCCTTTTTTTCGTAGGGTCCATTCCCAAGACCTTCACACTGCCGCCGTCCGGATAAAGAATGCCTGTGAGCATTTTAATCGTTGTGCTCTTTCCCGCTCCGTTTGGCCCGATAAAGGCGAGCGCCTCCCCCTCCTCCACTGCGAAAGAAACGCCGTCCACCGCTTTAATCTCCTTCATCTGAGGCTGAAAGATTGCCTTGATGCTGCCCTTCATTCCCTTTTCCTTCCCTCTCACCCGAAAGGTTTTTGATAGATTCTCCGCTTCGATTACCTTCATTTTTTCTCCCTCCTCATGAAAATCAACACTCCTGCTGCAAGGTTTTTTGACTATAAAAAAACCGCATTGACATATACACTTCTGTGTATATACCATGCGGTTTTCTATCCTCCTGATTACCGCACAGCCAAATAAGACTTTTCATCCTATGGCCATGCACTTTCCGGTTTTACCGGTTACTGCCAATTGCTGGCGGTTTACCGGCCTTTACCGTTTTGGGGTTATCGGCCATAATATGAAAAATCTGGGACGCGACCATAATCTGGGTAAATAGCACGCTGTTTCCGTAAAACATATTCGCTCCTTATCTGTAACTGGGAAATCATGTTTTTCCCTCAATTTGACTTTAAATTTACTATCGTTCGGCTTTAGACTAAATTGTCACTTAAATTTCTAAACAATTTATCACACTCTATCGGAGTTGTCAATCTTTTATTCTATAATTTATTAACTATTCACTCTTGGCATAATATACGCTTTCTCACGGTCTGCGCAGTAAATGTGCAGACCTGGCTGAATAGCTACAACTAATTTCTTAATTTCTGATTTGACAAAATTACATACCGGTTCCGGGCCAGCCTCAGCCAGCTTGCTGCGCTTTCGTCCGGCCTGCTGCCTGTGAAAATCAATCCGTCAAAAATAAATCCCGCGTATACACCTTCTCCATCACATCCTCCAGCTCCTTTTCCCTT
>CAMSTM010000260.1 GCA_947063675.1 uncultured Lachnospiraceae bacterium | reverse complement strand
CAGCAAATTTAGGTTCAAGTTTAGCAGTAGAAGGAAAAAAAGTAGAACGATATATGGAGATTGATTATGACAAGTAAACAGCGCGCTTATTTAAAAAGCCTTGCCGCCCCCTTAGAGGCGACTCTCCAGATTGGAAAGCTGGGACTGACCCCGGAAGTGACTCAGGCCGTAAGAGAGGCTTTCAATACCAGAGAGCTTTTAAAGATTACGATGTTAAAGACCTGTCTGGATGATATCAGGCAGACGGCCGATATCCTTTCCGAGAGAACCGGCTCCCAGGTGGTGCAGGTTATCGGCAGGAAAATTGTCCTTTATAAGGAAAACAGGGACAATAAGAAAATCGAGCTTCCCTGACAGACATGGAGAATATGATGGAAAAAAAAGTCGGTATCATGGGAGGCACATTTAATCCGATTCATAACGGTCATTTACTGCTTGCCGAATCTGCCCGGGAAACCTTCGGGCTTGATGAAATTCTTTTTATGCCCAGCGGAAATTCCTATATGAAGAATGCCGCATCCATCCTGGACGGCAAAACCCGCGCCCATATGACAGAGCTGGCAATCGAAGGAAATCCCTTTTTCCGGTTATCCCGTATAGAGTTAGAGCGAAAGGGGCCTACTTACACCTGCGACACGCTCTCGCAGTTAAAGCGGCAGGACGGGGCCGTCCGGTATTTTTTTATCATGGGGGCCGACAATCTTTTCATTCTGGAAAAATGGAAGGACGTGGAATACATTTTTCAGAACTGCGTAATAGCTGCGGCAGCGCGGGGAGATGAGACAGACGGGGAAATCCGGCAAAGGGCAGAGCTTTTAAAAAAGCGTTATCAGGCCGATATCAGGCTTTTATTAGAGCGGAGGATTGATATTTCCTCCCTTGAAATCAGGGAAAGGCTGCGAAAAGGGCAAAGCGTGCGCTATCTGCTTCCCGACAGCGTGCTTGCCTATATCGCCCGGGAAGGATTGTATCAATCTTAAGCAAATGCGGATAAGCGTTAAGACGCTGTATGGCAGTTTTCGGCATGGAGGAGAAAGTGAAAAGTGTTGATATTGATAAAATAAAGAAAAAAATGGAAAAGGAGCTGGACGCCAGACGCTATGAGCATACCCTTGGCGTTGCCTACACGGCCGCGGCTCTTGCCATGTGCCACGGTGAGGATATGTTCAAGGCTCAGGTGGCTGGACTTTTGCACGACTGCGCCAAATGCATGAGCAATGAAAAGAAGCTGGAGATTTGCGCAAAGCACCACATTAAGGTGACGGAGGTTGAAAAGCAGAATCCGTTTCTGCTCCATGCAAAGGTGGGGAGCTATCTGGCAGGAAAACGTTATCATGTGGAAGATAAGGATATCTTAAACGCTATTCTGAACCATACGACAGGCCGTCCCGAAATGACGAGGCTTGAGAAAATCATTTATATTGCAGATTATATTGAACCGGGCCGCAAACACGCGCCGAATCTTTCGCAGGTGCGCGCCCTTGCTTTCCATGATTTGGACAGGGCGCTTTTGCAGATTCTGGAGGATACGCTGGACTATCTTCAAAGTATTGAAAGCCCGATAGACCCTCTGACACAGAGAACTTATGATTACTATATCAAGGAGGAAACAAATGGAAGGTTTTTCCGAAAATAAGGTAAAGGATATGGCAGCCCTTGCCATCGAAGCATTAGAGGACAAAAAAGCCGAGGATATCAGAGTGATTGATATCAGCCAGGTTTCCGTTATTGCAGATTATTTTATCATCGCAAACGGAACCAATAAAAGCCAGATACAGACGCTTTCGGACGCTGTGGAGGAAAAACTCGGGAAAGCGGGATATTTCATGAAGCAAAAGGAAGGATTCCGCAGCGCCAATTGGGTTCTTTTAGATTTCGGGGACATTATCGTCCACATTTTCGACAAGGAGAACCGGCTCTTTTATGACCTTGAAAGAATCTGGCGGGACGGGAAGGTTGTGGACGCGGAAGCTTTCCGTTAAGTTTTGGGTAAATTCGCAGATTGTTTTTTGAAAGCTTATGCCGGATAATATGTATAAATATGCAGAAAGGAACCGTGTCCGTCCCGGTTCCTTTCTGCATACGGATTTTCTATTCCCTGACCCTTTCGGCGCCGCCCGCATACATATAAAAAGTAAGCAGATAAAGCCCGCTGATTCCCACAAGCGCATAGACGATTCTGGCTATCCAGGACATGTTTCCGAACAGAAAAGATACAAGATCAAAGGAGAAGAATCCGATGAGTCCCCAGTTGACCGCACCTATAATGGCAATCGTAAGCGCAATACAGTCCAGACATTTATTGTTCATTTCACACACCTCCATAAGAATTTTCATGAAGCCTTTTTTAAGGGCTGTCAGTTTTATTTTTCCCGGCCATGAAAAAAATATGCCTCCTGTTTTTTACAGGCATTTAAAAAAATACAAAAAGAAACGCAGAAAAGATAAAATTTAAATATCTAAGTTGACAATGGCGCATATTTGGGGTATTATTGCACTTGAAATAAATCATAGAGGAGGAATAATTATGAGAAAATTCAAAAAAGAAATCAGTCTCTTTCTCGTATCTGCAATGACCATGCTGATGCTTGCAGGCTGCGGCGGCAATGATGCAGCAGCAGATAACGGCAGCCAGACGACGGGAACAGAGACGGAAGGCGCATCTTCTGAAGCTGATACTTCTTCTGATGCCGCTGATTCGGAGAGCGCAGGAGCTGCTTCAGGCGAGGCGTTTAAGATTGGCGCAATCGGCCCTTCCACCGGAAGCGCTGCGGTTTACGGTCTTGCCGTTCAGAACGGAGCTGACCTTGCCGTGAAGGAGATTAACGCGGCAGGCGGTATCGCCGGTTTCCAGATTGAGTACAATTTCCAGGATGACGAATGCGACAACGAAAAGTCCGTTAATGCCTATAATACATTGAAGGACTGGGGAATGCAGATGTTAGTCGGAACCACCACAAGCGGCTGCTGTATCGCAGTTGCTGCCGAGTCCGCCAACGACAATCTCTTCCAGCTCACCCCTTCGGGTTCTTCCGTTGATATTATCAGCGGAAACGACAATGTATTCCAGGTATGCTTCACAGACCCTAACCAGGGTGTGGGCGCTGCCGAATATATTGGTTCCAATAAGGTTGCCGAGAAGGTTGCCATTATCTATGACAGCTCTGATGTGTACTCATCAGGTATTTATGAGAAGTTTGCACAGGAAGCTGCAAACCAGCCTTTTGAAATCGTATCTGCAGAAGCCTTTACCGCTGATAACAAGACAGACTTCTCCGTACAGCTTCAGAAAGCA
>CAMSTM010000259.1 GCA_947063675.1 uncultured Lachnospiraceae bacterium | reverse complement strand
TCCTAAGTGACAAGTTTTTATTATTTCTCTTGTCTACCTAGAAGGGAGCATATCAGTTTGACGGCTCCTTATTATTGCTCCATTTTAAATAAGCGTTGATAAACAAATCCAGGGCTCCGTCCATGACGGAATCCACATTGCCTGTCTCCGCATTCGTCCTGTGGTCCTTCACCATGGTGTAAGGCTGCATTACATAGGAACGAATCTGGTTTCCCCATCCAATATCCTTCACTTCCCCGCGGATATCCGAAAGCTTCTCCGCATTGGCCTCCTTTTTCAGAAGGTACAGCTTGGCTTTCAGCATCTGCATGGCCTTATCCTTATTCTGGAACTGGGAGCGCTCGTTCTGGCATTGCACCACAATTCCCGTGGGAATATGGGTAATCCGAATCGCAGAGGATGTTTTGTTGATGTGCTGTCCGCCCGCGCCGCTACTTCGGTAGGTGTCAATCCGAAGGTCGTCCTCGTTGACCTCCACGTCCACGTCCTCCTCAATATCCGGCATCACGTCCAGCGAAACAAAGGAGGTCTGCCGTTTGCCCTGCGCGTTGAAAGGAGAAATGCGCACCAGCCTGTGGACGCCTTTTTCCGATTTCAGATAGCCGTAGGCGTTGGTTCCGTTTACCTGGAAAGTCACCGACTTGATGCCGGCCTCGTCGCCGTCCAGATAATCAAGAACCTCCACACTAAAGCCCTTGCGCTCGGCCCATCTGGTATACATGCGGTAAAGCATGGAACACCAGTCGCAGCTCTCCGTGCCGCCTGCTCCCGCGTTCAGCTTGAGGATGGCGTTATGGGCGTCATATTCCCCGGAAAGCAGCGTGCTTACGCGGATATCTTCGAAAACACGGATAAACTCATCCAGCTCCGCCCGGATATCTGCCGCAAGGCCCTCGTCCTCTTCCTCGTATCCCATCTCAATCAGTGTTTCAATATCCTCATACTGCCCTTCAAGGCGCTGGATACTTTCCACAGTGTCCTTTAAGTCTTTCAGTTCTTTCATCTTTTTGTTGGAAATTTCAGGAACGTCCCAGAATCCGGGAGCTTCCATCTCTCTTTCCAGCTCTTCAATCTTCTTCGCCTTGTCAGCTAAGTTAAAGTGAATCCCTCACTTCCGCTAAAGGGCTTTTGTAAGCTTGCAGTTCAGATTTCATCTGGTCTAACTCTACCACCTTGCGTTCACCTCTCTTATTTAAAGTTCCGCAAATGCCTTACAGCACCCCTGCATCTGGAAGAATTTTCGGCCGCTTTGCGTCCGTAAATCCTTCCGGGTGCTGTCAGGCATTTGCTGTTTTTGAGTTCCGCAGACGCCCTTCCAGTACACCTTTATCTGGAAGAATTTTCGGTCACTTTGTGCCCGTAAATCCTTCCGGGCGCTTTCAGGCATTTGCTGTTTTTGAGTTACCTTTATATTATATCTACTTTGCGCCCTTTCCGCAGCACTGTTTATATTTCTTGCCGCTGCCGCAGGGGCAGGGGGCGTTGGGATAGATTTTTACGCTTGCACGTTTTACGGGAACTTTCGCCGCGGAATCGTCCTTGTTTGTGCCTGTTACTTTGGCTACCTGCTCTCTTTCCACCTTCTGCTCCACTCTCACATGGAACAGGAGGCGCACTGTCTCCTCGCAGATATTCTGGGTCATTTCGTCGAACATTTCATAGCCGCTGAGCTTGTATTCCACCAGCGGGTCTCTCTGGCCGTAGGCCTGCAGGCCCACGCCCTGGCGGAGCTGGTCCATATCGTCGATGTGGTCCATCCACTTTCTGTCAATCACCTTAAGCAAAATCACGCGCTCTAACTCGCGGATGGCTTCGGGCTCCGGAAATTCCGCTTCCTTGGCTTCGTAAAACTTCACGGCTTCTTCCTTTAACTGCTGCTTTAAGGCGTTCTTCTTCGGAGTATTTATCCTTCCCCTGTTAATGGGCTTTAAGGGAATCGTGGGAAGCAGCAGGGTATTTAATTCGTCCACGTTCCACTCGTCGAAGTCGGTGTCGTCCCCGATTGCAATGTCCACCGCATTTTCCGTGATGTCCGTAATCATCTTGTAGATGGCGTCTCTCATGCTCTCCCCGTTTAATACCCGGCGTCTTTCTTCGTAGATGATTTCTCTCTGCTCGTTCATCACCTGGTCGTATTCAAGGAGGTTCTTTCTGATGCCAAAGTTGTTGTTTTCTATTTTCTTCTGCGCGGACTCAATGGCGTTGCTAAGCATCTTATGCTCGATTTCCTGATTTTCGGGAATACCAAGGGCGTTAAACATATTAATCAGCCGCTCGGAGCCGAATAGACGCATCAAATCGTCCTCCAGGGAAATATAAAACTTGGATTCGCCCGGGTCTCCCTGACGGCCGGAACGGCCCCGGAGCTGATTGTCGATACGCCTTGACTCATGGCGCTCGGTGCCGATAATTTTAAGTCCTCCGGCAGCTTTGGCATCGTCGTCCAGCTTGATATCCGTACCACGGCCCGCCATGTTGGTGGCAATGGTAACCGCGCCGTGAATACCGGCGTCGGCAACGATTTCCGCCTCCAGTTCATGGAACTTGGCGTTGAGCACCTTATGCTGGATTCCCTGTTTCGTCAAAAGCTTTGAAAGTTCCTCCGAAGCCTCAATGGTAATCGTGCCTACCAGAACCGGCTGTCCCTTTGCATGGGATTCTTTCACAGCCTCCACAATTGCGTGGAGCTTTTCCTTTCTGGTCTTATATACCGCATCCTGCAAGTCCTTCCTTGCAACCGGCTTGTTAGTGGGAATTTCAATGACGTCCATCCCGTAAATGTCCCTGAATTCCCGCTCCTCCGTGAGAGCAGTACCCGTCATGCCTGCCTTTTTGTCAAATTTATTGAAGAAATTCTGGAAAGTAATGGTGGCAAGGGTCTTGCTTTCCCTCTTTACCTTCACATGCTCCTTTGCTTCAATCGCCTGATGGAGACCGTCGGAATACCGTCTGCCCGGCATGATACGTCCGGTAAACTCGTCTACAATCAGTACCTGGTCGTCCTTTACCACATAGTCCTGGTCCCGGAACATGAGATTGTTTGCCCGAAGCGCCAGAAGCATATTGTGCTGGATTTCGATATTTTCCGGGTCCGCCAGATTTTCTATCTGAAAGAATTTCTCTACCTTGTCAACGCCCTGGGCGGTAAGGTTCACCACCTTGTCCTTCTCGTTTACGATAAAGTCGCCGGTTTCCTCCCGCTCCACGCCCATGATGGCATCCATTTTGGATAAATCCTCCATGTCCCCGCAGCGTCTCCTCCTCTGTGGCCCACAAAAGCTCCTTTGCCCGGCATT
>CAMSTM010000258.1 GCA_947063675.1 uncultured Lachnospiraceae bacterium | reverse complement strand
GCATATGGGCAGAAAATGCCGGAAAAGCCGGATATTTCAAAAGGTAAAGGAAAAGGGTATGGATTGATTCCCAGACAGAGGAGGAGATTTTGCGGGGAATCCGAGAGGCAAAGGATTTGTCGGAATATGACAATCTAAGCGCGGCGGCTTATCTGCGGGCAAAGGAAGATTACCTGATGGGAATTAATTTTTCCAGAGTGCTCACCTTAAAGTACGGGTACTGCGTCAAATCCTACCTGAAAGCGGACAGGGCGGTTATCAGTGTGGGCCGGGTTATGACCTGTGTCCTTGGAATGGTGGTAAACAGAGAGAGGGAAATCCGAGAATTTGTAAAAACCCCTTTTTACCGTGTGATTGCGGAAATTCCGGTAAAGGACAATGTTCTGGAATGTGAATGGAAGGCGGTGGAGAATACAAAATACTTTGGTTCTCCCCGTTTATATAAGGAAAACGGATTCCGGGAAAGAAAGGACGCACAGGAGCTGATTTCCATGCTTATGGAGCCGCCTCCGGCTATGGCGGTAGTGGAATCCGCGGAAAAAAAGAAGGAGAATAAAAATCCACCTCTTTTATATAACCTTGCGGAGCTGCAGAACGACTGTGCGAAATACTTTAAAATCAGCCCGGACGAGACTCTTCGGATAGCCCAGGAGCTGTATGAAAAAAAGATGACCACCTATCCGCGAACCGACGCCAGGGTGCTGTCCACGGCAGTATCCAAAGAGATAGATAAGAACCTGAGAGGGCTGGCAAATTGGGGAATGGTAAGGCAGATTGCCGATGAAATATTAAATAGCGGCAGTTATAAAAATATTGCAAAGACAAGATATGTAAACGACAAACAGATTACGGACCACTATGCGATTATTCCAACCGGCCAGGGATTTAATAACCTGAATCATTTGAACCCAACGGCCGCCAGGGTTTATGAAATCATCGTCCGCAGGTTTTTGAGCATTTTTCTGCCGCCGGCGGTATACAGAAGGATTTCACTTTGCTTTTCCGTAAAAGGAGAGCGGTTCTTTGCGGGAACGAAGGTTATAGAGGAGGAAGGCTATCTGAAAGCAGCGGCCTTTTCCTTTTCCGGAGCCGGGAACGCAAAGCCGGAAGCGGAAACTTCAGATGAAAATGCGCCCGGCCGGGCGTTTCTGGAAGCTCTTACCCATCTGAAAAAGGGAATGACGCTTCCGGTAAAGGAGATGCAGATAAAAGAGGGGGAGACCACGCCGCCAAAACGTTACAATTCCGGCACTATGATTCTGGCCATGGAAAACGCGGGGCAGTTTATCGAGGACGAGGAGCTTCGAAGCCAGATAAAAGGCAGCGGTATCGGAACCTCCGCAACCCGTGCGGAAATCTTAAAAAAGCTGATTAACATTGAATATCTTGCGCTCAATAAAAAGACCCAGGCCCTTACGCCCACCCTGATGGGGGAAATGATTTACGATGTGGTAAACAGCGCCATCCGCCCCCTTCTTGACCCTGCCCTTACCGCAAGCTGGGAGAAAGGGCTTACCATGGTGGCGGAGGGGACAATTACCGGGGATGAGTATATGAAAAAGCTGGACGATTTTGTGTCCAGAAGAACCAATATTGTAAAGGGGCTTAATAATCAGTTTGCTTTGAACCGGCAGTTTAATATGGCTGCCGAAAATTATAAAAAATAGAAAAGAGGAAAATTATGGAAAAATTTACAGTAAAAAATCTTTACACACTGGAGGAGACCATTGCGGCCGGCCTGCTTTCGGAAGTGACTTACCCCTGGGAGGCACTCCCGAAAATCAGCGGTTTTATCGTGGCTCTGGGGAAAACCCTTCCCGCCGATAAGTACGAGGAAGTGAAGGAAAACGTATGGATTGCAAAATCCGCCACCGTGGCGGAAACGGCTAACATTAACGGCCCTGCCATCATTGACGAGGACGCGGAAATACGCCACTGTGCTTTTATCCGCGGCAACGCCATTGTAGGCAAGGGAGCGGTGGTCGGAAATTCCACAGAGCTGAAAAACGTGATTTTGTTTAACAAAGTACAGGTGCCACACTATAATTATGTGGGGGACAGCATTCTCGGCTTCAAATCCCATATGGGCGCAGGCTCCATTACCTCCAACGTAAAGAGCGACAAGACTCTGGTGGTGGTGAAAAACGGTGAGGAAAAGGTTGAAACCGGCCTTAAGAAATTTGGCGCAATGCTGGGCGACAATGTAGAAGTAGGATGCAACAGCGTTTTAAATCCGGGAACCGTTATCGGAAGAAATTCAAACGTTTATCCCACCAGTATGGTGCGCGGCTGCATCCCGGCCGGAAGCATCTACAAAAAACAGGGTGAAATTGCCGAAAAGTATTAAAAATTATCAAAAGGACTGGATTTTTCGCGTAAGATATGCGAAAATAGAAACCAAGGTGTGATAAAATATTCACAAGTGAAATGAATGTTTTATCAGCAAGGAATCTACATATTGAAAGGAGTTTTCACATGATTTATTCAAAGGAAGTTGAAGAAATGTGTACAGTTGCACAGGGTGTTCATCATGGCTGTGCTCCTATCCCAGAAGAAGCAAAATGGGTTCAGGCCAAAAAAGTAGAAGACATTTCAGGTTTAACACACGGTGTGGGCTGGTGTGCACCTCAGCAGGGCGCATGTAAGCTGACACTGAATGTCAAGGAAGGAATTATTCAGGAAGCGCTGGTTGAGACAATCGGATGCTCAGGAATGACGCATTCAGCGGCCATGGCATCGGAAATCCTTCCCGGCTTAACTGTAATGGAAGCTTTAAATACAGACCTTGTATGTGACGCAATCAACACGGCTATGAGAGAGCTGTTTTTGCAGATTGTTTACGGACGTTCCCAGAGCGCGTTTTCCGAGGACGGACTTCCGGTGGGCGCCGGTCTTGAGGACCTTGGAAAGGGCCTTCGGAGCCAGGTAGGCACCATGTACGGAACCTTAAAGAAAGGCCCCCGTTATCTTGAGATGGCTGAAGGCTATGTAACAGGTATTGCCCTTGATGCAGACAATGAAATCATCGGTTACAAGTTCGTAAACTTCGGCAAGATGACAGATTTCATGAAAAAAGGCGATGACCCTAACACTGCATACGAGAAATCATGCGGACAGTACGGACGTGTAGATGATGCTGTTAAGATTATTGACCCCAGAAAAGAATAATTAAATAGGAGGAATGTAAAAATGGCATTATTTGAATCATATGAAAGAAGAATTGATACCATCAATTCCGTTTTAAATTCTTACGGCATTTCTTCTATCGAAGAAGCTGAAAAAATCACAAAGGATGCCGGTCTGGACGTTTACGAGCAGGTAAAGAAAATCCAGCCCATCTGTTTTGAAAATGCATGCTGGGCTTACACGGTAGGCGCTGCAATTG
>CAMSTM010000257.1 GCA_947063675.1 uncultured Lachnospiraceae bacterium | reverse complement strand
TACATATTCGTACGATCATTGAGGTATACAATCCTCTCTTTGCTGCCCTTTCCGATGCTCACAGTTCTTGCCATATTGTTGTACCGCCTTTCGATATATTATTATACAGTAAAACAATAATCAAAGCAAGGTGGAAGTCCGCCCGCACCACGGAAATCCGTTTTTTTAAGCAGGCTCAAAATCAATTTCATACCTTGTCCCATGAGAAAATAAAATCCCGTCCCTTAGCCGGATACAGAGAATACAGGTATTTTCATCGTAAAAGTCATTGTGTCCGTTATCAATCCACTCCGCAAAAGCGCCCCGCAGCTTCCCGGCGATTTCCGCATTTTCCGGCTTTCCGAAATAACCCAGATTAACGGCTGTGCCGTGAGCGGTAAACCAGTCTCCGGCGACGGCCACGAGTGGGTTTTGCTCAATCTGTTTCATTTTATTGGAAAGCCCATAGGTAATTACATAAAAAGCCCTGTTTTCATAAAACGCGTTTACAGCGCGCACATAAGGAACGTCGTCCCTGGTTGTGGCAAGCGCAATGATGCTGTCCTTTCCAAAACGTTCCGCCATAATCCTTTCAGCTTCCCTGCTCAGTTTTTCCATGAAAGATTCCTCCTGTATTGTATGCTGTCTGTCCGGCGGGCTCCGGCGCACATGCTATTTTTCCTTTTTGTAAAAATCCCCGATTGCGCCCAGATATTTTCCCAGGGAATGGTAATTTCCCGAATAAATCACAGGGTCGAACAAGGTAAGGTCGATGCCCCTTTCATCCACGTCAATCTGCTCGTCTACCTGCACATTCTTTACCCGGCAGAAAAAGGTGTCCGATTCTCCGGTGTTGACGGTTTTTGCCACCTCGCACTCGCAGACCCAGGGGCTGGCGTCAAGGGTGGGGGCATTCACGCACAGAGCCTTATCCCATGTGTAGGAAACGGCGTCCTTCTTACCGTTCTTCCCGGAAACTTGACCAAAATAGTCAACCAGTTCGAGCATTTTTGTTGTGGCAAGGTTAATGCTGAGCTGGCCGGTTCTAAGGACATTCAGCTTTGTCTGTTTCGTGCCGTACATACTGATAATGTTCAGATAATCATAATCCTTCTCGCAGGTTTTGCTTACCCATGTGATGGGGGCAAAATCCGGTGTGCCGTCCTCATTATAAGTTCCGATAATGTAGGTTGGCTGTACAATCATTTCGTGGCTGGCTCCAATTGATTTTCTTTTCATGAATAAACTTTGCTCCTTTCTTCGCACTCTGGTGCCGTTAATTTACAGTAACACTTTCCGCTGTCAGCTTAAAAATTACAAAGAATATCTCGTCCTGCTCAACATATTCCTGCCGTATCATCGGATACAAATCCATTATTGCCTCCCTGATTTCGAGAGAGCTTTCCGCTTCTGCGCGGCCGCTGACACGAAGCCATCTGCGGGTATATAAATTGTAGCCGGCCAGTTCCACCATGGGATTTTTAATCAGGTTTTCATAAACGCTTTTCCGCCTGTCCGTCACAAAATACAGTGCCTTATCATCCGAATAAATCATTCCCATTGGCCTTAAAGAGGGCCGGCTGCCTGTACATGTTGCCAGGAAAAAATACCCGCATTCGCGGATAAACTGAGCGCAGTCCCCGGCAGTCAGTTCCCTGTGCCTTTCTTCGGCGGGGCTGTCTTTTGTAAGTTCATCGTTTAACAGGAAATCAATACTGCATTCCAGCAGTTTGCTTAATTTGATAAGCTTGTCTGTTTCGGGAAAGGCAATGTCCATTTCCCATCTGGAAACCGACTGTCTGGAAACTTTCAGGATTTCAGAAAGCCGTTCCTGTGTGATGCCTTTTCTTTTGCGCAAGGCCGCCAGTTTTTCGCCTGTGGTCATAGGGTTTCCTGCTCCTTTCTTTCAGCGCCTGTCTGGAGTGTTACTTTCTGTTTCTATTGTAATTCCCAAAATGCAAAATGAGAAGTCCTTTGCGATTGCATGATGTAAACTTTGGAGTGCGGCAGATAATGTGCTATAATGAATGAAGCATCCGGGCAGCCGGACCACAGGGAGCCCGCCCGTCTTTTTAAGGCTTCCTACGGTAAAATATACTGCAGAAAACAAAAAGGAGGATACAGGAAATGAGTGAAATTGTCAGGTTAGACATAAATGAGGAATGGGCGCATTCGGGAATCATCAAAGCGGGAGATTTTTGCTTTCTTAATTATTGCGTGGGAAATATCGGCGGAACAATTGAGGAACAGATAAACGGCGCTTTTGATGAAATGGAAAAACGGCTGGCGCTGGTCGGGCTTGGCCTTGAAAATGTTGTCCAGATGGACTGTCTGTTTCGTGATATCTGGAATATTCCTGTCATGGAAAAGGTGATAAAAGAAAGATTTAACGGGAAATACCCTGTCCGCAAATCCATTCAGACAGAATTTGCCCATAAAGGCGGAGAAAACGGATTACAGTTTCAGGCCGATGCGGTTGCATACTGTATACCCGTTCTTTCCGCGAAAAGCAGCGATTCACCTACAGACTGACAGACCATTTGCGGCGCTGCCCGGCAGTGTTTCCTATGCTTTCACATCCTGTTTTTTCAGCAACAGCACAGCGCATCCGCAAAAAAGGATGAGGTAGGCAAGGCAGCTTACAAAAAACAGAATTCCGTTTCCGGTAAGCATATCTTCGCTTTTATTGGCGTTCATACCGAGCATCATAAGGGAATAGGGGTGCAAAATACCGAAGCTGGAGTTAGAGGCCAGAAATCCGGTGATGCTTCCGATAACAGCGATGGCGATGGGGGCGGCAAAGCTGCGTATCTGCATGGAGATAAGAAGCTGCAAGGCGGCAATCACAAGGCCGCCAAGGCAGCCCCGCAGGGTATAGGCAAAAAGCTGTGCCGGGGGCAGGCCGGGCAGGCCAGCCAGTTTACCTGCGGCTAAATAAAGCGCAAGGAGCCAAAGCTGCGTCAGAAGGGTGATTCTGGCAATGATTATCATCTTTCCGAAAAAGATGTGGCTGGCCTTTACCGGCGCAGTCAGAAGCATGTTCCGGTTTTTGTTCTGATTTTCAAGCCGCCACAGGTAGCTGCAGTAGATGGCAATTAAAGGCGCAATGAAAAAGTCCGTATAAAAAAGGGTCACCTGCGTCCACAAAGAGTACCATTCGCTTTTAAGGAGCCCCAGGTTGTTTAAGTAGTTCTGCGCGCCCATCACGGCCGGGACGATGGGAATCAACAGAAAGGCCAGCCAGATAAACGAGCGTCTTATTTTTAAATTTTCGCTTTTGATACAGGCAGTCAGCATTTTTCAGACCTCCTTTTTCATAAATTTGTCTTTACCAATCAGGTAAGCGATGATTCCGAAGACGGCAAAGCCGATAAAAATCTGTCAGATATGCCAGCCCTATCGTATCCAGTTCCAATCCTGTTCT
>CAMSTM010000256.1 GCA_947063675.1 uncultured Lachnospiraceae bacterium | reverse complement strand
TTTGCGTTCTGGAAAGGGCCAGGCGAAATTATGACCGGAGGTGTTTTATAATGGTGACAAACGATGTTCTTTATGTGGGTGTTGACGATAAGGATATTGACCTCTTTGAAGGGCAGTTTGCGGTTCCGAACGGTATCGCTTATAATTCTTATGTGATTCTCGATGATAAAATTGCGGTGATGGACACGGTTGACAGACGAAAAAAGGATGTGTATCTGGAAAATCTGGAAAAGGCTCTTTGCGGCAAATGCCCTGATTATCTGGTGGTTTCCCATGTGGAACCTGACCACGCTTCCAGTGTGAAGGCTTTTCTTGAAAAATACCCCTCCGCCACAGTGGTCGGCAATGCCAAAACCTTTCAGATGCTGGCGCTTTATTTTGACCTGGATTTCAGTAACGCTCGCACGGTAAAGGAGGGCGATACCCTTTCTCTGGGAAAACACGAGCTTTCCTTTGTGATGGCCCCCATGGTTCACTGGCCCGAGGTCATGCTCACCTATGACAGTTTTGATAAAATTCTGTTCAGCGCGGACGCTTTCGGAAAATTCGGCGCGCTGGACGCGCAGGAACCCTGGGACGACGAGGCCGCAAGATACTACTTTAATATTGTGGGGAAATTCGGAATGCCCGTCCAGACCGTGCTGAAAAAGGCCGCCGCACTGGACATTCAAATCATTTGCCCTCTCCACGGCCCTGTTTTAAAAGAAAAATTAAGCTATTACCTTGATAAATACAATACCTGGAGCAGCTATGCCCCTGAAAAGGAAGGCGTTTTCATCGCCTACGCCTCCCTCCACGGCAATACTGCCGGCGCGGCCGGAAAGCTGGCGGAAATTTTAAGAGAAAAGGGCTGCCCGGAAGCGGCGACTCTGGACCTTGCCCGGGACGACATGGCCGACGCCCTTGCGAAGGCGTTCCGCTACGGCAAAATCGTGCTGGCTGCCTCCTCCTATAATGGCGGCGTAATGCCTTACATGGAATTTTTCCTTCATTATCTGAAAGGGAAAAACTTCCAGAAACGTCAGGTTGCCCTCATTGAAAACGGTTCCTGGGCGCCGTCTGCCAAAAAGACCATGACAGACATCCTTTCCCAGATGAACGGCATCACCATCACAGAGCCCTCCGTCACCATCCGCGGTGCTGTAAAGGAAGAAAATATAAAAGAGCTGGAGGCTCTGGCCGATGAGCTGATGAAATAACAGCGGCGGCACACTTTTTTGCCCATCCAAAGTCAACAACCCCGCAGCAAGCTGGCGGGGCATCAAACTTGCAACGCAGCATGGCTGCGGGGTATGTGACCCTCGCGGCATTCGCCAAATGTCTGCTTCGCAGCCGCCTGGCTCATTGCTCGCGGGAATCAAACAGGAGCATTGCAGCGCATCTCAAAGCCTGCAATGCTCCTTTCTGCTGACATAAAATCAGTTCATGAAGCGCTCTGCCCGCTCTTTACAAATGCCGCAGCAGCCCTTCAATCCCTTCTTCCTCATAAATCCCCTTGTAATACTGCACTTCATCTCCAATCAAATCGTCAATCACCTGCATTCCCAAAAGCTCCACAGGCGCTTTGTCGTCCGTCAGAAGATAATCCCCTTTTTCATAAGGAATCAGATTTTCCCTGACTCTGACCATCATATCCGCCAGCTCTTCCTCTCTCTCTTCCCCGCCTGCCGCTTTTGTTTTCAGGCTTTCTATGTTTCTGTCGGCCCGCGCAAGCACTTCCGCCGAATCCGATGCAAACAGCTCCCGGTTAGTGCCGCCTGCAACGTCCACGGTATAGACATTTCCAAATACCTCCGCGATGGTGTCGGAGAGATATTGATTAATATTTCCCTCCTCCTGCCCCCGCATATTCATGTTCACCACCATCACCCCGTCTTTCGCCAGATGCTCCTTCACCAGCGTGAAAAACTCTACTGAGGACATTTGAAAAGGAATCGTGATATCCTGATAGGCGTCCACCATTATCACATCGTACTTTTTCTCATCAACATTCAGGTAAGCCCGCCCGTCGTAGGTGGTCACCGGAATATCCCTGGGAAGCTCAAAATACTCATAGGAAAGCCGGGTGATTTTTTCATCAATTTCCACGCCCTCCGTACGGACATTGTCAAAAAAACGGGCACACTGAGTCGCATAGGTGCCGGTTCCCATCCCCAGAATCAACATCTCCAGCTCCCTTTCCTCCTCCACACCCGCCATAAAAGGCGCCATCATGGCATAGTCATAATACATGCCCGTAAGGCCATCCTCTTTTTTCAAAATAGACTGCACGCCGAAAAGCACGTTTGTGGAGAGAATCACATCCCTCTCGCTCTCCTTTACCTGCAGATAATTGTAAACGGATTCCCCCTCGTAGGCCAAATCCTTTTCCCAGAAAGCAAAGCTGTCATGATACCCCAGCCCGCAGCAGCAGAGAAACAGTACCAATCCCACCGCTGTTTTTTTCACCCCTCTTTTATTACTGATAAAGTAAATCAGTGCCAGGGCAAGCAGAATCCCCGCAAAAATCAGAAACGTAACGGAAGTTCCCACCGAAGGGATTGTGACAAAGGTAGGCAGAAAGGTTCCGATAATGCTTCCTATGGTATTGGCCGCCCCCAGCGCCCCTACCGTCTTTCCGCTGTCGTTTAAGTTGTCCACGCTGTACTTTGCCAGCGAAGGCGTCACCGTTCCCAGCAAAAACAGCGGGAACACAAAGATAACCATACAGGCTGCAAACGCCGCCCATATCAGAAAATTCTGATTCACGGAAAAAATCAGCACCGCCGAAATCCCAAGGATAATATACTTCCCAAGCACCGGTATAGCCGCAATCCAGACAGCCGCAATAATAATTCTCCCGTAAAGCCTGTCCGGGTTGGGATTTTTATCCGCGCTGCGCCCACCGTAAATATTTCCCAGCGCCATGGCTATCATTATCGTTCCGATGATAATTGTCCACACTATCTGCGAAGAGCTAAAGTACGGCGCAAGCAGCCTGCTCGCCCCAAGCTCCACCGCCATCACCGACATTCCGGCAAAAAACTCCGTCAGATATAAATAAAATTTGTTGTGCAAAATTGATTTTTCCTGCATTGTTTTCCTCTTTTCTTTTTTCTGTCCACCCTGTCCCTGAACTTATGTTATATCATTATGAAACAAGGCTGCCGAACCGTCAAGCCTGTTTCCTGATTTTTACATACCCGGTTTCCAATCTGTATTTTTTTACGATTTACTTTGATTCTGCCTTGACTTTTCTTATATTTCGGCTAAAATAAGACTATATCGTATTTTAGCCGAAAGGAATTCATATGGCCTACATTAAAAGAGATTTGGAAGAAAAGATTCTGTCTTTGTCAAAAGAATATGCGGCTATTCTAATCACCGGACCCAGACAAGTCGGGAAAACCACCGTTTTGCGCCAATTGATGCAGAAAAGCAGGGCTTATGTCACTTTAGACAGATTCCCTGGGAGTTTTTCCATACATT
>CAMSTM010000255.1 GCA_947063675.1 uncultured Lachnospiraceae bacterium | reverse complement strand
AAAGTGTTGCTTTTCGGTTTTTCTGGAAGTGTTGCAGTTACCTTGAAAATCCTGCCTTCTTTTTTATCTTCTTGTAACAGTTCAGACATGCCATTCATAAATCGCCAGATTATACATAATGACTGACCATAGCGAACTGCCGCCGGAAATTTCCAGGGACAGGCGTGCACAATATCAACCACACCTGCCCCTGTATAAGAGCTGTTTTCTGTCAGCCGTTTCTCATTCCCGGCCGGACAGATACTCCGCCAGCGCCGTGCCCTTTCTGCTGTGAGGTATTGTGTCGATTTCTATCACGCAAAATTCCTCCGCATTTTCGCCGCAGGAAAGCACCCTGACCACCTCTCCTTTACCATTGCAGGCAATGGAATTCCCAATCACTCTCCAGCCGCCCCAGGGCCCGTTTTCAAGGAAACCTACGCTGCTGACTCCCACGATTGCCATTTCATACTTTTCAGAGAGCTTTGAATAGGGACGGCGCCACTCCATACCGTAAATATCCTTTTCCAGGTCACGGTCGGGAGATACGCCCCATGCACTGGGTGATAAAAGGATGTCTGTGCCCATTCTTCCGAAAGCCTCGCCGATAACCATGCTGTTTTCCGCATTGTCCGCGCAGATATCCAGCGCGAGCCTTCCGAAGGGCGTGTCGGCCGCCTCCAGACGGCTGCCAATCTCATACACGTCCTCTACGCCGGTCAAAACGTTAATCTTCCTGTGATGCAGTATAATCTCCCCTTCCTCCGATATCAAAAGAGCCGCATTATAGGTTTTGTCCTCTGATTTTTCCGTGATTCCGGCCGCCATCCATATATGATACTTCCGGGCCAGTCCGCAATAGGCAAGGCTTGTTTTCCCGGGAATTTCATGGCATAGCCCCGGGGCGTCCACATTTCCCCAGCCCAAATCGCAGCACTCGGGAAAAACTATCAAATCCGCCCGTCCTTCCGCTTTCCTTAAAAACCTTTCCATCGTCTTTAAATTTTCCTCAGTTTTTCCAAACACTACCGGCATCTGCGCCATTCCGATTCTTACCCTGCCCATCGCTGCACCTTCCATTCATCCAACATTCCATACTGTTTCGTGAAACCGGCGGAATTTATCATTCTCCCATACTAAAAGGTAACAATGTATCTTCCGTTCTCCTTATTGACATAATACTCTTTTCCGTTGACGACAACCGCCGCTGCCTCCGCCGGCGTATCAATGCAAAGTCCCGTGCATGTCATATCCGTATCCACGATAATTTTATCGTCCTTGACCCTCGCATTCAGGGCGTATTCCTTTTCCTCATCATATAGGCCCACGCTGATTCCGTGAACCAGATTCATATGCACGGTATAATCCTCAAAAAAGTTCTCCAGCGTATGCATTTGGGCTTTGTTAAGAACCGGCAGTATGGTGTCCTCCCTGAAATACAGAGGCAGCGTATCCAGCCCACAGTCTTCCGCTATCCATCTTCCACCTTCCACACGCTTTCCCGTATTCCAGTCAACCCAGCTTCCGGCAGGGAGGTAGACATGCTGCACCTGCTGGTCGAATACCGGCGCCACCAGCAGAGCGTTTCCCAGCATATACTGGGTGGAAAGCTCCCGGGTGTTTAAATCCTCCTGAAATTCAAGAAGCATTGCGCGCATCATCGGAATCCCTTCCCTGTGAGTCTCCATGGCAAGGCTGTATAAATACGGGAAAAGCCTGTACCGGAATTTATTGATTTTAAGGAAAGCCTCCTGCGCCTGCCCGGAATACTCCCAGGGCTCCCTTGGCGTTGACTGCCCGTGGCTCCGGCTTAACGGCACAAGCAGTCCCATCTGCGCGCTTCGCACATATTCTTCATTATCCGGCTTCGCACGGTTTCCCTCGTAATCGCAGTTATAAAAGCCTCCGATATCAAATCCCCAGAAAGACACCCCGCTGATTCCCACACTCAATCCACCTCTCAAAACAGCCGCCAGATTGTTTTTGTGGGTGCTGGAATCTCCGGCCCAGTTTGCCGGATAGTTCTGGCTGCCCGCATATCCGCTCCGTCCCCAGAGAAGCGCCTTTTTGCCTGCTTTCTCCTTTACCTCCCTGGACGCCTCGTAAATTGTCTTTGCATAGAGCAGAGGATACTTATTGTGGCTTTCCTTCCCGGTAGTTCCGTCAAAGAAAACAGCGCTCTCCGGTATCTCCTCGGAAAAATCCGTTTTCATGACGCCCACTCCCAGCTCCATCAGCTTCCTGATTCTTCCTTTTACATATTCTGCCGCTTCGGGGTTGGTAAAGTCAACAGCCGCCATGATTGCTCCGCCGCCGTCCTCATCCCCTTCTATCGGTATAAATTCGCAGATTCCTCCTCTGCTGTCTTTTACCAGATAGCCAAGCTCGCTCAGCTTTGAATAAACCGGCCTGATAGCATTTTCATCCTCCCTGCAATATTTTTCCACATAAGGGAACATCCAGCAGGAAAGCTGTACGCCTTTCCGGTTTAACCCTTCAATCATCTCCTTTGGATTCGGATAACGTTCTTCGTCAAATGTAAGCAGGTCGATGCTTTTACTGCTCTGCCAGTCGTCAATATGAATCACATCCATAGACATGCCGAATTCTTCGGCGCGGCTGACCACTCCCTCCACTTCTTCTCTGGTCATATAACTCATTTTGGACATCCAGAAGCCGAGAGACCACTTCGGAATCATTGCAGAACGCCCGCTTTTTTCAGTATAATCCCTGATTAATCCTTTGTAGCTGCGGTTACAGAAAACATAGTAGTCAATATAGGCGTCCCCGGAAAACATCGTATAGGAAACTTCCGAAAAAGCACCCATATCGAAACTCGTCCTCGTAAAGGTGTTTACCAGCATTGCATAACCGTAAGAACTCATAAAATACGGCATTCCCTTATAGGCCGCGTCTGAGTTGGTGGACAGAGCGTCCTTCTGCCATATCTCCACGACCTGCCCCCGCTTGTTAAACTCCGTAAACTTTTCTCCGAAACCGTAAAAGCCTTCGTCCACATGCATATAATAAGTTTCATAGGTTTCCCTGACTTCCTTTGTGTCAACGTCGTACTCAAATCCCAGGGGCATTGCCTTATACCTCTGGCCCACATTAAAGTCCTTTATATGCTCTCCTGTAAGCGGCCTGCCATCCAGCTTTACGGAAATCTCCCACGGGCATTTGCGTATGGACAATTCCAGTCTGGAAGTGCAAATGTAGATAAACAGCTCATCCTCACGAACCTGAAATTCCTTAAACGCCGGGAAATCAAACACCGGATTCTGCCTTACATCCGTACGGCAAAAAGGGAACATCTGAACTCTGTAGATATTTTCCGACGCAAAAGAAATTTTTACGGACGCCTCATTGTCCAGATACGTCTCCGTCAAAAATGTCACGCCGTCGTCCTCAATGACATACTCGCGGATAATGCTGACAAAATCCCTGTTATCAATCTTTGTCCTGAGCTTATAGCCCCGTCTTCCTCCCACGTCAACCTTAACTGTCTGTTTCATGTGCTATTTTACCTCCGTCTACTACAATATATTTATGGTTAATACCCCTTACAGCCAGTAAGGAATTACCCA
>CAMSTM010000254.1 GCA_947063675.1 uncultured Lachnospiraceae bacterium | reverse complement strand
GTGCCCTTGGGCAGGTTTAAAATCGCCTGTAAATTGATGATTTCCGTTGACGCGGAGGCAATGTCGGGATACTGGTTGGCAAGGCTTTTTAAATATTTCAGCTCCATCAGCTGAAGTTCACTTTTTTTCATAAAAATCCCCTTTAGCCGATGACATGGCTCATATCGTATAACCCGGCGGGCTTTCCCTTTAAGAACTTTGCCGCCGCAATCGCTCCCCTGGCAAAAATCGCCTTGGAATACGCAGAATGGGAAAAGGTGACTACTTCATCCGTTCCCGCAAAAATCACATCATGCTCGCCCACAATGCTGCCGCCTCTTACCGCTGAGAAGCCGATTTCCTTTTCGGGACGCTTCGCCCTTCTTTCACTCCTGTCGAAAACATACTCGTATTCGCCGCCCAGAGCCTCGTTAACGGAGTCCCCAAGTGCCAGCGCCGTACCGCTGGGTGCGTCCAGCTTCAGCCTGTGGTGCTTTTCCACAATTTCAATGTCAAATCCGGCAGGCTTTAAAACCGCTGCCGCCTCTTTTAAAAGCTTCATTAACATATTGATGCCAAGGGACATGTTGGCGGACTTTAAAACCGCCGTCTTTTCGGACAGCTTCTTTACCATTTCAAGCTGCCCGTCCGAAAGCCCCGTGGTGCAGAGCACGCAGGGAATTTCCTTTTCCATACACCAGGAAAGCAGACCGTCCATGGCCGCCGCCACGCTGAAATCAATGACAACGTCCGCCTTTACGCCGCATTCGCTGATATTTTTGAACACCGGAAAGGGATTTTTCCCGTCGTCAAAGGCGTCAACACCCGCGGCAATTGTAATTTCCCCGTCTTCTTCAATTAATCCGGCGATGGTCTTTCCCATCTTGCCGTTACATCCGTGTAAAATAATGTTTGTCATGAAACCTGCCTTTCTCCCGGCTCGAAAGCCCTTGTTCCTGTTTACAGAATCCCGTATTCCTTCATTGCCTTTTCAAGCTTTGCCGCATTTTCCTCTTCCATCTCCGTAAGAGGCGCGCGCAAAGCCCCGACTTCCTTTCCCATCAGGTTCAGCGCCTTCTTGACGGGAATGGGATTTACCTCGCAGAACAATGCGTTGCACAGAGGAATCGCACGGAGCTGCTCCGCGCAGCTTCCCGCCACGTCGCCGTTAAAGAACTTCTCGCAAATATCATGGGTCTGTCTCGGAGCAACATTGGAAAGGACGGAAATCACGCCTATGCCGCCTAACGCAAGCAGCGGCACAATCTGGTCGTCGTTGCCGGAATACAAATCCACCTTGCCGTCCGCTATGGACATCAGCTTCACTATCTGGGAAATGTTGCCGCTGGCTTCCTTGACGCCTACAATATTTTCCACTTCGCTGCAGAGCCTTACAACCGTCTCCGGCGCAATGTTGCAGCCTGTACGGCTGGGCACATTATACAGAATGCAGGGAATCTTCACCGAATCCGCAATGGTCTTGTAATGCTTAAAGAGCCCGTTCTGGGTAGCCTTGTTATAATAAGGCGTCACCAGAAGCAGCGCGTCCGCACCGTACTTTTCCGCTTCCGTGGAGAGATACACCGCCGTTTCCGTGCAGTTTGAACCGGTTCCGGCTACCACAGGAATCCTCCCGGCAACCTTTTCGATACAATACTTAATCACGGCAAGATGTTCCTCGTGGTCTAAGGTGGAGGACTCTCCTGTGGTTCCGCAGACAATAATCGCATCCGTCCCGCCGGCAATCTGGTCTTCAATCAGTTCCCCGAACTTCTCATAATTCACTTCTCCGTTTTCCTTAAAAGGGGTGACAATCGCAACACCCGCACCTGTAAAAACAGCCATTACTATACCTCCTATTCCAGTTCCGCATTTACCCTTCCAGTACCCATGGTCTGGAACAATTCACGGTCGCTTCCGCGTCCGCTCTTTGTTCCGGGTACTGTTCGGGCATATGCTATTCCAGTTCCGCATTTACCCTTCCAGTACCCATGGTCTGGAACAATTCACGGTCGCTTCCGCGTCCGCTCTTTGTTCCGGGTACTGTTCGGGCATATGCTATTCCAGTTCCGCATCTGCTGTTCCATTTTATTTTGAAACAAAAATCGATGTACACAGCGCACACCGATTATAATTAAGTACCTTCCATCGGATAGCGCCCCATCAGTCAACAACCTCTAAGCTGCCAAACCTTTGCCGGACTTCCCGGCAGTCTTTGGACTGATGACAGTCATACGGTTCTTTGCCGTATGCCCAGGAATCTGTCCGCAGGATACCGGATTCCTTCGGCGTCTTTTCCTTTTGCTTTCCTTCTCCTGTGCCTGCCACATCCGAAAAGCTACTCATAAAACACGCAACCTCTATCTCTTTATTCTATGAAATTGTTTACCTGAAAATATCATAGCATCCCGCACCATAGCTGTCAATGCACAGATGCTGTGATTTTATGCCTCATATCTTGCAAAAAATGCCGCAGAATCCGTCTTTTAAGAGATGGAGCAGTTACACTCTGGCAAGCTGCACCGGTATTGCGGGATTTACTCCCCGCCGCCGGCTTCCTCCTTCATCTTAAGCGTTTCAAACTTTGAAACCTCGTCCGCAAGCATACATATCTCATCGTTAAACGATGCGCCTGTCAGGATAATATCCGTCTCGTCGTCTCTTGCGTCCAGAAGATTTTTAAGCTCTCCGACCGTGATAATCTGATTGTCGATTAACTCGAGAATTTCGTCCAGTATCAGCAAATCACATTCCCCGGTGGTCAGAACCTTTTTGGCAAAATTAATGCCGTTTTTAATATTGAAAATTTCCTCCGCCTTTTCCTCATCGGAGAGCCTGTCGTAAAATTTGTCCGATTTTTCAAAACGGAACATTTTGATTTCAGGCTCAAGCCGCTTTAAATAATCTTCGGAAATCCCTCTCCCTCTGAGGAACCGAATGATGACCACATTTTTCCCCTGTACAGCTGTAAGCACCGCCCTGCCGAGCGCTGCCGGTGACTTTCCGTGACCGTCGCCGCAATAAATGTATACACATCCCCGTCCCATAAATATACCTCTGTGATTTCTTCAAAACACGCTTAAAATACTTTCAACGTTTTTTATTTTATCACAGAGGTGTATAAGAGTCAATAAATTCGCAAAATTCAGCATTTGTCGGCAGTATTCGGGACCGTCTCCAAAGCCGGCGGACCGCTTTTCTCTCCGTTTCTTCTGTTCACATCCTCTCTTAAAAGCATGTAAACTGTTGATAAGAGGGGGATGAAAACCAGCATTCCGAAAACGCCCATAAGACTGCCGCCGATGGTAACGGCCGCAAGCACCCATATAGAGGGCAGTCCCACGGAATTCCCCACCACATGGGGATAAATCAGATTTCCCTCTATCTGCTGGAGAACTACAAACAAAATCACAAACCAGAACGCCTTTACAGGGTCGTCCACCAGCATCAGGAACGCTCCCACAAAGCACCCGATAAAGGCGCCCACAATCGGAATAAGCGCCGTAAATGCAATCAAAACGCCTGTCATTACCGCATAGTCAAACCGGAAAAACGTCATGGAAACCACGAACATCAATCCGAGTATGATTGCCTCGGTGCACTGTCCGGTAATAAAATTGCTGAAAT
>CAMSTM010000253.1 GCA_947063675.1 uncultured Lachnospiraceae bacterium | reverse complement strand
ATTGATAAAGCCACAAGACATATTACGCTGGCTTATTTCGAGCAGAAAAGCACCGTGGATTATATCGGAGTGGTTCAGGGAATTCCCGTCTGTTTTGACGCAAAGGAATGCGCCGTGGAGCGGTTTGCCCTTCAGAATATTCATGAACATCAGGTGACCTTCATGGAGCAGTTTGAAAAGCAGGGCGGGATTGCGTTTTTTCTGATATATTTTTCCCACAGGGATGAATTTTACTATCTGCCCTTTGAAATTTTCAGGTTTTTCTGGGACAGGGCAAGGGACGGGGGCAGAAAAAGCTTTCTCTATGAGGAACTGAACCCGGAGTATGTTCTTCCCAAAAAGCATGGAGTATTTGTACCCTATCTGGATATGCTCAGCAAGGATTTGGACGAAAGGACAGAGTAAAAGCTATTTGCACAGGAAGCCGTACTTGACAAAAATGTGACTTTTTTGTATACTTCCTGTAGTTTTGCAGAGTAACATGATAATAAGTTAAAACTTTAAATTGATAAAGCGAGGGAGAGCTTTGAACAGGCAGCTGATACATACGCCGGAGGGCGTGAGAGATATTTACGGAAAAGAATATGCGCAAAAGCTTCTGGTGGAGGAGCTGATACATAAACAGCTTAATTTATATGGCTATCAGGATATCCAGACGCCTGTTTTCGAATTTTTTGACGTGTTTTCAAGGGAAATCGGAACTACGCCGTCGCGGGAGCTGTATAAGTTTTTTGACAAAGAAGGGAACACTCTGGTTTTGCGCCCGGATTTTACCCCTTCCATGGCAAGATGCGCCGCCAAATATTTTGTGGATAAAGATGCCCCTATCCGTCTGTGCTATATGGGAAACACCTTTATCAACACAAACAGCCTTCAGGGAAAGCTTAAAGAGGTTACTCAGATGGGAGCGGAGCTGATGGGGGACGGAAGCGTGGAAGCGGACGGAGAAATGATTGCCATGATGACGGAAGCCCTCCTTCATGCGGGTCTTAAGGAATTTCAGGTAAGCATTGGCCAAATCGAATATTTTAAGGGAATCTGCCAGCAGGCAGGCTTAAGTGAAGAGACGGAGTCAGAGCTCCGTGAGCTGATTTCAGGCAAAAATATTTTCGGTGCGCAGGAGCTGCTTGCCGGAAAGGGCGTGGAGGAATCCTACAGCACAATGCTCCTTAAGGTGACGGAACATTTCGGCTCTGTCCAGGTGCTTAAGGAAGCGCGGGCTCTTGCGGGAAACAGCCGTTCTCTTGCGGCCATCGACCGGCTTGAAAAGCTGTACCGTGTGCTGTGCGAATACGGCGTTGAAAAATATATCTCTTTTGATTTGGGAATGCTCAGCAAATATAATTACTATACAGGTGTTATTTTTAAGGTTTACACTTACGGCGTAGGCGAACCGGTTGCAAAAGGCGGACGATATGACCAGCTTCCCGGCTATTTCGGAAAGGAAGCTCCCGCAATCGGATTTGCAGTAGTGACTGACGATTTGCTGGCAGCCCTTGAGCGGCAGAAGGCAGCGCCCTGTGTAAAGGACGAAGTGATTACGCTGGTTTATCAGGAGAATCAATTCAAGGAAAAGCTGGCGGAGGCAAAGGCCTTGAGGAAGCAGGGAAAAAAGACGGCGCTTGTGCCGGAGGGGGAAAACAGCCATGAGTAACGACAGATATCTTACCTTCGCCCTGGCGAAGGGGCGGCTTGCGGAAAAAACTCTGGAACTTCTTGAGAAAATCGGGATTACCTGTGAGGAGATGAAGGATAAAGGTTCCAGAAAACTGATTTTTGTAAATGAGGAACGGAAACTGAAATTCTTCCTGGCGAAGGGACCGGATGTGCCTACTTATGTGGAGTACGGCGCCGCGGACATCGGCGTGGCGGGAAAGGATACCATCCTGGAGGAAAACAGACGTGTGTATGAGGTACTTGACTTGGGGTTCGGTCAGTGCAGGATGTGTGTGTGCGGCCCGGAGGCTGCGAGGGAACTTTTGCTCCATCATGAGAGAATCCGGGTGGCAAGCAAATATCCGGTAATTGCAAGGGACTATTTTTATAATAAAAAGCACCAGACGGTGGATATTATCAAGCTCAACGGCTCTGTGGAGCTCGGGCCAATCGTCGGACTGTCCGATGTGATTGTGGATATTGTGGAGACAGGCTCCACTTTGAAGGAAAACGGACTTGGGGTTTTGGAGGAGATTTGCCCTCTGTCGGCAAGGATGATTGTAAATCAGGTAAGTATGCAGATGGAGACGGAGAGGATACGGGAGATTATCACGCAGCTTAAAGAGGTGTGTGGGTAAAGAAGGCCGGGAAGCGGCTGTCAGGGATTTTCGGAAAGATATAACAAAGCAAACGGCAAATATAAATTTGGGAAGGAAGAAATTCATGCGTATTGTCGAATTAAATGAACAAACAAAAGACGGGCTGATGAGGAATCTTCTGAAACGGAGCCCGGAAAGCTACGGAGAATATGAGGAGACGGTTAACGGTATTATAAAGGAAATACGGGAAAAAGGGGACGAGGCTCTTTTTGGGTATACGCGAAAGTTTGACCGATGCGAGATTACGGCGGAAACTGTCCGGGTGACGAAAGAGGAAATCAAAGAGGCTTACGAACTGGTTGACCCGGAGCTTGTGGCGGTTATGAAAAAGTCCGCCGCAAATATTACGGAGTTTCACAGCCACCAGCTTCGGAACAGCTGGATTGTGCCGAAGGAGGACGGGACGATTCTGGGACAGAGGATTACGCCAGTTGCGGTTTCCGGCGTGTATGTTCCCGGAGGGAAGGCCGCTTATCCTTCCAGCGTGCTTATGAATGTGCTTCCAGCAAAAGTGGCGGGTGTTCCCAGAATTATCATGACTACGCCGCCGGGAGCGGACGGTAAGGTGAATCCCGGAACGCTGGTTGCCGCCGACATTGCGGGGGTGGATGAAATCTATAAGGCGGGAGGCGCCCAGGCCATAGCCGCTATGGCATTTGGAACGGAAAGCATCCCGCGGGTGGACAAGATTACCGGCCCCGGAAATATTTTCGTTGCGCTGGCAAAAAAAGCCTGCTTCGGCTTCGTGAGTATCGACTCTGTGGCCGGCCCCAGCGAAATTCTGGTGCTTGCGGACGAAACCGCCAACCCCAGATACGTGGCGGCGGATTTGCTTTCCCAGGCGGAGCATGACGAGCTGGCAAGCGCGATTCTGATTACCACCAGCAGGGAGCTTGCCGAAAAAGTATCCGATGAGGCTGAAAGGTTTACGCAGCAGCTCTCCAGGAAAGAAATTATCGAGAAATCCCTTGAAAATTACGGTTATATTTTGCTTGCAAAGACCATGGACGAGGCTGTCAGCGCCGCCAATGAAATAGCCTCCGAGCATCTGGAAATACTGACGGCCAACCCCTTTGAGACCATGACAAAGATTAAGAACGCGGGAGCGATTTTCCTCGGGGAATACTCCTCAGAACCCCTGGGAGACTATTTTGCCGGGCCGAATCATATTCTGCCTACCAACGGGACTGCAAGGTTTTTCTCTCCCCTTAATGTAGATGATTTCCTGAAAAAAACCAGCATTATTTCTTATTCTGAGGATGCCCTTTCAAGGGTTCATAAGGATATTGAGCTGTTTGCAGAAAAAGAAGGCT
>CAMSTM010000252.1 GCA_947063675.1 uncultured Lachnospiraceae bacterium | reverse complement strand
TTAAGAGTTTACGATTATAAAAGTTTAAAAACACACTTGACAACACGTCCCTGAGCTGACAGGGGGCAGAGGGATTACTTTTGCCACGGGTACGCCAATCAGCAACAGTATGTGCGAGCTTTATACGAATATGCGTTACTTACAGTATGATGCCCTGCAGGAATCCGGATGGGAGCATTTTGACAGCTGGGCGTCCACGTTCGGGGAGACGCAGGAGGTCAGGGAGCTTTCCCCGGAGGGGACAGGCTACAGGACAAAGACAAGGTTTTCCAGATTTTTTAACCTTCCGGAGCTGATGGCGGTTTTTAAGGAGTGCGCGGATATCCAGACTGCGGATATGCTGAAGCTGCCGGTGCCGGAAGCGGTGTATGAAAATGTGGTTTTGAAACCGAGCGCCTGTCAAAAGGAGGCAATACAGAATCTGGCAGAGCGGGCGGAAAATGTACGGGGAGGAGGGGTAAATCCGGCGGTTGATAACATGTTAAAGATTACCAACGACGGCAGGAAACTAGCCCTTGACCAGAGGATTATTGACGGCAGTTACCCGGACGACGCGGGCTCAAAGGTATCGGCATGTGCGGAGAGGGCGTTCCGGATATGGGAGCAGGGAAAGGCGGGGAAGCTGACGCAGCTTATTTTTTCAGATTTGTCTACACCTAAAGGGGACGGCGCTTTCAATGTCTATGAGGATATACGGGATAAGCTGGTAAAAAAAGGCGTGCCGGAGAGGGAAATTGCTTTTATCCATGACGCCGGTACGGATGCAAAAAAAGCGGAGCTGTTCGCAAAGGTAAGAAGCGGCCAGGTCCGTTTTTTATTGGGTTCCACACAGAAGATGGGCGCCGGGACCAATGTGCAGGACAGGCTGGCTGCCCTTCACCATCTGGACGTGCCATGGAGGCCGTCCGATATCGAACAGCGGGAAGGGAGGATTATACGGAGAAATAATTTAAATTCAGAAGTGAAAATTTTCCGTTATGTGACGGAGGAAACCTTTGATGCGTATATGTGGCAGGTGCTGGAGAATAAGCAGAAGTTCATCAGCCAGGTCATGACGAGCAAAAGCCCGGTGCGGAGCTGTGAGGATGTGGACGAGGCGTCCCTTTCCTATGCGGAGGTAAAGGCGCTGGCCACAGGTAACCCGCTGATAAAGGAGCGGATGGATTTGGATATGCAGGTAGCAAGGCTGAAGCTTTTGAAGGCAAGCTATACCAGCCAGCGTTACCGGCTAGAGGACGATATTGCGCTCCGCTATCCGGGCAAAATCATGAACCTGAAAGCACGGATTGAAGGATATGAGGCGGATATGGCAACTTTCGCGGAGAATAAGGCTTCCGATGCGGATAAGTTTTTTATGAAGCTTAACGGTAAGGTTTTTACAGAAAAAAAGGAAGCGGGAGCTGTGCTGTTGGCAAGCTGCTTATGGCTGAAGAGCATTGACAGGGTGGTAAATATCGGTGAATACTGCGGGTTTCAGGTGGGGTATACCTGCGATTCAGTTTTTTATGACAGCAGTAAAAGGTTTATATTGAAGGGACGGCTGAGCCATCGGGTAAGTGCCGGTGAGGACGCGCTGGGGAATATCACAAGGATTAATCATGTTCTGGAAAGTATGGAGGATGAGCTGAGGCTCTTAAGGATTGATTTGGCGGAAGCAGAAAAGAACTTTGAGGCGGCAAAAAAAGCAGTGGAAAAACCGTTTCTGCAGGAGCAGGAGCTGCGGGAGAAGCTGGAACGTTTAGAGGAGCTGGATGCGCTGCTGGAAGAAGATAAGGAGGAGGAAAAGGCTGGCGTCTGTATCAGGGAGGAGGCAGAGGCAGGCGCAGGCGCAAAGGAGGGGCGTATTTCCGTAAAGGAAAAACTAAAGGAAATGGGAATGCGTGCGGCACAGCAGAGGATATCAGGGGATTTATCTCCGGGTAAAAACCGGGAAGACAGTTTGTAAAGTTGTATGGAAAGCAGCCGGGAAGGGCTGCTTTTGGCATGTAAGCAGAAACAGGAGGCGATAACTGATATGGAAAAATACATACGGAAATCTATTGCAAAATCATTGACAGGGAAAAAACTTACAATGGAGGATTTGAAAAAGGAATTAAATGAGCTGGGAGAGGGCGAATTTATTCTTGTTATACCGCTTACAGACGGTGAGGAAGGGGGTGACGGGCATGGAAAATAAGGCAAAGTACGGGCTTGAACAGGTAGCGATACGGATGGTGAAGGAGCCGCCTCTTTACAGTGAGACGCCGGTTACCAACTCTGATGATGCGGTGAGGCTTCTGGCGGAGGCGCTGCGGGATTATGACAGGGAGGTATTTGGGGTTGTTAATTTCAAGACCGGCGGGGAGCCGATAAATATGAATATAGTGAGTATGGGAACATTGAATAAGTCGATAGTAGACTCGAAAGATGTACTGAAAAGCGCAATATTATCAAATGCAAACAGTATCCTTTTATTTCATAACCATCCCGGCGGGAGCCTGCATCCTTCCAAAGCGGATATTCAATTAACGGATAAGCTGTTACTGGCATGTGGATTGATGGATATAAGTGTTTTAGACCATATCATTTTTGCGGGGGGAAATACGAAGGAGTATTTTTCTTTTATGGATAAAGAGATTCTGACGATTCCGAAAATTCTTTATAAGAGTAATATTGATGAACTTGATTTTTCGGGGAAAGCCCACGAGGACAGGACGATACAGTATGTGGAGAGAAGGTATCGCAGGAGAACGGATGGTGAAAAGCAAAAGGCCGCGGAGGGTGTGCCGGGGAAGGGAAAGAGTGAGAGGGTTTCTGTTAAGGGGAAGCTTGAGGAGAACAGGGGGAAAGTGGAAGCAGGAAAAGGGAAGGGGGAAGTGGGGAAGGGCAGAGATATGGGATTGGAGTGAGGTGTGCCTTGGTTAATATGGGAACTAAAGGTGTAAATAGTAAGAAATATAAGTTCATTGCCGCAATCTGGGAGAGTGTAAAATAAAGTGTGTAAGTTACCGGTGACAAAACTTACGCACTTTATTTTTTATGTAAGGTGCGATATTCTAAAACGAAAGGAATGAAAGGATATGAGTACAGCACTTATGGCAAAAAGACCAAAAAAAGCCCCCGGGACCGTTGCGATAGCAAAAGCGATTCTGGAGGAATATAACTGTAAAAATGTAGAGGATATGCAGGAGGCGATTAAAGATATCTTTGGCCCCATGTTTGAAAAAAGCTTTCGCTTTCCGTTATGAGAGGCGAGGGCTTTTACTATGTTTGGCTGGCACAGATATCACACGTCAAACTGCCTCCTATACTGTCCGGGAGTCATTCCCGTACTTTGCCTAAACTGCCTGATAAAATTGGCCTCATTGGAAAATCCGACAATAGCGCCGATATGACAGGAGGGAATCCGGCTTGAGGAAAGCATGAGCCTGGCCTGAGAGATACGCAAATCCAGAATATACTCCTTTGGCGAAAATCCAATATACTTTTTAAACTCCCGGCACAAATGGTATTTGCTCATACCTGCGAACTTCGCCATTTCATCCAGAGAAAAGGGAGTCTGAAAATGATGCTCCATATAAGCGCGTAGCAAAACAATATTTTCAGGAATTACAGGCTGTTCCTGTGTCGGCGCAGAACATTCTTCCAGAAAAAACAAGAGAATATGACAGCGTAGCCACACGGAGG
>CAMSTM010000251.1 GCA_947063675.1 uncultured Lachnospiraceae bacterium | reverse complement strand
TTCAGCACCGCCTATTTTGCCATTTGCCGCGTTGGTCTACGCTCCGCTTCGGTCCGTGCTAAACGTGTGTCACTGGCACACAGCGTCGTCAGTCAATGATGCCACCGCTACGCCGTCAAAAATCCGCCTTGCAGATGAACGACTATGCCCGATGAAGCGGGGCACGCTGTCCTGCGGAGATTAGCCGGATATAATGTAGTCAGTACATTAGTTACGATTTGGAAAGGGGAGAAATGGTTTATGGAAAAAAGAATGAAACGATGGCTGATACTTGTATCCGTCATGGCGCTGCTTTCCGGATGTGGCAGCGGAAAAGGGATATTATCGCTGGAGGAAGCTCAAAGCATGGCAGAAGAAGAGATAAAGGAGAGATTGTCCGGTTTCACCAGAGAGGAAATTCAGGCGGCCTGGGGGGAGGGAACGGACCCGTTTTTCGGTGCATATGGCGAGGTATTCCCGCTGGATGAAGAGAGAACCCTGATCTTATATTATGAAAGCGATGGACAGACCGTACGGGATGTTGCATTTGGTGAAAACAGCTGGTCTTTTGTGGGTACAATAAGGGAGATTCATGGCACAGGCGCTGTCGTGGAGGTGGATGAGGGATTTTCGATTCGCAGTTCGGGAGACAGGGTCAGCGTGTCTCTGGAGGAAGATGCGGCCCGGGCCCGGGTGGGAGACAGGGTCAGGGTCACATACTGTGGAGCTGTTATGGAAACCTATCCTTTGCAGCTTGGACATCAAAAGAGCATTGAACTGATTGAAAAAGCGGCGGACAGGGAATTACCCGGCGAAAATGGGGATTCACAGACCGTGGCAGGCTCACCGGGAGAGGAAACGACGGGCGTACAGGAATCTGTGAGAGAACCAGAAGAAGAACCTGTGATTATGAAAAATTTAAATGCCGAAAAAACGCTTTTTACGGAAACTTTCTATAAAGCCGGTGATGTTAATTACCGTATGCGGGCATACGCAGAGCCAGGAGAAGACGGCGACAGTTTCCGCGCCAATGTGCTGCGGCTGTCTTACATCGAAAGCCGGCCTTCTTTTATGGAAATGGAGGATGAGGATACGCTGGAGCTTAATGCTGACGCGGCGATTGAGACTGTGGCCGGTCAGAATGTTTATGAAACAGAGCTTATGGTGTACGCGTATAAAAAAGGAGAAATTATTTTTGAGTCTGTATGTGAGGTTACCGTTGCCCTGCCGCAAAAAGAGGACGGAAATTGCATGGTTTCCATTTTCCAAAGGAAAAACCAGGGAGAACTTCCGGAAGAAGTCCGGGCCATTTTCGGAGAGTATTATCCTATGCAGCAGGAGGACCACGGATTATTTGAACGGTATCTGTGCCGTGCAGAGCTGTGCGCCCGTCCGGCAGAAGAGCTGCGGTTTATGCGAAACACCATTTACGCCGCCCATGGGAGAAAGTTTAAGGACCCTGTTCTGGCAGAATATATGGAGAAAAAGCCCTGGTACCGTGGAAACAGAGAGGCAGAAAGCTTTTCTGATGAAGAATTGACGAAGATGGAAAAGGAAAATATCCGTTTGCTCCAAAAGCTGGAAAGTGAACCCTGTGATGAAAGAAACGGGGCCGCTTACCGTCTGGAAAATTTTGAACCTGCCCCATATCTGCCTTTCCTGTCGCAAAATTTGCAGACCGGACTTTCCGTCAATATGGAAGAAGCCGAGGACAGAGGCGTTTATTACCGGGTTCAGGGGACTTTGTTCCTTCCGGTGACCTTTACCCGCAGGCAGTGGGAGGAAATGAGAAATGGCAAAGCGACAGAGATTTGTACAAACGAATTGACCGGGGAAAAGCAAATCCTGGAATATGACAGGGAGAAGGGATACAGGATGTACATGAAAGGCGCCATTCCGGACGATTTCCCGACAGATATCAGGAGTTATTACAATGACTCCACCGGGCTCTATGAACTGTATCAGGCCAGTGACGATACCATCATGAAGCCGGTTTATGAAGGTGATTTATTTATTTTAAAAGGGGCTGTTTATGGAGGAATGGTGAATCTGTCATCGGCCTCGGAACTTCAGGAGGAAATTACGCCCCAAACGCAGGAGGTGTCCGGAAACTGCCTGTATCACAACGGAAAGGGATATTTTACCGCCGTGTACTATCTGGGGGATTAAACATAGAAAGTTATGCCTGAACGGATGTTTCGCGCAGAGGGGGGGATATTTTTATGAAGAGACAATGTGTGTTTTGCGGTAGGTCCCTGGGAAGATGGGAGAAGAGGCTTTTGTACTGCGGAAATGCGAACCAGACAGTATGCAGGGAATGCTTTGATAAATATTGTGGATATACCAATGTGGAACTGGGATTTTTAGCCTATGAGACAGGAAGAGCGGAATCAGCAGACCAGTTGGAAGAGTTTGTGAACCGGATGAAGAAGGTGCGGGAAGAAAATGAGGAAAAGAAAAGAGAAGAAAGACAACGGCGCCTGACGGGAAAGAAGTGTCTGCGATGCGGCAAAGAAATGCTGGATCACGGTTCCGTGAAGCTTAAGCTGGGAGAAGAAACATTCTTTTTCAGCGATTTTAACAGACTGGTTTCAGGTTCCATGGCTGTCAGGGTATTGCGGTGCGAGGCGTGCAATAAAGCAGAATTTTATATTTTGGGTGAGGAAAACACAGAGGAATAACAGCAGGACGGCGGGAAGCTCCCGCCGTCCGTCCATTTCATTGAAACTTATGTAATGATTCAACTTTGAGTTTTCACATGGCTGAACGATTACGAAATTATAACTGAGGACCTGCTGCAACCAAAGCCTTTCCGGCTTCGTTGCCTTCATATTTTGTAAAGTTCTTGATGAATCTTCCTGCAAGGTCCTTTGCCTTTTCCTCCCACTGGGAAGCGTCGGCATATGTATCGCGGGGATCCAGAATTTTGGAATCCACACCCGGAAGCTCGGTGGGCACTTCAAGGTTGAAATACGGAATCTTCTTTGTGGGTGCGTTTAAAATATCGCCGTTTAAGATGGCGTCAATAATTCCACGGGTATCTTTAATGGAGATACGTTTTCCTGTTCCGTTCCATCCGGTATTTACCAGATATGCCTTGGCGCCGCTCTTTTCCATTCTCTTTACCAGCTCTTCCCCATATTTTGTAGGATGAAGCTCAAGGAATGCCTGTCCGAAGCATGCAGAGAAGGTCGGTGTGGGCTCTGTAATTCCGCGCTCAGTTCCGGCAAGCTTTGCAGTGAAGCCGGACAGGAAGTAATACTTTGTCTGCTCCGGAGTCAGAACAGATACTGGCGGAAGTACGCCGAATGCATCTGCGGAAAGGAAAATAACGTTCTTTGCAGCCGGTGCGGCGGAAACCGGACGAACGATTTTCTCAATGTGCGTAATCGGATAGGAAACGCGGGTGTTCTCTGTTACGCTCTTGTCTGCAAAGTCGATTTTTCCGTTTGCATCCAGAGTTACGTTCTCAAGAAGCGCGTTACGCTTGATTGCGTTGTAGATATCCGGCTCGGATTCCTTGTCCAGGTTGATGACCTTTGCATAGCATCCGCCCTCAAAGTTGAATACGCCGTTATCGTCCCAGCCGTGCTCATCGTCGCCGATTAAAAGACGCTTCGGGTCTGTGGAAAGGGTTGTCTTACCGGTACCGGAAAGGCCGAAGAAGATGGCGGTATTCTCGCCGTTCATATCCGTGTTTGCGGAGCAGTGCATGGAAGCAATGCCCTTAAGTGGCAGATAGTAGTTCATCATAGAGAACATACCTTTCTTCATTTCACCGCCGTACC
>CAMSTM010000250.1 GCA_947063675.1 uncultured Lachnospiraceae bacterium | reverse complement strand
TTCTGCGTAATTTATTTGACAGCTTGCTGACATAGCGTGCTGCGTGTTTATCGTGCTGCATGTCTCTCCTCCATTACTTAGTAACCTAAGTATAACAGATGCCTTCATAAGTGTCAAGCCGGTAAAATAAAAATTTCTCTATGCGGCAGTCCTTTTCATAAAAGAACTAAACCGGTCAGAGACAGGCTTCTCCGCCTCTGACCGGTTATTTTTATTACAATTATCGCTCCAGTTCCCATATATGTTTGTCCCGCCTGAAATAGAGGCACACCAAAATCCCCGCAAAGGCAATCACAAAGAAAAGCAACGCCGCACCCGAGCCTTTTCCGCTTCCAAACAGACGAACGAGTATACTCCCGTCTTTCTGAAGCGCCATCACCGGCTCAAAAACCTTATCGACCAGAAAGCCTCCCAGAAAATAGCCGATAGGGATTGTGAAAAACTGCAGGGAGTTTCTCACGGAATAGACCCGCCCCTGCATCCTGACCGGAATATGCAGCCGCATAATCGCCTCAAGGTTCGTGCTCATCAGCGGGATAGCAATCCAGCCAAGGAACCCTCCAATACACCAGACGAAAGGCGTCCTGCCAAAAGCAAGAATAAAATTCTCAAAGCTCATGGAAAACAGCAGGCAGTTGCAAATCACCCGCACTCTGCTTCTTGGCGTCTTTACAAAGGACGCCAGTATACTGCCCAGAAGCGTGGTAACTCCGATTACCGCGTTGACCAGCCCAAGGGCCTGCTCGCTTCCGCCGTCCCGGGAAAGAATCATGGCCGGAAAGGCCGCTTCATAAATGGACGCCACCAGATTGATTGCGGCAAGAAACAAAATCAAATCGAAAATGCCTCTTTCTTTTATAAGATATCCGATTCCTTCTTTTACCGACGTCAATAATTTATCCTGTTTTTGAGAATCCTCACTGCTCTCGGGAATTTTTATCGCAAAGGCAAGCACCGCAAAAGCAACGCCAAAGGAAAGCAAATCGAAAGCCACAATAGTTCCCATTCCGGCAATTCCCAGAATCGCCGTTGCAATAATCGGCTTTAAAATGGTATTCAGCGAATTGGAAAAATACTTAAGTCCGCCTACCTTCTGGTAATACTTTTCAGGCAGAATCCTTGTCACCGCTACCTCTGAGGCCGGCTGCTGCACCGTGTTCATCAGTCCGTTGACCGCGTTGATTACGTACAAATGCCATATTTCCAGCGCGTCAAAATGTAACAGCGCCAACATGGCAACGGTCGTCAGCGCCGCCACCGTATCGCAGATAAGCATCGTCGCTTTTTTATTCCACTTGTCGCTGAGCGCTCCCGCGAAAATACTGAGCAGCACATAGGGCGCGTACGAACATATCATAAGCATGGACGTGGCCAACGCGGAACCCTTTTGGGTATACGACCAGATTACCAGCGCATAGCTTGTCATTCCGCTCCCAAGGCCGGAAAACGCCTGGGTAATCCACAGCAGTAAAAAGTTTCTCATTTCATAAATTTCTGTTTTTGAATTTTTCATAGACTTTGCTCCTTAACATTATCCTAATGATGTTTTTGTTTCACCTGATAATCCGCAAAGTCTCAGGATAGTTATCCTGCTCCATGCCGTCCTATCCTAAAAGACCCTGCATGGAGCTGCTGCAATGCAAAGCATACCGCTCTCTCCTCTCCGTGCCCCTCTGACGGCGTTTTCATCGAATGAGTAAAGCCGCCCGGACAACTTTCTGATATTTCTTGATTATAACAAATTGCCGGCGGTATAGCCAGGGATAAATTTACTGTACAAAGCACTGCACAAAAGCGCTTGCCCGAAGCATATTTCCAAAACGTTGGGCTTATCTTGACATTTCATCTTTATCCGGTATAATAAGTATAACTATTCATACTTTTCACACAGGAGCCTTTTCTATGAACACACCAAAAGGAAAAAACGCCTGGACCGTAAAAATCGGTGAAAAAGGGCAATTCGTCATCCCCAAAGAAGCAAGGGAAATGTTCGGCCTCCATCCGGGCGACACAATTCTGGTGTTGGGGGATATCGAAAAAGGACTCGCCATACCGCCCAAATCCATGATGGACAAATATATTTCCGTGATTTTCGGGGAAATGTCTATGGGGGAAACCGCCCCTGAAAAGGAGAACGACAGTGAGTAGAATTGTATTTTTCTGCATCCCGGCCCACGGCCACACCAACCCTACTCTGGGAGTTGTCAGGGAACTGGCCTTGCGCGGCCATCAGGTACGATATTACTCCTATGACGCCTTTCGGGAAAAGATTGAACAGACTGGGGCGGAATTTGTCTCCTGCGATAAATATGATATCACGCAGCAGATGTCCCGCCCGGAATCCGGCCCAGGCGCATCACAAAGGAAACCGGGGACGGCACTGCAGGCGCCGGATTCCCAAGACGCCGCCAGAATCGGAAAAGACCTTGCGTTTTCCACGAAGCTATTGGTGGACACCACTCTGGCTCTGGACGATATGGTCTGCAGGGATATGGCTCTTTTCAGGCCGGACTGTATCGTTGCGGATTCTATGGCAGTATGGGGAAAGGCCGTTGCGTTAAAGCTGGGCATTCCCTTTGTCTCCTCTACCACCACCTTTGCTTTCAACCAATATTCGGCAAAAATTATGAAGCAAAGTTTCAGGGAAATGACAAACATGCTCCTTTCCATGCCTAAAATAAACAGGGAATTGAAGCGGCTCCGGGACGTAGGCTACCCCGTAAAAAGCATTCTTGATATTCTTCAAAACGACAACCAGACTAACACCATCGTCTACACATCGCCGGAATTTCAGCCCTGCGCCGATACCTTTTCCGACAGGTACGCCTTTGTAGGGCCTTCCATCCGCCCCCCATCCTCCGGGATAAAGAAGAAAAAAAGCCGGCTTGTCTATATTTCCATGGGAACCGTCAACAACGATTTGCCGAAGTTCTATCGGAACTGCATTTCCGCCCTTGGCGGCACAGATATTCAGGTGATAATGTCCGTTGGAAGTTGCCTGGATACAAGAAAATTGGGGCCCCTGCCGGAAAACATTTCCATCTTTGAAAGCGTGGACCAGATTGCCGTGCTCTCTGCGGCGGACGCGTTTTTATCCCACTGCGGAATGAACAGCGTAAGCGAAAGTCTGTATTATCAGGTTCCCCTTATTATGCATCCCCTCACCTCCGAACAAAAGGGCGTAGCCGCAAGGACGGCCCGGTTAGGGGCTGGACTTCTTCTGAAAAAAGAAAGCCCGGCGCAAATCCGCAGGGCTGTAGACTATATGCTGTCAAATCCGTCTTACCGGAAAAACGCCGCCAAAATCTCCGACAGCTTTAAAAGATGCGGCGGCGCAAAAAGCGCGGCGGATAAGATTCTTAAGGCGTGCGCCGTTTGAGCTCCAAAATCTCCCTGCCCAAACGGCGCTTTCACCATTTACATTTCCGAAAGCGCCGTCGTTTTACATCTCATATATTTTCTCAAAATAGTCGTTCATTCTGGCAAGCACCCGAATCACAACCTCGATTTCCTGCTCGCTTACCCCGTCCTTAATCCGGGCAATCATATCTCTGTGAAAGGTCTGGTGGTGATAGTATGCCTTTTTTCCCTTTTCCGTGAGGGATACAAAAACCACGCGCTTATCCTTTTCCCCCCGCTCCCTTGTCACGTATCCTTTATCGAAAAGGCCGTCGACAGATTTTGTCAGCGTTCCCGTGGTAACGGCCATCAGCTTTGCCACGGTGGACATCATCTTGGGTTCTTCCACTCCGATTGCTTCAATGACATGCATGTCATTTACGCTGATATCCTTAAATTCCGGTGAAATCAGATACTTTTCCTCAATCTCCATAATATTTTTGAAATGCTTAACCAGAAGCTGATTCAGC
>CAMSTM010000249.1 GCA_947063675.1 uncultured Lachnospiraceae bacterium | reverse complement strand
ATGGGCTTCCTTCGACGGACTTTCCTTCAGCCATCTGACAATTTTATCCGTAGCCGCCCCCTTATTATACAGTCCTGTCAGGAAATCCGTCTCTATCTTGTGAATCATATCCTGCTTGCCTGTAACGGAAGCATGGATATTTTCAATTCTGCCAAATACGCTGTCAACCTCTCCTTCGTCGCCTACGACACTGGTATACCATACCTTATGCCATTGATATTCTCCGCCCGCTCCCTTTTTCAGATAAGTGATATCCCGGCGGACGGCCATATGGGACGCGCCGTCCAGCATATCCAGCAGAGTCTTTACATGGTCAGGGTGAACGCTGCCGGATGTCCGCAAAAACTGATGGTAGCCCTTCATTACCTTCCGCACCCTGTTGTCCGGAAAATTATAGAGAAAAACCATTTCGTCCTCGGCAGGTTTATATCTGAAAAATAAGGCCGAAGTGGTTTCAATAAGCATCTGACAGCATTCCTTTACTATCTGAAGCTGTTTTTCAAGTTCTTTTATTCTCTCATTTTCAATACCTGTTTTTCCCATAATACTTTCCCTCATAAATTCCCTGCGTTTCCACAGAATTCTTTAAAGTATGGTTATCTTTTACACTTCCATTATAGATTTTTTTATTTCATTATGCAACCCGTACTACCCGCACAAAATGGATTTGTAGCAGGCTTTTTTACCTGATTTACATCTTTATGTTAATAAATCGTTAAGATAACGTTAAACTGTTGTTAAAGAACCCCTCCTTTGCTTTCCCCGCAATTTTTCTTCTGATAAAATCAGCGTATATGGAGGTGAATTACATGAACATAGGAATTTTACTTGTTGCCGTTGTGGGGGGAGTTGCCGGACTTTTTTCCACTTTATATCTGGCAGTATCACTCCCGGTGGTTCTTATTTGGAAGGTTTACCGCAAAATCCATCTGGGAATTCCAATTACCAAATAAGCCTGCCGGTGCATACCATAAAGCAAAGACTTTATCGGCAGGAATTTTTATGGAAATATATGTAGTAAAAAAAGGAGATACCGTGGATTCCATTGCCCAGCGCTATGGCATTCCGGTATCTTCTGTTATTTTTGACAATCAGCTTGTCTATCCCTATCCTCTGGCAATCGGGCAGGCCCTGCTTTTGTCTGCGGGCGAGCCTTTTGCATCCGCCTGGCCGGCTTATGTAAACGGTTACGCCTACCCCTACATCAGACAAAATGTTCTGGACGAAACCCTTCCCTATCTCACAACCCTGTCTGTTTTTTCCTATGGCTTTACCACGCAGGGCGACCTGATACCTCCCGCGGCGGACGACAGCCTTATGGTCCGCTCCACCCTTGCCGCCGGGGTCGGCCCTGTGCTCACCCTGACTCCCTTAGGACCTGACGGGAACTTTAACAATAACCTGATTACTTCTCTGGTCAATAATGAAGAGGCAATAAGCAATCTGCTTTCCCAGCTGCTGACCGCTTTACAGGAAAAGGGCTTTCAGGGGCTGGACATTGATTTTGAATATATCCTTCCGCAGGACCGGGTTCCCTTTGCGGATTTTGTATCCGAAGCCAGAGCCTTTCTTTCCCCCTACGGATACCATGTATCCGTGGCGCTTGCGCCGAAAACCTCCGATACTCAGGCCGGACTCCTCTACGCCGGAAAGGACTACAGGCTTCTCGGGGAGGCCGCTGACAGCGTGCTGCTTATGACTTATGAATGGGGGTATACCTACGGCCCTCCCATGGCTGTCGCTCCCATCAATAAGGTGCGCGAAGTGGTGGAATACGCCGTTACCCGCATTCCCCCTGACAAAATCGATTTGGGAATCCCCAACTACGGCTACGACTGGACGCTTCCCTTTGTCAGAGGCCGCTCCCGCGCAAGAACCATCAGCAATCTGGAAGCCGTACAGCTCGCCATAGACGCAGACGTTCCCATCTCCTTTGATGAAACCGCCATGTCCCCCTATTTCCGGTACGAGAGGGACGGTCAGCTCCACGAGGTATGGTTTGAGGATGTGCGCAGCTACAGGGAAAAATTTTCCCTACTGCCGGAATATTCTCTGCGGGGAATGGGGTACTGGCAGATTATGCAGTTTTTCCGTCCCAACTGGCTGCTTTTGCAGGATATGTTTCTGATACAGTAAGGGAATTCCAAATGCAAGGCTGTTAACCGGGCGGCGTTAACAGCTTCGCATCTGTGACTCTGATGCTCCATTTAAATCATCTCTTTAAAGTATCCCAGGAAATTTCCCCCAATAATTTTCTTCAGACTCTCCTCGTCCATCCCTCTTTGCAGAAGAGCCGCCGTAACAAGGGGAACCTGACCGTGGTTCAAAAGGCAGTCGCCATTTCTCTCGCACTTTTCTCCCCGCAGCGCAGCTCTCGCCTCGTCGTAAGAATCGCACAGGTCAAATCCGTAACCCACATGCTCCGCCCCCATGATTTCCACCTCATATTCTATATGACGACAGAGCATTTCCAGATGGTTGCCGCCAAGGGAACCGGCAATGCACCGGCATCCGTTCACTCCCATGATTCCGCCCTGCGCCGCCAGACGCCGCATCTGTTCGTCGGTCATGTTCCGAAAACTGTCAAACACTTTTCTGCTGTTAGAATGAGTGGCAATAAAAGGTCTTTCCGCAATTTTACACAAATCCTCGAATCCCTCGTCATTTAAATGGCTCACGTCCACAAACATGGAAAGCTCCTCCAGCCGCTTCACCGCCTCTTTTCCCGCGCCGCTCAGTCCCCCGTATACCCGCTTATGTTCCGACGCTTTACAGCATCCGTTCGCCAGAGCGTTGGGCCTGCTCCACGTGAGGGCGGCTCCCCTGACCCCTTGCCCGTGGAGCGTATTTAGCCTGTCAATGTCTCCACCGATGCAGTCAAGCCCCTCCATATAAAGTAAAATCCCGATTTTGCCTTCCTCAAAAGCCTTTTCAATATCCCTGCCGCTTTCCACAATCGAAGCCTCTTCAAGCCCCTCTATGTCCTTCCTTAACGCGGCTATCTGCTCCAGGGCGTTCTCCCACCCCCTGTCCAGATTTCCTGTTTCCACAAATATCGAGGACGCCACCAGCCTGATTCCGGCTTTCTGAAAGTTCGGAAAGTAGTGATTTCTGACGACTTCCTTTTCTCCTGCCTGATGCCTTAAGAGAACTTCCCCCGCCAAATCCAGATGCGCATCCACCGCAGGCGTGTTCTTATGTAAGTCCATTGCCCTTTGCAAATAAATTTCTTCCACTTTGATATCCATAAATAGTTGCACCTCCATTCCGGTTCCCTGAAACTGAAAAGGCATGCCGGAACTCTCTCCGGCACACCTCATACTTCACTGTTTTCGTTCCGCAGCTATATATTATATGCCGCACTTTCCTGATTTTTTACTTCTCCAAATCCAGCGTTTCAAGGAGCTTTCTGATATCCTCCACGCCAAGCCATTCCCTGTTGCTGCCGGAGCTGTAGGCGAAGCCGTCCTCCACTTTCTTTCCGCTTAAGTTAATCTTCTGCTTGTCGTTCCACACTACCTGGGGATAGACGATAAAATGCTTATCATACTCATAGGTAGTGGCGGAGTCCTCGACAGTAACCATAATTTCATGAAGCTTTTCGCCGGGACGGATACCGATTTCAGGCATCTTGCAGTCAGGAAGCATTGCCTTTGCCAAATCCGTCACCTTGAAGGACGGAATCTTGCTGATAAAGGTTTCTCCGCCGGTAGCCTCCTCCAAAGCCTTAATCACCAGCTCCACCCCTTCGGTCAGGCTAATCCAGAAGCGGGTCATCCGGTAGTCGGTGATGGGAAGCTCGCTGCCGCCGTTTTTGATAATATTATGGAAAAACGGAATAATCGGCCCAGTTCCCTCCTCGTTCAAGGTCTC
>CAMSTM010000248.1 GCA_947063675.1 uncultured Lachnospiraceae bacterium | reverse complement strand
ATATTCATCTGCTCCCCCCTTAGATATTATCCAGCTTTTCCATGTTCATTCCATATTATCGGTATCAGAGAACTCTGCTGCCTCTGCCGCTTCCTGTTTCTTTTTACGGAAAAGCCCTTTTTTCCGTTCTGTTCCATCCTGCCCCTTTTTTCTTCTTATGCGCCTTATCAAAAAGCGGAGAACAAGAACAATCAGCAGAATTATCACTATCCATAATACAATATAAGGCAGGTCTATAAGTACGCCCACTGCGAAGTTCTCAAGTCCGTTCCCCACGTCATAGAGACTGTTTATAAAGCCGGTGGAGATTCTCTCCCAGACGTTCTGCTCCTTTACAGGCGTGAGCTTTTTCACCTCGTCGATATACAGATAAACGGTACTGTAGCTTACCTGGTTATCCAGTGTGCGCAGCTGGGCCTCCATGCTTTCAATCTGGTATCGCACCTCAGAAAGGCGGCTCTCTAAGGAAATGATATCCTCAATGGTTTCCGCACGCCCTAAAAGCTCGATGAGACGCTCCTGCTCCGTTAAGAGAACCTTTTTATGGCTCTCCATATCCACATACTGCAATGTAACATCTGTTACGCTTTCATTTCTTCTGATAACGTTGGAAATCTCCGCCACATCGGATAAAAATTCGTTCAGCCTGTCGGCGGGAATTCTGATTGTAAGGCTGGCATTTCTGGAATCCTGTCCGTAATAGCTGCTGCCGTTGTAGGTAAAGCTTTCCTCTATGTATCCGCCCAGCCGGTCGATTTTATTCTGAACGGAAGCCAAAAGCTCGTCAAAGGTTTCCGTTTCCACGTCAAGGTTCACGTTCCGAATCAGCTTGCGGCTGGTATCCTGTACTGCCGGAGTATCCCCGGATACGCCCTCCCCGGCCTCCTCCGCAGGCGCCGCGTTATCCTCCGCAACGCCAGCCTCCTCATAGCTTTCAGCGCTGTAAACGCCGTCGGAGAGATAACCCGTCCCCCCCGCGTCGTAGGCGCTCTTGTAAGCGGCCGTATCAGCCGCGGCAGTTTCCGCATACTCATACTTTCCGGAGGAGCCGCAGCCGGTAAACAAAAGCCCTGATATCAGTGACAGTACTAACAGTTTCCATTTCCTTTTTTTCTTTTTCATAAAAATTCCTCCCTGTAAATTTGATGGTATATCTGATACGTATCAAACCGCCGGGATTTATGGGGTTTTCCTGATTTTTTCTGTTCCCGCATGTTTTTCGGCGCAGCCTCCGTTTTTCTTTCCGTCAGCTCAGAAACAACTGCTCCACATTCATAAAGAGTTCTCCCCTCTCTTTTATCTTATCGCCGTTCCCGACCACGCACAGGCAGTTTTCTTCCATAAAGGCTTCCACATATCGGTAAAGCCCTCTTATTGTATCCGGCGTGGTGGCTAAAAGCTCGTCTCTCTCCCTCTGCACACGCTCCATGGACAGTCCGGTCAGATATCCGCTGAGAGAATATAAGCCTCTCGACGCCGGCGTCATAGGCGTATCCAGCTCGCTCACCGCCCCGATAATAAACTGTGTCACCGTCCGCTCGTCCAGCCCGGCATTTTTAATATAATCCGCCGCCTCCTCGTAAACCTCTATGGTTCTGTCAAGATTCGGGTCCCTGTAGGATACAAAATAGGCGTCCCCGTTTTTGAAAAAATTGCACATACAGCCGTAAGCGCCGCCCTTCACCCTTATCTGGCTCCAGAGATAATCATATCCCATCATCACCTTGAGCACCTTGAGCGCGCCTGTATAGGAAAGTCCCCTGTCAATGAAATTTCCGGCACGGCATACATACTGTACCTGCCCGGCGGTCAGAAAGCCTTCGTTTTTCTTCACCGGCTCCGGCGCAAAGCTTCCCTTTTCCACAGGGGCGGTAAAAAGGCTGTTCTTCAAATCAAGCACTGCCTCTTTCATCCCCGCATAGCCTTCTTTGGTAGCCGTATAGTCCACCAGCAGATTTTCCGGCCTGAAAATATACCGGGACAGCTCCTTAAGACTTGCCGCCAATTCCTCTTTACGCGCTTCAAAATCTCTCTCCAGCTCCTCTATGAACCGGTAAAAGGCAAGGCCGTTTATTTGCTCCGAAACAGAAGCTGTAGGTGAAAAATAGCCAAGGGCGCGCAGGGACGCTAAGGAATGGCCCGCATTTATCATCGCCGCCTGCATCCTGGACTGCGCCTCCGCAATAATCTCATAAAGACGCTTTGTATCGTCAAACCTTGAGGTTAAAATAATTTCCTTCAAAAGCTCCAGGGCTTTTCCCTGCTTTTCATAAAGAGCCTTGGAACGCAGCTCCAAAGTGGCCGTGTACTCCTTCATCCGTTCTGCATTGGTGTAAGTATTTGCCACCGCCCGAATACCGCCGGTATGAATATTCACCTCGTTAAACAGCTCCCCGTATCCGAAATGCTCCGTATCCACCATCATCAGCGCGGCCTTTAAAATTCCCACATAAGGGAAAAGCCGCTTTGGCACATCCTTCAGATTGAAAACCAGATTCAGATAACCAATTCCGTTGGTAAAAATATCATGGAAAAGGATGGTGGTATCCCCGGCCTTTTTCTCCTCATTGACAAAAGGCGCGGCTTCCTTTTTCAAATCCGCCCGTGTGAGCATGGGAATCTTCTTAAGGTTCTCCTCCGTATCCGGCTCCTCCTGCCATTCGTGAAGCTTTTCCGTTTTCTCCATTATTTCCCGGATTTCCTCATCGGACAGCCCTTCCCTGTAGGCTTTCAGCTTCTGCGCAAGGGCGGCGTCCCTTCTCGTGGCAAGACCGGGCACAGGACGCACTGTGAGAATGGTCTTGTGGGGATTTTCCAGCATGAGATTCAAAATCAGTTCCTCAAAATATCCTGTGTCAATGGACTTCTTAAGCTCCTCAAAGGTTTTATTGGCTTCAATATGCATGAAAGGCGCCTTGTCGTCGTAAAGCCAGCTGTCAAGAGCCTGCAGCCCCAAAAGAAGTCCCTTGGGATAAGAGCCGAAGTCTGCCTCCCTGTATTTAAATTCAAAGTAGTTGATTGCAGCCGTAAGCGCCTTTTTGTCAAGACCCTCCTGCACCGCCTTATGAAGCACTTCCTCAATAGTCCTTACAAATTCTTCCTTCTGCCCTTCCCCGGCATTCTTGGCAATTACGGAAAAATAAGGCTGGTAAATGCCGTTTTCCATGGAGCTGTATACGTCCTTGCCAATCCCTTTGTCAATCAGGGTCTGCTTTATCAGCGCCCCCGGCGCGGAACAAAGGACATAATCCAGCACATCCATGGCAATATAAAGCTTTTTGTCAAGGCTGGTTCCCATGGAAATATTATAGGTCAGATAGGTATTACTCTCCACAGACTCGTCCTCCATCACCGGGTACTCCCTCAAAAGCTCCTTCGGCTCGTTAAAAGGCTTCTGCAGTCCCACCTTTGAATCCACCTTAAGGGCATCGTAACCGGAGAGGTATTCCCTGTCCAGGAAGTCAAGATATTCCTCCGCGTCCAGGTTTCCGTACAGATAAATATAGCTGTTTGACGGATGATAATACTTTTTATGAAAATCCAGAAATTCCTCATAGGTAAGCGACGGAATCACCTCCGGGTCGCCCCCCGATTCCAGTCCGTAGGTAATATCCGGGTAAAGGGAATTCATGATTTCCCTCTCCACCACATCGTCCGGCGAGGAAAAAGCTCCCTTCATCTCATTGTAGACCACGCCGTTTATGGTAAGCTCACTCTCCGGGCTTTCCATCTCATAGTGCCAGCCTTCCTGCAGAAAAATATTTTCCTGCCTGTAAATATTGGGGTGGAAAACCGCGTCGAGATACACGTGCACCAGATTCTTAAAATCCTTATCGTTACAGCTTGCCACAGGGTACACGGTCTTATCGGGATATGTCATTGCGTTTAAAAAAGTTTACCCGAA
>CAMSTM010000247.1 GCA_947063675.1 uncultured Lachnospiraceae bacterium | reverse complement strand
TTAAAATATCCGGCAAAACGGCAGATTTATTCTTTTTTGGTGGAATTTACCGTTCCAAGCTGATTATTGATGATATCCGCCACTCTCTGCGCCAGAAGCTCGCGCCCGGCTTCATTGTAATGCATATGGTCGGACATGTACTGTTCATAGTTATCTTCGTTGATGGTGCCGTAATAATTGTCTATGAAAGAAACGCCGCAGTCTAAAACGGCATCGGATTCCTTCACCAGATAGTGGTTTAAGGTGCCGTTTCCGATATCCTTCATCGTACCGTTGTAGAGCTCGCCGTCCTCATCCATAAACCGGGCGTAAGTCGGGGACATTACCAGTATCCTGATATGCGGCCAGGTACTCTGGATATTTTGGAGGGTGGTGCGCAGACCGCCGGTAAAAGCGGTAACGTCGTTGGGGTTTTTCGGGTTGTCGGAGGGTGTGCCCATGTTGTAGTCGGTACTGTCATACATGACAATGATAATATCCACCTTATCCATATCCACGGTCTTCATGACCTCCACGGCTTCCGTATACCTGGGGTCCGGCTCATCGCTGGCAATGGAGGCTATGGCCCTGAACTCATTGTTGCGGAAGCATTCCACCACATAAAAGAAGTTAAAATGGTCTTTTGTGTATTCCGGGTTGTACATGGGATACTTACAGGCAGCGGAGGAATTGGGAAAAGCGCAGTCATAAACAACCGCTCCGGTTTTGGAGGCGATTTGAGCAGCCAGTCCGGTGGTGTCGCGGTCATCCGTGAAAGGATTGTTTCCCAGACATAAAATTGTGGTTACCCCGTCGTCCTCTCTGCCCTCTAAAAGCGAGGCGTCCATAGGGATAATCATGTCAAGGGTTTCAATATCAAATTCCGACGGGTCCACGTCGCTCACATCCATATCCAGGTCAGTTCCCTGATTCCATTTGTATAATCTGTATACAGCTACGATGGCAATCAGCAGAATGACTACCAGAAGTATTATATGCAGATTGACCCTCATAGAAGGAATTTTAAATTTTTTATTGTCGTCCATATAGTTCTCCTTTTTCATTTTATCCATAGTAAAAATAAATCAAATTATTTGTTATTCTACTATTGTTTGGATAAAAAATCTACTTATTCATAAAATTTTAAGTTTTTCTCTTGACTGTAAACCTTATTTACACCTTATGCTAATATAAAATGCACCGGAAGGGAGACTGTTATGACAATAAAGGAAACTGAAAAATCCACGGGGCTGTCCCGGTCAAATATTCGATTTTATGAAAAGGAAGGATTGATTGAACCGGCCCGGGCGGAGGGAAACGGTTACAGAGACTACTCGGAAGCTGATATTGAAAATATTAAAAAAATTGCCTTTTTAAGGACGCTTGGTATTTCCGTGGAGAATATACGCGACATCATGGCAGGAGAGCTTTCCTTATATAAAGCTCTTACGGAACAAAGTGAAAAGCTTGACAGGGAGATTAAGGCTTTTGGCAGGGCAAGGATGGTCTGCGAGAAGATGCGGAAAGCAGAAAACATCAGCTTTGAAAAACTGCGGGTGGAGAGTTATGTGGAGGAATTGCAGGATTACTGGAAGGATAACGAGCCTGTATTCCAGCTGGATTCGGCAGGCTTTGTGCATATCTGGAGCAGTCTCGCCACATGGGCGGTAATTACCGCGCTCAGTCTGATAACCGGGCTTTTAGCCTATGGGAAGCTGCCGCCGGAAATTCCGGTTCAGTGGAGCAGGGGCGAGGCGGTTTCCTTTGCAGACAGGAACGTGATTTTTGCTTATCCGATTGCCTGCATGATTGTGAGGGGCTTTTTGCGGCCGTTCATTTATACAAAATTAAACATCAACAGCCCTTACAGGAGGCTAATCGCCGAATATCTGACCAACTTTCTGTGCTTTGTCATATTGTCTGTGGAGGCGTTTACAATACTTTTTGTTTTTGGAGCGGTAAAAAATATCGTAATTGTTCTGTTTGCGGATGCGGCGGTGTTTATCGGGATGCTTGCGGTCGGGATTAGGAAGGCGGGCAGGGGAAAGTGAAGGAAACGAGGGGAACCGGCCCCTCGTTTTTAAAATTAAAGTATGAAAAGATATGCAGATATGGTATATTATTTGCATCAGGTTGCGACAGGCATTAAAATTTGAAGGGAAACTGGGAGAAATATTATGAAGAAAAATTTTCGGTGGAAAGACTTTCTTATGCTGCAGGCAGTGTTTTTGATTTACAGCGGTTCCAGTGTGGTTGCAAAATTTGCATCAAACGAGGAACTTTTCAGCCTGCCGTTTATTCTTTTTTACGGACTTGATGTTGTAATTTTGGGGATATACGCTCTGTTGTGGCAGCAGGTGATAAAAAAATTCGAGCTGTCCGTTGCCTACGCCAATAAAGCCGTTACTTTGCTCTGGGCGTTGATATGGGGGATTTTCATTTTCCATGAAAAGATAACCGTCTTTAAAACGGCGGGAATTCTGCTGGTTATGGCCGGGATTTTTATTTTAAACAGCGAGGAGGAAAAATCATGAATTTTTATCTGCTGATTCTGATTGTATCGGTGATTATCGCTTCTTTTGCGCAGATTCTTTTGAAAAAAAGCGCTGAAAAGACCTATACTTCGCCTGTACGGGAATATTTGAATTTTTATGTTATTTGCGGATATGGCATGATGTTTTTGTCCATGTTCCTTACGGTTTTCGCGTACAGAGGGATGGATTTTTCCAATGTTCCGGTGGTGGAGTCCCTTGGATATGTAGTGGTGATGCTGCTCAGCTACTTTTTCTTTAAGGAAAAAATCACAAAGAGGAAGCTTTTGGGGATGGCTGTCATTCTGCTTGGGATATTTGTGTATTACAGATAGGGGAGCGGTTCTTTCCTGAGATACTTTAAATCAGGTTACATTGATTTTAAGGATGAGGCAGGAAAAACCGGCGAAAAAAGTCGGCGAAAAAAACCGGCGAAAAAACTTTAGAAAATCAGATGTTGATTTTGGACAGTATGCAGTATGGTATGTGGTATAAAGCATCGGACTTTGAGGGGGTTATTTCCGTTAAGGAGTCTCGTATTAAGGAATTGCTGAAGGATTTAACAGAGCAGGGAAAGATAGAATCAATAGGAAATACAAAAGGGAAAAAGTATCAAAAGCGTTGGAATGGATGAGGACAATCACTGTGTTTGGGCATTTCAGGGAGTGTCAATAACATATCAGAGCCGGGATTTCCCGGCTCTGTGACTGTGAATATTCCTGTGTTTGCTGAAGCTTCTACTGCATGGCGCGGTTTTTGTCCTGGTCTAAAGTAATAGCCGCCAGCAGGGTTGTGATTGGCAGATTGTCCTTGTTGTGAGCCTGAAGTGTTTTATACCATTTACTGTATTTATACATTCGATATGTAGTCTTCAGTTTACAAAGCTGGTTTTCATCGGAGCAGGCGTTTTTAAAGGCTTCACGTTCACCCATATCCATCTCAACATAGTCCAGATAAGAAATCTGGAGTTCTGTCAGAGGCTCAGTACATTTCGGACATATCATTTTATGACCGTTCAGCATAAAAACGCGGTGACATCGTTTACAGTAATGCATATACATCATAATAAAATTCCCCTTTTCTGCGACAAAACGATAGTTGTAAATCTGTCTTTAAGTTTAGCATTTTTGCGAAAAAAGTCAATGACTTATATGGTAATACTTGCCGTACTATAGCGACATAAATCGATATATTTTGCCATAAAATGGCATAATAGACATATATAGAACGATTTTTTAAAATGGTCTGGCTGAATTATTATGAATTGTGAGGTATAAAACACAAAATATTTGTACTTATGGGGAAGAAAATGTTATACTGTGTATAACGCTTATAGAAGCGAAACAAGGGAAATACAGAAACCGAAGGAAGTCAGGAGGACTTACATAAATGGGTAAATTGCTGCAGAAACTGAAAGGCGGTAAAAAAAGCAGGCATAAAAATGATGTGGAAGAACTGGAATGGATAGATTTTGACGAAGACGAAGAATATGAAGACGACGAGTACGCCGAGGATGAAGAAGAATACGAAGACGACGAGTACGCCGAGGAAGAATACGAGTACGAAGACGACGAGTACG
>CAMSTM010000246.1 GCA_947063675.1 uncultured Lachnospiraceae bacterium | reverse complement strand
AGTTGGTAGAGCACCTGACTCTTAATCAGGGTGTCCAGGGTTCGAGCCCCTGAAGACGCACGGAGTACCATTTTTGGGGACGTATGAGCCTTGGGGATGGTGCTTTTTTTCGCCCTGAAATGGGATTTTATGATATCCGGTTAAAATGTCATTCCGGACATTTCAATAAAAATTCCCGCCAGAACGCCTGTCGCATAAAGCATCACCGTTATTCTTATATTTTCCTTCATGTCATCATTTACCCGGTAGAGCACCAGAAGGCCAATCCCGGAACCGGCAAGCAGTCCGGCAAGCATTGCCCCAGCCCCCAGCAGTCCTTCAAGATAAAGCTGCGTCAGAACCACAGAGGAGGCGCAGTTTGGTATCAGGCCAACCAGCCCGGCCGCCATCGTGCCTAAAACAGGATTTCCTGAAACCAGCATGGCCAGACGTTCTTCGCCTGCAAAGTGAATTAACAGATTAAGCGCCAGGGAAATTACCAGAATAAACAAAAATATCTGAACCGTATGTCGGAGAGCCGATTGAAAGACGCTTTCCTTTTCGCAGTTACAGTGCTGATGCTCGCATATATGCTCTATCCGCAGTTCTTCCGTATCCGTCCCTTTTTGCCTTCTGTGAAGCAAATCAATCAAAAATCCCGCCAAAATACCGACAAAAACCTTTACTGCGAGAATCCTGAAAATCGTTCCCGCATTCACTTTCTCAGATATCAGTATCGGGAGCATTTCATCCGACGTGGACAAAAATACGGCGGCCAGCGTTCCCATAGTAATCACGCGTCCCGCATAGAGATTCGATGCCGCAGCGGAAAACCCGCACTGGGGAAATACGCCGAGCGCTCCGCCAAGCGCCGGTCCCCATTTCCCCGAGCTTTTCATTATCTGCCGGGTTTTTTGGCTGGTTTTATGTTCAATGTTTTCCATTATCAAATAGGTAATAAACAGAAACGGAAGCAGTTTTATTCCATCCGTCAAAGTGTCAAGCAGAATATCTCTTATCACGTATTGTGCTCCTTTTCTCCGTTCCAATGCAGCGGGTATCCTCTGCTGTCAGCATCATTTATTGCTCAGCAGTTCATCAGATACCTGCTCAAGCTTTTCGGTTCTGTGGTACCTGGCAGCAAGAGTGCTCCCGTCATCCGTTCCCTTGCTATGGCCGCTGAAAGCCAGCTTCAGCAATAACGGCGTCAATACGGCGCAGCCCACCACTGTAATTACAATAGGCGTCATCATAGCCTGGCTGAGAGCTCCCATGGATAATCCCCTGTTTGCCACTATCAAAGCCACCTCTCCACGGCAGGCCATTCCGGTTCCCACCTGAATACTTTCTGCAGTGTTAAACCCGCAAAACCGCGCTCCCAGGCCGCAGCCGATAACTTTTGACAGAACTGCAACAGCCAAAAGGAGCAGAGAGAAGGCGACAAGGCTCCCGCTCAACCTGGGCAATTCCACCTTGATTCCTATACCGGAAAAAAACACCGGGGTCAAAAGCAGATAGCTCAAAGGCTCGAATTTCGAACGGATATAGTCCGCTTTGGAGGTGCATGCCACAACCAGTCCCGCTACAAATGCGCCGATAATATCTGCCACGCCAAAAAATTCTTCTGCACAGTAAGCCAAAAGCAGGCAAATCACAAAGGCAAATACCGGATACCGCCGGAGATTTTTCTGTTGGGCATGGTCAATAATCCAGCGAAAGAGCCGAATACCTCCAAAAGCCGCGGCAATCGCAAAAACAAAAAACAATACGATTTTCAGCATCACCAGCAAAACCCCGCTTCCGTCGCCAGCCATACTTGCGACTATTGTCAGCGCCACCAGACCCAATACGTCGTCAATCAGCGCAGCGGCTAAAATCGTGCTGCCCACCCGGGTATCCAGTCGGCCCAGCTCTTTTAGCGTCTCAACAGTAATACTGACAGAAGTTGCCGTAAGTACCGTTCCCAGAAAAACATTCTCCAAAAAGGTGTTTCCCGGAAGCCATCCGGCTTTTCCGGCCAGCCAGCCAAAGCCTGTTCCCATTGCCATAGGAACCAGCACGCCGCATAGAGCCACCAGAAATCCGGCTTTTCCGGCATTTTTCAATTCCCGAAGGTCAGTGCCCATCCCCGCTGTGAAAAGAATTACAATGACTCCAAGTTCACTCAGCTGCGAGAGGAATTCTGTTTCCGACAGGACATTAAACATGGCGGGGCCCAGCACAAGTCCGGCCAGAAGCGCTCCCACTACCCGCGGCATCTGGAATTTTCCTGTCAAAATCCCAAACAGCTTAGTACTTAAAAGAATCAGCGCCAAATCTAATAAATAATGATAAGACATTTCCCGTCTCCTCCTTAAATTATCTTTTTCCCCTAAACTAGCACTGTCTCTTTAAATTTGCAAGAAGCAATTTATACAAAATCGCACACCTGAAAAATATAAAATTTTAAATAATAAGACTCGTCCGCCGCCCACAAAATCGGATGGTCAGGCGCCTGTGTCCTGAATTCCACCTGACGCAGACGTTTATGGACGTTTCTTGCCGCCTGTGCAATGGTTTCCGTAAAAAGCTCGCAGGTCATAAAGTGGGAGCACGAGCAGGTCGCCAGAAAGCCCCCGTTTTTTACAAGCTTCATGGCCCGGAGATTGATTTCCCGGTAGCCCTTGACGGCATTTTTGACTGAATTACGGGATTTGGTGAAGGCCGGAGGGTCCAATATCACCACGTCAAACTTTTCCTGCGCTTTTTCCAGCTCCGGCAGCAGCTCAAAAACATCCCGGCATTCAAAGCGCACTCTTTCTTCCATATGATTCAGCAGCGCATTTTTACGGGCCTGTTCCACGGCAAGAGCCGACGAATCCACGGCAATAACCTCCCTTGCGCCGCCTGCCGCAGCGTTCAGCGCAAAAGAACCCGTATGTGTAAAGCAGTCGAGCACCCTGGCATCCCGGCACAGCTTCCGCACAGCCAGCCGGTTATATTTCTGGTCCAGGAAAAAACCTGTTTTCTGTCCTTCCTTTACATCCACCAGGAATTTTACGCCGTTTTCTTCTATCTCCACATTCGTGTCAAAGGCTTCGCCGATAAATCCCTTAAAGGGCTCCATGCCTTCATTGCGCCTTACGCCGGCCTCGCTTCTCTCATAAACGCCCCTGACGAAAATTCCGTCGGCCTTAAGAACCTCTTTTAAAAGCTCCACAATCTCCTCTTTGTACCGGTCTATGCCAAGCGCCAGCGATTCCACCACCAGCACATCGGAGAATTTGTCGATTACAAGTCCCGGCAGAAAATCCGCCTCTCCGAATATCAGACGGCAGCTCCCTGTATCCACCGTCCTTTTCCGGTATTCCCAGGCGTCCGTCACCCTCCGCCTTAAAAATTCCCTGTCAATTTCCTGACGGATATTTCTGGTCATCATCCTGATTCTGATTTTGGAATGGCGGTTAATAAAGCCCTTTCCTAAAGGATAACCGTCAAAATCATGCACCTCCAGGGTATCTCCGTCCGCAAACTCTCCCTCGATATGCGCTATCTCATTATCGTATATCCACATTCCGCCCGCTTTCAGCGCGCGCCCCTCTCCCTTTTTAAGGATTGCAACTGCTTTATTCATAAAAAATAATCCTTTCCTGATTTCTATACCGGCCTGTCCAATGCTTCACAGTATATCACAGAAAAGGATTTTTTTTAAGCGAAAAATTCTTCAAGGAGGTTTTCAAGCTCGTCCTGATAATGCTTTACAACCGGCTGCGCCTGTTCTTCAAAATCACCTGTACGGGCTTTTTCCTCTCCTTTCTTGTCCTCCATAAACTCGAGCGCATATTTTTCTCTTTTCTTAACCCCCTCCTCCATTGCGCTTTCCTTTTCGGATTCCAGTCTGGGAACAAAATAGTTCTCCAGATAATCCGTCAGGTTTGTTTTTAAAATTTTTCTTCTCTCATGTATATCAACGATTCCCGAAATGGAAAAATACAGATATAATCCCAGAATACTGACCAGATAATAGGGCATAATCTGAAATAAGGTGTTTCCTGCCGCCAGCGACAGGCAGATTGCTATACCTGCCAGTAAAATGGAAAGCATCATCAGCTGCCCGGAAGCGTGTACAAAGCGG
>CAMSTM010000245.1 GCA_947063675.1 uncultured Lachnospiraceae bacterium | reverse complement strand
TCAGTGTAAAAGGGGAATTTTACCAAAATTTAATGTTGTCTGATGATTTCCATCTGACATATGCTTATATTAACAAAACATTAATATTTTTGCAAGCAAAAAATGAAAGTTTTTGCAATTTTTTTATGGAAATTGTTGGTAAAGGCAGATGGATTACAAAAATCCGTTTCAGACACTGAAAGTCATCATGCCCAGTTTCGAGATGATAATCTCCCGAATGAGCATCCCGGAAGCCTTTTTCCGGGCAAGGTTCATCGCCGTAAGCTCCGGCAGCGTAAAAACCTTTTCCTGATAAACCAGCGAGGTTTTTCCCAGCAGGCTCCTTTTTTCTGCCTGAACCTGTCCCTTCACCTTTACCTTTAACTGTCTGTAGGTTTCATAAAGAAAGGTATCCTCCTTAAGATAATAGAACTCGCTTTCCAGTGTGGTATCGGGCGACGATTCTTTCAATATATAATGGGAAAGAATTGCCTTTAACTTGAAAGGAACCGTCTCCGCTTCCAGCAGCTCTTCATAGGAAAAACCTGCCCCCAGATAAAGATTCCCGGTATCCTGAAGCACATATTTAAAATCCTCGTATCTTGTGGCGTTTTTCTCCGCTTTCCCTTTCATTTTCTCCTCAATTCTGCCGCCTTTAAACCGCGCCGAAATTCCGCTTACCGTCCTTCCAAATCCTCTATGGCAAAGCCGCTCATCCGCATGGCATCCCTTATGGCCTTTTCCGACATCCCGCTCTCTGCGGCCAGCTCTTCCACCGTAACCTTCCGGCGAAGCTCCTTTGCAAGCTCTTTTGCCCTCTCCGCCACTTTATTTACCTTATCAAGGATTCTCCTGTCCTTGTCCTGCTCCTGCTCATTTTCGGTAATGTACTCCTCCATAGCGTCCATCACCATCTTCATCAGCGCTCCTTCCGCTTCTCCTGCGTTTTCAAGGCCTCCCAGCATGGTGACCCCCAGGGAAAGCGCCACGTTTCCCTCGCCAACCAGGTCCTCAGGAAAAACCCCCTGCCCGGCGTAAAGCCTTGCAATATCCACCACCTTCGGCAGATACAGATGAATCAGCCTCTGCTGTGCATCGCTCTCGCCTGCCATGGCGGAAAGGGTTAGCGCCTCCTTCTCCCCCTCGCTTATCTCATCGCTCCCGGCAAGCTGCCTTTTATACTCTTCCAGATAATCGGTTTCTGCCTCCGACAGCTCCTCACCCTCTGGCGGCTGATTAAAGGATAAAGCATCTTCCGTCCAGGCTCCCGAAGCTGCGCCGTCTTCTGATAACCCCCGCAGGGCAGCATCGTTTTCGGACAGGCCGTCCGCAACCGCCACCTTGCGCTGCCTCAGATAGTCAAACACCATCCCGAGCTGTTCTTCCGACAGGTTAAGCGCCCCGAAGGCCTCCCGCACCTGCTGCCCGGTTACTCTGTTCCCCTGCCTTCTCGCAAGCTTCCTCACGCTCTCAAGAGTCTGTGCAAACAATATTTCCTGATTTTCTTCCATAATTATTGTTCCCCTCATTTCTGCACGCGGCAGCAGCTCATACGCAAACGCGGCTGCTTTAAATTCTTTTAAGTCAAAGCTGCGGATTATCGTTCGTCTTCACATGGGTATGGGTAAAAATATGGTCCTCGCAGTACTCATAATTCCCGGCGCACTTAGAGCAGAACCGAAACTGCAGCTCAGGATTTGTTTCGTCTGTCCTTCCGCAGATAGCGCATTTGTGCCTTGTGCTCCTTGTCGTCTTTTTCACTTCCCGGCGGAACTCCTGCCTGCGCTTCGCCTGCTTCGGCGACATATGGACCTTTCCCCGGCCGGTGATAAAAAATACGATAAAGTTCATCAGGGACGCGGCAATGATAATCTTATCCGCAATTGTCCCCGTAAGGAACTGGAATACAAGAAGGGCCCCGTAAATAATCCCCAGTATCTTGATTTTGATGGGAATCATAAAAAACAGCATTACCTGCATATTGGGGTAAGTGCTGGCAAAGGCCAGGAAAATGGACATATTCACATAAAAGGTGCTGAACATGGCCGCCAGATAAGGAAATGTTCCAAAGCCGCCCCACAAAACCCACAGCTGCGCCGCCGTCTGCGAACTTTCCCTGAAAATCAGCGTATAGACGAACAGCAGAAACGCCCCGAGTATGGTGAACAGAACTCCCGAAAAGATATACACATTATATCTGTAGGTTCCCCAGGTCCGCTCCAGCGTAGTGCCCAGGGAATAATAAAAGTACAGCATCAGCAGCGTAAAAAAGTCAAAGCCTGAGGGCGGCACAATCAGCCAGGTAACAAGCCTCCATATCTGTCCGTGATAGACAATCTCATAGGGATTTAAAAACAGATATGATAAAAAAGCCGGGTACATCCACTGAAAAATATACCCCACTCCATAGCAGATAATCAGTACCAGCGACAGATTTTTTATTGCATATTTCCCGAATCTTCTTTCAAAACTGCCTGAGGATTTCATAAATTTACTCCCATCTGCGCACAGAACGCGCACAAAAAATATCAACTCATTACTTTGCATGAAACTTCATATATTCTACCATTCCCGCATTCAATTGTAAATAAAGGCATAGTTTTTTTAGAAATATAATATTTTTTATTTACAAAATATTAACTCTTCCCGCATTGCATTTTGAATTTTCCTGTCGTATAATTACAACGCATGTCATAAAACCATGTGTTTTGTAAGCTTTTTGCCGTTTTACCGCAAGGCAGAAGCCCGGCGGACATGTCTGCGCGCTGTGCAGTCCGCATTTAATAATATCAGAAAGGTGGCCCATTATGGACAACAGGTATTATACCCTTGGCATTGACATCGGTTCTACCACTGTCAAAATTGCCATACTAGATGATTCAAATAAGATACTTTTTTCCGATTATAAGAGACATTTCGCAAATATAAGAGAAACGCTTTCCGATTTACTTGACGAATCTTACAATCAGCTTGGAAACTTAAAACTTCACCCCATGATAACCGGCTCCGGCGGCCTTACGCTTGCCAACCACCTGAAGGTTCCCTTTGTACAGGAGGTAATCAGCGTGGCCACGGCTCTGAAACAGCTTGCCCCGAAAACGGACGTTGCCATCGAGCTTGGCGGAGAGGACGCCAAGATTATTTATTTTGAGGGCGGCAACGTGGAGCAGCGCATGAACGGCATCTGCGCCGGCGGAACAGGTTCCTTTATCGACCAGATGGCCTCCCTTTTACAGACCGACGCCTCCGGCCTAAACGAATATGCGAAGGATTACCGTTCCCTTTACACCATTGCCGCCAGATGCGGCGTGTTCGCCAAATCCGACATCCAGCCCCTGATTAACGACGGAGCCACAAAGGAGGATTTGTCGGCGTCCATCTTCCAGGCCGTGGTCAACCAGACCATCAGCGGACTTGCCTGCGGAAAGCCTATCCGGGGCCATGTGGCCTTTTTGGGCGGCCCCCTGCATTTCCTCTCGGAGCTGAAAACCGCTTTTATCCGTACCCTGAAGCTGGATAAGGAACATATCATCGAAACGGAGCATTCCCATCTTTTTGCGGCAATCGGCTCCGCCATGAATGCAAAAGAGGATGTCGCTTATACAATGGAAGAAATGCTCGGCAAGCTTTCTTCCGATATTAAAATGGAATTTGAAGTGGAACGTATGGAGCCTTTATTTTCTTCCCCGGAAGAATATGAGGCTTTTAAAAAGCGGCACGCCGGCCACCACGTAAAAGCCGGCAGTCTTGCCTCCTATAAAGGCGGCTGCTTTCTGGGCATCGACGCCGGCAGTACCACCACAAAGGCCGCTTTGGTGGGGGAAGACGGAACCCTGCTTTATTCCTTTTACAGCAACAATGACGGAAGTCCTTTAAAGACTGCCATCCGCGCCATCAGGGAAATCTATGCCCTCATGCCGGCGGATGCAAAAATCCTCCGCTCCTGCTCCACCGGCTACGGAGAAGCCCTCATGAAAGCCGCTTTTCTTTTGGACGACGGAGAAGTGGAAACGGTTGCCCATTACTATGCAGCCGCTTTCTTTGACCCCGATGTGGACTGTATTTTAGACATCGGCGGACAGGATATGAAGTGCATCAAAATCAAAAACCAGACTGTGGAGTCATGCGTCATTCGGTGGACGGGACGCAGATTCTAAGTGTGAA
>CAMSTM010000244.1 GCA_947063675.1 uncultured Lachnospiraceae bacterium | reverse complement strand
CCATTTTTCGCAGAATATTCGCAGGTGGTTAGAGTAATAAGCCTATCTCCATATTAAGGTTTCCTATGTAGACCCGGCTGTGAACCCTAAATTCTTTACCAATTATACGGACGGCATTGTCACCCAAAACAGCCTGATTGTGGAGAGCGCAAAGCGCAGTAAGGTGATTGATTACAGCGATATCTATCAGTCGGAATTTGATTATTATAATTATTCCTCCACCGTAACCGGCTATGACGGGGAGGGGCAGCTTACCAGTGCTATCGCCTATGTGGCTACGGAGGAAATGCCCAAAATCTACATGTTAGAGGGTCATGATGAGCTTTCCTTTGAACCGTCCTTTACCTCTGCAATCGAGAAGGCAAATGTGGATTATGAAACCATTAATCTGTTGAATTATGACACCGTACCGGAAGACGCGGACTGTGTGATTCTCAATGCGCCTGCCCGGGATTTATCAAATGACGATACGGAAAAGCTTCTTTCTTATATGGAAAAGGGAGGCGATATGCTTATTATTTCTGCCTACACAGACGCGGAAATGCCGAATTTCAGCCGCCTTCTGGATTTTTACGGGCTGGAGATTACAAAGGGGCTTATCATTGAAGCGGACAATAATTTTTATTATCAGGACCCTTTTTATCTGTTTCCGGAAGTTGGCTATGATGATATTACGGACAGCATCACGGGCAGCGGAAGCTTTGTCTTTGTTCCATACGCCCAGGGAATTACCATAAAGGAACAGGAGAATGTTGCCGTCACGCCTCTCCTTACCACCTCCGACGAGAGCTATGGAAGGAGCGATATCAGCGCAGGTGGAGGTTATGAAAAACAGGAGGGCGATATTGACGGGCCTTTTCATACAGGCGTTAAATGCGAGAAAGAAGTGGAAGGGGAGATTTCTACCGCTGTGGTCTATGGAAGCGAATATCTGTTTACGCAAAATGCCGATGAAATTGTGTCGGGAACGAATTTAATGCTGTTTGCCGGAACCCTTGGAAGCTTCGTGTCCTATACGGACAGTGTGGTTGTCCCGGTGAAAAGCTATGAGGTCAGCTACATTGCCATGCCTCAGAGCAGCATTGTTTTCCTTGCCATTGCGACGGTTATCGTGCTTCCCTTTGGTTTTCTGGTAACCGGCTTTGGCATCTGGTTTAAGAGACGGAAACGCTGAAAACAAGGAGGTGGATTATGAACAGAAAGAAAAGAAATCAACTGATTATTTTATTCATCCTGCTTCTCATAACGGCCGCTGCCTTCGGGGCGCTTAAGGTATATCTGAAAAACGTCCCTGACGGGGAGGAGGAAGCAAAAGAGGAAAGCTACAGCGTCCTTGCCATTGATTCGTCACAGGTTACGGATATCGGCCTGATTGGCAGCGAAGGAAATGTCAATCTTGTCAGGGCGGGAGAGGGCTTTCAATGCCCGGAAGACGAAAGCCTTGCGATTGACGACAGCGCTGTGGAGCTTTTTCTCTCAGACGCCTGCAGTATCACGGCTTCCATGAAAATCGAGGACGTGGAGGATATGTCGCAGTACGGGCTTGATACTCCTTCCGTTAACCTGACGCTGCAGTGGGATAACAACATGTATACTGTCAAACTGGGGGATTATAATTCCATCATCGGCGGCTATTACCTGAATATCAATGATGAAAATACGGTTTATGTTGTGAGCAGCTCTGTATATTACGCGCTTGACAAATCACTGGAGGATTTCATACTGACGGACGTTGAGGATGAGAGCGGAGCTTTGCCGGAGGCCGAAGACTGATTTTTCGGAAAGAGACTGCCAGCAGCACAAACTTCGTCCGATACATTCGGCTGCTGCCGCAAGGCCGCTGCTTTCCATAAAATGTGATTTATACCTTGATTTCCATGGAACTTTGTGTAAAAATAGACACGTGATACCCGATTTTTGCACAAAAAGCGGGCAAAGACGCATACGGACTTACGAATGTTTTCTTTGCCGCATTTCTATGGAAAGGTACAGGATATGAGAGGAATAGACACTCAGGTTCGCAAGAACAGAAAACGAATTTTCAAAGAAGTGGCAAATCTGGCTTACACCTCCGAAAACCTCAAGGATGACGTGGAGGCCTTACCTTACAAAATTGTAGATTATGATGAATCGGAATACGGAAATGTTTACCGGGAGAGGGCAATCACGAGAGAACAGATACGTCTGGCGATGGGTTTGTCTCTACGCCCGGAAAATATGCCGGTTCATGTGACTCAGGGGCTTGAGGAGAGCAATATCGACGAAAAGTATTACGAGCCGCCCTTAATGCAGGTGATTCCTTCAGCCTGCAACGCCTGCCCTGAAAATAAATATGAAGTGACGGATAAGTGTATGGGCTGCGTAGCCCATCCCTGCCGGGAGGTCTGCCCGAGAGGCGCAATTTCCATGAAGAACGGGCATTCCGTGATTGACCAGGAGAAATGTATTAAATGCGGAAAGTGCAAGGCTATTTGTCCCTATGACGCCATTTCCCGTCAGGTCCGCCCCTGTCTTGCCCATTGCGGCGTAGGGGCAATCAAAAGCGATAAAAAGGGCCGCGCCTATATCGATACTGATTTATGCGTTTCCTGCGGACAGTGCATGGTAAGCTGTCCTTTCGGAGCCATTGCAGATAAATCCCAGATTTTCCAGCTTATCCGAGCCATGCAGTCAGGGCGCAAAATTATCGCCCAGGTAGCCCCGGCGTTTGTGGGGCAGTTCGGAAAGAACGTCACCCCGGCCAAAATCAAGGCGGCCTTAAAGGAGCTTGGATTTTTCGATGTATACGAGACGGCAATCGGGGCGGATATGGGGGCCATTGCAGAGGCGGAGCATTATGTGAAAGAAGTTGCCACGGGTAAGCTTCCTTTTCTTCTCACCTCATGCTGTCCCTCCTGGTCGATGCTTGCCAAGAAGTTTTTCCCGGAAACCATCGACAAGATTTCAAACGCCTTAACCCCCATGGTTGCCACGGCGCGCAAAATCAAAGAGGACTATCCCGACGCCAGTGTGGTGTTTATCGGGCCCTGCGCCTCCAAAAAGCTGGAAGCTTCCCGGAGGACAATCCGTTCCGACGTGGATTTCGTGATTACCTTTGAGGAGCTGGCGGGCATGTTTGAGGCAAAGGGAATTGTCCCGGAGGCCATTGATATCGGCGAGGAGATGGACGACGCTACCGGCGCCGGCAGAGGATACGGCGTGGCGGGAGGAGTTGCAAGCGCAATAGAGGAATGTATCAGAGAATATTATCCCGATGTGGAAGTAAATATTGAACATGCGGAAAGCCTTACGGAATGTAAGAAGATACTGATGCTTGCCAAGGCCGGCAAAAAGAACGGCTGTCTGATTGAGGGGATGGCCTGCCCCGGCGGCTGCGTGGCCGGAGCCGGAACCAATATCGCCATTCCGCAGGCAATGAAGGAAGTTGCCGGATTCAAGGCCGTGGCCAAACAGAAAGTACCGCATAAAGGAAAGGAATAACCGTAAAATGAAAATAAGGACAAGATTTGCACCGAGCCCTACAGGCAGAATGCATGTGGGGAACCTGAGAACAGCGCTCTATGCCTATCTGATTGCAAGGCACGAGGGCGGGGATTTTATTTTGAGAATTGAGGACACGGACCAGGAGCGTTTCGTGGAGGGGGCGGTGGACATTATCTACCGCACGCTGGCAAAGACAGGTCTGGTTCACGACGAGGGCCCGGACAAGGACGGGGGCGTGGGACCCTATGTGCAGTCCGAAAGGCAAAAGCAGGGAATTTATCTGGAATACGCCAGAAAGCTCATTGAAAAGGGAGAGGCTTATTACTGCTTCTGCGATAAGGAGCGTCTTGCAAGCCTGAAAACACAGGTGGTGGAGGGCGACGCCGGAAACAAGGAAATCACGGTTTATGACAAGCACTGTCTGTCCCTGTCAAAAGAAGAGGTGGAAGAAAAGCTGAAAGCCGGCGTTCCCTATGTTATCAGGCAGAATAACCCCACCGAAGGGACAACCACCTTCCACGATGAAATTTACGGCGATATTTCCGTGGATAATGCGGAGTTGGACGACATGATACTGATAAAGTCAGACGGCTATCCCACCTATAATTTTGCCAATGTGGTGGACGACCATCTGATGGGCATCACCCATGTGGTAAGAGGA
>CAMSTM010000243.1 GCA_947063675.1 uncultured Lachnospiraceae bacterium | reverse complement strand
TCAGATTGTCAACGGCGCTTAAATTGGCATACAGATAGGGAAATTCAAACAAAACTCCTATCTTTTGATAAAATTCCCGCGTATGCACCGTGGAAATACTCTGTCCAAACAGCGACACGCCGCCGCCGTGTCCTTTCAAAATCCCGGTGAGGATTTTCTGCGTCGTTGACTTCCCCGAACCGTTGGGCCCCAGAAATCCGAATATTTCCCCGTCTCCCACCGTAAAATTTATGCCCCTTAAAGCCTGCTTATCCTTTCCGTAGGAAAATGTCAGGTTTTTAACTTCAATCATTCCTCCTCACCCCACTTCCCGCATCCGCCGTCCTTCTTTTCCTGCTGCCGCCTGCTCCACCATTTCATAAATCTGATTTTAAGAGGGACAGAGATTACCAGAACCGCCGCAATCAGCAGCCACCAATACCACTCCATGCTTAAAAATGTCATAAATATTCCTCCTTTTCCCCGAAACCATGTTCCGTTTCTTTAACGATATCAATATAGGAAAATGAGGTGAAGTCTGTGTGCGGCTTCTGTGAAGTTGGTGTGAACATTCACCCCCGGCAGGCAGACGGAGCATCAGGCTTGCAGCGCAGTTAAGCTGCGTGGTATCCCATCCGCCTGGCTCATTGCCCGCGGGAATAAAAAAGCCGCCCAACACAGCTTTACACTGTATTGAACGACTTATTTCCGCAGGCAGCGCTCAGATAACCGTACGCTGTACCAACTTCATTTGATATTTTGGCATCTTCCGGGAAGGTCAGTCCCCGGAGCTCTTTCTCCCGTATCCGGTAATCACCGCCGCCAGCAATATCACCAGCATGCAGAGCGAATAATAATTCACGAAAGGCACCGAGGCCGGCGCTACTGCAAAGCCCTCCCCGAACTGGGCGGACTGCTGCGCCGGAATCACGCAATGCACCGTCCAGGGCGCAAGAAAACAGAACACACAGCCCGTACAGTCCATCAGATTCGCCCGGCGGTATCGGTTCACTCCTGCCCTTTCCCCAATCTCATTGACCAAATCGCCAAGCGCCACGATAGCCACCGAAATTACGCCCGTAACCATGCTCAATATACCCACAGACAGGACAATCGTTGCCTCTGTGCTCCGCTCTTTTTTTGCAAAACGCTCCAGAAGCCCCCTCACATCTTCAAATAAACCGCCGCACTCCAACACACCCAGAAGCGAAAATACCGCAATCAGCATGGCTACTGTGCCTGCCGTCCCCGTAATGGCGTCTATAATCGCCCCGGATACGGCAAATCCGCCGGGAAACGAAATCAGCCCGTCCGCCGTGTATACGCCGGAAAGCAGCCCGGCGGCAATTCCCGCCAGAATCCCGAAGGACAGCGCCGTAATGAGGTGCTTCCGCAGCATGCAAAAGACGATAATGACCACCGGCACCACCAGCATGACAAGACTGCGGGGATTTGCCTCGCCGCCCGCAGCCTCAAGCGCGGCATTCCCGTCCGCGGTTTTGGAAAACACCATAAAAAGCACCAGCGCCCCCGCCGCTGCCGGCAGACTGTAACGCGTCCTGGTTTTCACCACGGTGCCCAAATCCGCGTGCTGCGTTGCAGAGGATGCAATAGTGGTATCTGAAATCGGCCCTAAGTTATCGCCGAATGCCGCTCCCGACACGATAGCGCCAATCATAAATTCCGGCGCCGCCCCCGCCAGCACGCCTACCGGAAACAAAATCGGAATCACCACAAAATAAGTCCCCACCGAGGTTCCCGTGGCAAAAGCCAGAAGACAGGTGATGAGAAAGCTCGCCGCCACAAAAAGCTTTCCCGTAAAACCCGCTTCCACCACATATACCGCAATCGTCTGTACCGCCCCGCTGGCGGAAATCAGCTTCCCCGAAACAGCCGCCAGTATCACCGCCAGAACAATGATGGCAAACATCGGCTTGCCAAGACCGTATACCAGCGCCTCCCCGTATGCCTTTTCATCCTTTGCAAAAACGACTCCCGTCACCAGCGCCGCAAAAAATGCCAGCACATATCCGTTCACATTGGACTGGCTAAAAGCCGCCCATCCAATCATCGCCGCGGCAACGACAAGAGGCGCAAGCTTTCCCGCAGTTCCCAGACGAAATTCTATTTTCTTTGCTTTCTGATTCATTTTCACACCCCTCTTTGTGCTGCGCCAGACGGCTCCCACTTTTTTCTGTCAGCTTTCCCTCTCACAATTTTTCTGTCAGCCTTTTTACCCGCGCAAAGGCTCAAAAACCGGCCATTCCTCTTCTATTTCCAGACATACGCAGTAATAAGCCTGCTTACGCAGCCCCTGCGGCAGTTCCACCGTTACCATGGAATCCCCCTCGCAGGTTTCCTCCACCTTATACGCCAGCTCTGACCCGTCGCGCAGCAGATATGCTTTTTTGACATTCGCGGAAAGGTTCATCATCCCGAGCCCCTTGCAGGGTTTAAATACATGGATAAACATCCTGTGCGGTTTACCCGTAAATTCCCCCCAGTCAAGCTCATATGGGTATATTCCCAGCTTTTGCGTTCCGTAAATGCCTTCCCCATTTTCATGAAGATATTGTCCCACCGCATTTAGGATTTCAACGCTTTTCTCCGGTATCGACCCGTCCGCCCTCGGCCCTACATTTAACAGATAATTTCCCCCACGGCTGCAGATTTTCACCAGCGTTCTTATGATTTGCTCAGGTTCCTTCCAGTTGTTGTCGTCCTTGTTATAGCCCCAGGTGTCGTTCAACGTGGCAGGCAGCTCCCAGTCTCCGTCAAAAGGAAGCCTTGGAATAAAATTATCGCCTGTAGTCATATAATCTCCCAGCTGATTTCCAATACGCCCGCTGATAATACAGTCAGGCTGCAGAGATTTTACAAGGCTGATACACTCCATGCTTTGTTCCCGAGTCATTCCCATCGGCGTATCAAACCAAATCAGGGAAATTTCCCCATAGCCTGTCAGAAGCTCTTTCAATTGAGGCTTTACCTTATTATCCAGATAATGCTGAAAATCTTTAGCATCATTATCCACAGGAGGTTTTTCATTTTCCATCATGGTGTTCGCCATATATCCGTCAGGTTCATGCCAGTCCTGCGCCTGAGAATAATAAAGGCCAAGCTTTATGCCATATTTACGGCATGCGTCTGCCAGTTCCTTCAAAATATCTCTGCCACAGGGCGTTGCATCCACTACATTATACGGACTGCACTTTGAATGATACATGGCAAAGCCCTCGTGGTGCTTTGACGTGAACACAATATACTTCATGCCCCAGCTTTCCTTTGCCATCCGCACAAGCCAGTCGGCACAAAACTGCTGCGGGCAAAACTCCCCGGCCAGCTTTTCATACTCTTCTACCGGAATATTAAGCGTATTCATAATCCATTCCGATATGTGGTCAGTCTTTTGTCCCTTATACTCCCCGGCCAGAATTGCATATAATCCCCAATGGATAAAAAGTCCGTATTTGGCGTCTTTATACCACTGCTGTCCGGTATCCGGTATCCTGTCAATTTTTTTCATAGCTTCTCCTTTTTATAGTCCTGCGGACCTGATGTCTTATGTTTTTAAAATACTACCCTGCCCCTTCAGAGTCAACCTGTTTTATCATGACATAAATTATAATTCTTCTACAAAGTGATTTTCATATATATTCCAATACTTTTTAAATACAAAGTCATTGTTACAATCAAAGTTTAACTGATACATTCTGAATATAACAGGAATATTTTTGGGCTGCCAGTTTTCTTCATATGAATAGCAATATTTCATGCCCACATTTTGCATAACCCTTCCGCTTCCTGGATTATTCCTGTCATGGGTTGCCGTGATATAGGGAAGACCATCTTTTTTTACCTGCGCCACAACAGCTTTTGCCGCTTCTGAAGTAATTCCCTGATTCCAAAATTCTTTACGAAGTCCGTAACCAAAGTCGTGATGTTCTTCCATGTCAACTTTGATATAACCAATCGGAACATTATCGCTTTTCAGGCAAACAGCGTATGCGTATGCCTGAGGCAGCTGATACTTTGCCGCATATCTTTCGTCGTAAAACTTTTTAGTTTCCTCAATGTCCTTCATGGGATACCACGGAAGGAATTTATTCACTTCCTCATCTTTAAGAATAAGAAAAAGCGCTTCCATGTCTTCCTCTGTAAATTTTCTCAAAAT
>CAMSTM010000242.1 GCA_947063675.1 uncultured Lachnospiraceae bacterium | reverse complement strand
TATTTCTTACCGCAATCCGGAGAAAATCCGTCTGTTTATAGCCATAGGCTTGAAAAAGACTTTTGGACGGCAGTAAGGGAGCGCGGTATCGATATTCCTTCAGCGCAGACAAAACGGCGTCCCTGGCTGAGGGCTCTTTGTCGATAATTTCCATGCACAGTCCGTCCGTTATGTGCATCTGCAGACAGCTGAAATAATCCGTTAAGAGCATGGTGGCAGCGGAAACGGACAAAAGACTTACGGACAGGACAAAACCGGCCAGAATGATAAGATTTTTTCTTGTAGTCATAATTCGGACTCCTCCATGCGGTAGCCCACACTTCGGACAGTTTTCAGACAGGCGGGCTGGTGCAGCTTTTCCCGCAGCCGCTTCATGGTAACGGTGAGGGTATTGTCGCTGACATAATTGCCGTTTATATCCCAGATTTCAGAAAGCAATCTTTCCCTTGTCACGGTTTTCCCCTTGTTCTCCAGTAAGTACAGGAGAAGCTGGTATTCCGACGGGCTTAAGGAAACATCTTCCCCGCCGCAGGAAACCTGGACCTTATTTTTGTCAAGAAAGATGGAGCCGCAGGATAAATACTGTTTTGACACATCGCCCGCCCGCCGAAGCAGCGCCTGAATGCGCAAATGCAGCACGTCCAGCGAAAAGGGCTTTACCACATAGTCGTCCGCGCCGCTTTGGAAGCCGGAAACAATGTCGCGGGAATCGCTGCGGACGGTAAGAAAAATAACGGGAAGCGCCTTCCAGTTAGAGCGAATCCACCGGCAAAGCGCGCTGCCGTTTCCGTCGGGCATGTTCCAGTCCACCAGTACCAGTGTGGGCAAACCGGCTGTCAGGGCGGATTTGGCTTCGGCGATGGTAGAAAAGAGAACGACCCTGTACCCCTTTTCCTCCAGATATTCTTTTATAGTATAGGAAATTGATTCATCATCTTCTATATAATATATTGTAAGCATTTTTTCCTCGCTTTCCGGCGTCTGATATCAGCCCTATTATAGGGAGTTTATTTTCAAATGGCAAGTCCCCGGCGCGGCGGTTGACTCTAAAAAGGAATCCGTGATAAGATGGAAAGCATAAAATTATGAGAAAGGACAGTGTTGGGAATGCAGGCGAAACAGGTTGATTTTTCAAAGGGAAGCGTCACTCAGAACATTATCCGGGTGGCGGCTCCCATGCTGGTGGCGCAGATACTGAACTTAATGTATAACATTGTTGACAGGATTTACATAGGAAGGATTCCCGGGGAAGGCCTGCTGGCGCTGGGGGGAGTGGGACTGTGTTTTCCCTTTATTTCGCTGATTACGGCTTTTACCAATCTGTATGGAGCGGGCGGCGCGCCTCTCTGCTCCATTGAGAGGGGAAGGGGCAATCAGGAGGAAGCGGGAGAAATCATGAACACCTCCTTTTATCTGCTTGTGATTACGGGAGTGATTTTGACAGTTCTGGGAAGCATTTTCTGCCGTCCGGTCCTAATTCTGTTCGGAGCTTCCGAGGCATCCCTTCCCTATGCCATGCCCTATATGCGCATTTATCTGATGGGAACCGTGTTTGCCATGGTGGCGCTTGGGATGAATCCCTTCATCAACTCCCAGGGATTTGCAAATGTGGGCATGACCACCATCTTTCTCGGAGCGGTTACCAATATTGTGCTGGACCCGATTTTTATTTTTGTCTTCCATCTCGGCGTCCGGGGAGCCGCCCTTGCGACGATTTGCTCGCAGATTCTGTCCGCTGTTTTTGTGGTGCGTTTTCTTACGGGAAAAAGGGCGGAGCTTCGTATCAGCCTGAAAAGGAAGCCGTCCTTTGGAAAGAGGCGCGTACTGGATATCGTGGGTCTGGGAAGTGCCAGCTTCGTTATGCAGTGTACCAACAGTTTGGTGCAGATTGCCTGCAACAGGATGCTGGGCGCTTTCGGCGGGGACGTTTACATTTCCACCATGACAATTATCAACTCCGTGCGGCAGATACTGGATACGCCGGTGCTTGCCATTGCCGACGGCGCGTCTCCGATTTTAAGCTATAATTACGGCGCCAAAAGATATGATAATGTGAAAAAGGCAATCCGTTTTATCACTTTGTCCGCGCTCGTTTATACCGGCGCAACCTGGGTGCTTATCCTGCTTTTCCCGGAAATGTTTATCGGCATCTTTAATAATGACGATTCTCTCCTGACCGTTGCAGTGCCGGCTCTGCATATTTACTTTTTTGCGTTTATTTTTCAGGCGCTGCAATACAGTGGACAGACGGTGTTCAAGTCCCTGAATAAAAAGAAACAGGCGATTTTCTTCTCGCTGCTTCGAAAGGTAGTGATTGTGGTGCCGCTGACGTTTCTTCTGCCTTATGTGGGAAACCTTGAGGCAAACGGCGTGTTTGTGGCCGAGCCGGTTTCCAATTTCCTGGGAGGGAGCGCATGTTTCCTTGCCATGATGCTTACGGTGATGCCGGAGCTTAGCGGCAGACGAAAGACAAAGAACAAATGAGAAAGGAAAAGTAATGAATTATACATTTTACGAAGCCGCAGCCCTGTTTTTTACCTACTCTTTTTTCGCATGGGCAACGGAAACCATGGCAGCCACCATAAAAGTAAGAAAATTCAGAAACAGGGGGTTTGCCTCCGGGCCGTTTTGCTTTATCTACGGATTTACCGCAGTAATTCTCGGAATGTTCCTGCAGGACCTCCGCAGGGAGCCGTTTTTCCTGTTTCTGGGCTGCGGGGTAATTGCAACCGCCGTGGAATGGTTTACCGGAAAGCTTCTGGAGAAGATGAAACAGAAAAAGTGGTGGGATTATTCCGGAAAGAAGTGGAATTTTGCCGGATATATCTGCCTGCAATATTCCATCCTTTGGGGACTTTTGGGCTTTCTGAGCGTTCAGTATTTGAATGAATGGATACTGGATGTTTATCATATCCTTCCCGGCGTTCCGGGAAGGGCGATTATCTGGACGCTGACAGTCATTGGCTTTGTGGATATCTCCGGTTCCCTTATGACGGTTTATCATCTGGAAAAAAAGCTGCCTTTTCTGTTTGGCTGGAACCGCCGTCTTAAAAAGTGGTCGGAGGGGATTGCGGCGGCGCTGGCAGGCCGTATTGAGAACCGTATGCAGAGGGTATATCCCGCCATTGCGGATGCGCAGGAAGTGGTAAAAAGCGAGGAAAAATGCGGAATCGTCCAGCTTTTCTGGCTGTTTTTTATTGGAGCCTTTCTGGGCGATATTGTGGAAACGCTGTTTTGCCGGGTTACGGCGGGAGTCTGGATGAGCAGAAGCAGTCTGGTATGGGGGCCGTTCAGTATTGTATGGGGGCTGGCGATTGCGCTTTTTACGGCCCTTCTTTTTAAGGACAGGGACAGGCCGGATTTTCATATTTTCTGGGCGGGGACATTCCTGGGGGGCGCTTATGAATATCTGTGCAGCGTCTTTACGGAAATTGTATTTGGAAAGGTTTTCTGGGACTATAGCAGTATGCCCTTTAATCTGGGAGGAAGAATCAATCTTCTTTACTGCTTTTTCTGGGGGATTGCCGCCGTGGTGTGGCTGAAAATCCTCTATCCGAAGCTGGCTGTCATCATTGATTTTCTGCTGAAAAAAACGGGGCAGGTACTGACCGTATTTTTTGCCGTGTTCATGGCAATGAATATCTGTATGTCCATGATGGCGCTGATTCGGTACGATACCCGGGCAGACGGAGCGGCGCCCGTTTACAAGTGGGAGCGGGTGATGGACGAGCGCTTTGGCGACGAGAGGATGGAGAGGATTTATCCGAATGCGATGCGCAGCTCTTAGCATTTGAATAATTTTTTTCCGCTTTTTTCACCTTTCCGGCATTTTAAAATCTGCAAGGGCTCTGTTGAGATAATCGTTAAAGGGCTTCATGGCTCTGAAAATCTCCGCGGCCCTTGCAGGAAACATTTCTGCGTCTGCCACATCTTCATCCCTTAGCGGATATTCCAGATACCAGCTCTTAAATTTCAGATATTCCGCCTGCGGATGCTCTTTTTCATATCCCGCAGGGACATTTTTAAGTGCGGTTCCCTTTACAGTGAAATATTTTTCAAACTCCGGGTCATGTATAAGCTGCTCCCATTCTCCGCCGTTTCGTACAATATAATCCCGTACCATCCGTTCCTGAACATCACTTTCCTTTAGGAACTGCGGAAAATACAAATGAG
>CAMSTM010000241.1 GCA_947063675.1 uncultured Lachnospiraceae bacterium | reverse complement strand
CGTTTTCCCATTTGCTTACAGTCTGCCTTGCTATCCCAATCTTATCTGCCAGTTGTTCTTGGGAATAACCATTCTTCTTCCTTAACATTTGCAATTTTTCTTCTAAATTCATATACATCACCTCTAAAATAACATTATATATGTTTTTTTATGGAAAGCCACCACGGAAAGCAGGCAATTATGCCACCCTTAATATGCAATTCTGCAGCCTTTTGTGGAAAATGCGATTATACACGCGTTCAAGGATTATCAGGAGGACGGCGAGATAAGGATTTTTGCCGAGGAGGAAAAAGAGGACATTTTATACCGAAATCAGGTGCATTTGCATCAGATTTCGTAATAAAATATGCTGCCGCTTGACGTTATGTCTATAAGCATGATACTATTTATTACGAAATAAGGTGCAGTTGCACTGCTGTTCGTAATTGAGGTGGCTATGGAAATTAAACGGGATATTTATTTGAATAAGTTGATTCGCAAAAAGAAAAATGGTCTGATTAAAGTAGTGACCGGTGTGAGACGGTGCGGGAAATCCTATCTTCTCTTTCACCTGTTCCATGACTATCTGTTGGAAAATGGCGTTCCGGACGACCATATTATTGAGGTGGCGCTGGATGACCGCAGTAACAAAGCTTTACGTGACCCGGATGCCATGCTCCGGTTTGTGAAAGAAAATATCCGGGATACGGAAGACTATTATATCATCCTGGATGAAGTACAGTATATGAATGAATTTGAAGATGTCCTAAACAGCCTGCTCCATATCCGCAATGCGGACATTTATGTGACCGGCAGGAATTCCAGGTTCCTCTCATCTGATGTAATTACCCAGTTCCGGGGACGCGGTGATGAAATCCATGTTTACCCGCTCAACTTTCGGGAGTACACCTCTGCCTTTTCGGGGACACTGGATGCGGCGTGGGATGATTATGTTGTCTATGGAGGACTGCCGCTGATTTTGTCTATGGAAACGGAGGAGGATAAGGCGGAATATCTGACTTCATTGTTTCGGATGGTTTACATTTCGGATATTGTAGAGCGGCACGGCGTGCGGAACAAGGCGGAATTAGACGAGCTGGTGAATATTCTCGCATCCGTTGTCGGCAGCTATACCAGTCAAAACAAGCTGGCAAAGATATTCAAAAGTATAAAAAATAAAACTGTCAGCGATAAGACCATCAAAAACTATATCGATTACCTGATTGATTCTTTCCTCATCAGCAAAGCGGTGAGATATGACATCAGGGGTAAAAAATATATCGGGTCTCCGGCTAAGTATTATTTTGAAGATGTGGGTCTGCGGAACGGCCGTCTGGGATTTAGGCAGGTGGAGGAAAACCATCTCATGGAGAATATTATTTACAATGAACTTCGGGTTCGCGGCTATCATGTGGATGTGGGTGTGGTGGAACATTATGAAACCGATAAGGAAGGAAAACGCAGGAAAAAGCAGCTTGAGGTGGATTTTATTGCCACTAAGGGCAGTGAAAAATATTACCTCCAGTCTGCATTTGTGATGCCGACGGCTGATAAAGTCAGGCAGGAGCAGCGCAGTCTGCTCAGTATTCCCGATTCTTTTCGGAAAATAATTGTTGTTGGTGACAACATCAAAGTCAGACGGGATGAAAAAGGCGTTATTACAGTCGGTCTGCGGAATTTCCTGTTGGACGAAAACAGCCTGAAGCTGTGAATGGGCGATTTGAAAAATTATGTCTTAAAATTAAAATCCCATACAGGAACCACCTTGTCATTTTCAAAAGAAATCATTATAATAATACCTGTTGGAAATAATATCAGAAGACAGGAGCCCGTATGAAAAGAAAAAGAGTTATGAAAAAAATCCTATACGAAATCCTTGACTGGTCCAAAGTGCTCCTGACGGCGCTTGTTATTACCTTTGTCGTGAGCCGGACGCTGGTTGCAAACGCGCAGGTGCCCACAGGCTCCATGGAGACCACAATCATGTCGGGAAGCCGGGTTTTGATTAACCGGCTGTCATACGTTGTGGGAGAGCCGGAGAGAGGCGATATCATAGCCTTTTATTTCCCGGACGACAAGTCGGAAAAATATTTAAAGAGAATTATCGGGCTTCCGGGGGATAAGGTGGAAGGGATTGACGGCGGAATTTATGTCAACGGCGTACTTTTGGAGGAAAGTTATATCACGGAAGAAATCAATGCGGATTTTGGCCCCTACCATGTACCGGAATCATCGTACTTTGTGATGGGCGACAACAGAAACAACTCGGCTGACTCCAGATTTTGGAAAGACAAATTTGTGGAGAGGGACGAGATTATAGGGAAAGCTGAAATTGAATACTTTCCCGAATTAAAGAGGTTTTAGAAACTGGAAACAGCAGGTATCTGCGGACAAAGTCCGCGGGGAATGTGTCAAAAGAACAGGAGAATTGAAAAATGGAAAAAAGATGGGAAGAATTTAAAGCGACTTTAAGCGATGAAAGGTCAATGAGCAAAAAGGAATTTTTGCTGATGATGGCTGTATGCGTACTGGGAGGAATTGTGTTTGGCATGTTATTCTCCCCCAGAAAATCTACGGTGATAGGCAGCCATAACGGAAACGGCTATGACGAGGACGGCAAAAAGGCAAAGGACAAAAAGTCAAAAAAGAAAAGCGGCGTTGTGGACTGGGAAGAAGTGGAGCAGAAGGAGTTATAATCTGGCTTGCTTTTGAGTCAGTATACGGCATGGAGGATTAGTTTAAAATGAAAATTACTTTAAAGGACGGCTCTGTCAAAGAATACGACAGTGCAAAAAGCGTTTATGAAATTGCGGCGGATATAAGCGAAGGCCTTGCCAGAGCGGCGTGTGCCGGAGAAGTTGACGGAAAGACGGTGGATTTGCGGACGGTTCTTGATAGGGATTGTTCCTTAAATATCCTTACGGCCAACGACCCCGAAGGGCTTCGTGTGGTAAGGCATACCTGCTCCCATGTTCTGGCGGAAGCGGTCAAGAGGGTTTTCCCGCAGGCAAAACTGGCAATCGGGCCTGCCATTGATAACGGCTATTATTACGATTTTGAGCACGAGCCTTTTTCAAGAGAGGACCTGGATAAGATTGAAGCCGAGATGAAAAAGATAATCAAGGAAGGGCATAAGCTGGAAAGGTACACGCTGTCCCGCCCGGAGGCAATCAAATTCATGGAGGAGGCGGGGGAGCCTTACAAAGTGGAGCTTATCAGGGATTTGCCTGAGGATGCGGAAATTTCTTTCTATAATCAGGGCGGCTTTACCGATTTGTGCGCCGGCCCTCATCTTATGAGCACGAAGGGCATCAAGGCGTTTAAGCTGACTTCTTCCTCGGGGGCTTACTGGAGAGGCAAATCCGAAAACGCCATGCTGCAGAGAATTTACGGAACCGCTTTTAATAAAAAGGACGAACTGGCGGAATATCTGACTTATCTGGAAAATATCAGGCTCCGCGACCACAACAGGCTTGGCCGGGAGATGGAGCTTTTTACCACGGTGGACGTTATCGGACAGGGCTTGCCGCTTCTGATGCCTCGGGGAACGAAAATGATTCAGACCCTGCAGCGCTGGATTGAAGATTTGGAAGATAACGAGTGGGGCTATGTGAGAACCAAAACGCCTCTTATGGCCAAGAGCGATTTGTATAAGATTTCCGGCCACTGGGACCACTATAAGGACGGTATGTTTGTTTTAGGAGACGAGGAGACGGACAAAGAGGTATTTGCCCTCCGGCCCATGACCTGTCCTTTCCAGTATTATGTATATAAAGCGACTCAGCATTCCTACAGGGATTTGCCCATCCGTTACGGAGAGACCTCCACACTTTTCAGGAACGAGGATTCCGGCGAGATGCACGGACTGACAAGGGTGCGCCAGTTTACTATTTCCGAGGGGCATCTGATTATCCGTCCCGACCAGGCACAGGAGGAGCTCAAGCGCTGTCTGGATTTGGCGGTGTACTGCCTGACCACCTTAGGGCTTCAGGATGATGTGACTTACCGTCTGTCCAAATGGGACCCCAACAACCGGGAAAAATATCTGGGAGATGAAAATTACTGGGAATCCACCCAGAGCAAAATCAGGGAAATCCTTTCAGAGTACGGCGTTCCATTTACGGAGGCCGACGGCGAGGCTGCTTTTTACGGGCCGAAGATTGACATTCAGGCAAAGAACGTATATGGCAAGGAAGACACCATGATTACCATTCAGCTTGACTG
>CAMSTM010000240.1 GCA_947063675.1 uncultured Lachnospiraceae bacterium | reverse complement strand
CTGGCAGGAAAATTTTATATTTTTTCAATTGTCTACTTGACGGGGAGCAGTTCACATGGGTGAAAATGCTCCTGCGGTATGGTAAAAGAAAGCGTAACCTGTTTTCGGGAAGTAAGTACCTCCGGCAGGGGATTGCTTTCGCTGTTTTTTGCGGAACTCTCTCCGCTTTCCGGTGCGGAATGTTCGGAGGAAAGGGGCAGGGAGCTGGTGAGAATTTCACTCCCGCTGCAGATAACGGACAGGGAAATCTTAAGGGGAGATGTATACTGCCGGTTATTTTTATTGCAGACTGCCATATGGGCGGTTACCTTTCCCGTATCGTAGTCGGTTTCAAACCACAGATTTTCAAGATAAACTGCGGGAACAAGCTCAATCCATACCGTTTGCCAGATACCGCTTTGCGCCGTATAAAAAATACCGCCTCTGTGAAGGGTCTGCTTGCCTCTGGGCTGGCATCCTTCGTCAGAGGGGTCTTTGACTTTTATAAGAAGCTCGTTTTGACCATCCGTTAAAAAGTCAGTGATATCGGCACAAAAGGGCAGATAGCCTCCCTTATGGGAGGTCACCGGCTGTCTGTTTATGTAGATACCGGCATGGTAGTCTATCGCGCCAAAATGCAAAATAACACGCTTGCCGGAAGTAGGCCCCAAATCGGGAAGGCGCGTCCGATACCAGAGAAACTCTGTGGAAAGAAGCTGCCTGTTTACGCCCGACAGGGAACATTCCGGGGAAAAGGGGACAAGAATTTTACCGTCAAAAGCTTCGGGAAGAGTCTTTGTCGTGGTGAAAGCATAATCCCAGAGGCCGTTCAGGCAGAGAAAAGATTCTCTCTTTAACTGCGGGCGGGGATATTCACACAGTATGCTGTTTTTATCCAATCGTTCACCCCAGACAGTGGAAAGAGGGGCAAGCCTGTCCCCCTCGTGGGGTTTTATTATGCTTTTGAGGGCGTCTTTTATATCCATGTTTTTCCCTGTTTCCGCGCTGCTTTGTTGCGCATCCCAAGTTTGTGGATGCAGCGCAGACACAAACTTGCAGAGGAAAGATTTGCAAAATCTTTCACTCTTTTCCTCATTTTATACCTTATGATTCAGAAAGCGCCTCTTCAAATACCTTAAGGAGCTGTTCCTTGTGGAAAGGCTTATCCACAAAGCCCCTGGCGCCAATGGCTTTGGCTCTCTCAAAAGTATCGTCATACGCAAGAGATGAAACCATGATGATTTTTGCATCCGGATGCTCTTTTAAAATACGTTCAGAGGCGTCTAAGCCGTCCATTCCCTGCATGATGATATCCATCGTAACCAAATCGGGTTTTACCTCGTCATACTGGGCAATCGCATCCTCTCCGCTTCGGCAGTATGCCGCTATTTCATAATCTGTCCCGTTCAGAACGTCATTTAATTGAACCCGTACCAGCCGGGAATCGTCTACGACCATAATTCGTTTGCTCATATTATATGCTCCCTTCTCTCAGGCTTCACCTGAAACAGCCCCATCTTTATCGGAATAAGGCACATGATGAATTAATTGCGCGCCGCCGAAGTGCTCGTTGGAATAAGTGAGCACAAACTGGATTTCGCGTCCTTCAGGTTCATAGCGTCCGCGGTAAAATACAGGCGGCCCAAAATGAGCCGGAACCCTGGTGGCCTGAAACATAGAACCGGCGATTCTTCCGCAAAGTACGTTAAAATATTCTTTGGTAAATTCCTCCAGGTCTTCGGGACTGACCGAATCTTCATGGAAAGAATTACATGCCATACGGTACAGCAGTCCCGTATCGGCACAGAGGGTAAGGCTGGTGTGGAAACCTCTGTCAAAGGTAATCTGAACCGTACAAAGGTCTTCGCCCGGCGACTGTTCCCCCTGATGCAGGCGTACGCCGGCGGTACACTCCGTCACGTCCTGCACAGCCTGGTCCAGTATCCGTGCAAGCTCCTCCTTTTCCATAGCGGTATTCATTTTGAAAATCTCCTCTCTTTATTGAGTGCTGCCTGGTCCTGCAACTCCGGCTCAAAAACCCGGCGGAGTCTCTTAATCAAATCATTGGAGTGAAAGGGCTTTAATATGTAATCACAGGCCCCCAGTTTAATGCTTTCCAGAACAAAGTCCTTATCCTCAACACCGGTAAGCATAATTACCGGTATGTCCTCCCGGTTTTTCATGGCACGTATTTCGCGCAGCGTTTCAATGCCGTTTTTATGCGGCATTTGGATATCCAGCAGAATAAGGTCAGGCTTTATCTGTTCCAGAAATTTCAAAGCCCGTACCCCTGAATTGACAGTAAACACATCGAAATCATTACGCAGGGTATCCGCAATCCGCGTCAGGACAATAGCGGCGTCATCCACTGCCAAAATACATTTTTTTCTGCCTTTCGTTTGCATCATTTGCGTTATTCCTCCTTTTCAAGTATGCTTAAAAGCTGACTTAATAACTCTTCTGCATAGTCGTCTTCGTATAATCGCAGTTGTTCTCTTATTTGTAAAAGGCGTTTCTCAGATTCTTGCGGCATTTTATGGAGAAGCAACGTCTCCACCCTTTCGGCACACGACTGGGAACGGAAATGTTTCAGTTCTTCCAGCGCTGTGGATGTCTGCTCCTTAAGCTCCTGTATCGGCAGGGCCGGAAGCTTCTCTTTTGTGTTGTTTTCCTGCCGACGCTGTTCCAGAAACTGTTCAATATTAGCCAGAAGGTTCTCATATTCAGCCAACAGCGATGAAAACTGTTCGGAAATAAATTCCTTATCGCCCTGCGCGGCGGCATTTTCATGTGCACGCGCCATTGCCGACATATCCATGGCTCCGATATTAGCGGACGCGCTCTTAAGTCCATGTACTTCTATCTGGTAACGCAGCATATCCGAATCTACAAGTTCGTTCAGAAGCGTTATCTTGCGCTTTCCGTCCAGACAGTAAAGTTCCAGAAGGTCAACAAAGCCGTCTTCGTCGCCGGAATAATACTGTATTGCAGCGTTCATATCCACCCCGTTAATCTGGAAAGACGCAGGGTTCAGCGGCTTGGACTCCGTTGCCGGTCCCTCGGTCTGTCTGTACTTTTCCGGTATCCAGCGCAGCAAAAGCTGATTTAAATCTTTCCTGTCAAGGGGCTTTGCGATGAAATCCTGAAAACCGCATTCAAGAAAATGTTCCCGCATACCTTCCATGGCATTGGCGGTCAATGCAACCATAACGGGGGCGGCTCCGTTTTCGCCGCAGTCCCGGCGGATAATCGCCGCCGCCTCGATGCCGTCCATGCCAGGCATCATATGGTCCATGAAGATGATATCATATCGGTTGGCGAACACCAGCTCTATGGCCTCCGGTCCGCTTTCCGCTTCGGTTAAGTCAAAAGCGTAATGCTTCAGGAACCCGCGGGCTACCTTGCGGTTAATCACATTGTCATCTACAATGAGAACTTTCACGCCGGGAGCGGTAAACATATCCGTAACTTTCTGTGATGCCTGCGGAAGCTCCGGCATCTCCGAAACGGGACGCCGGTCCACGATTTTCTGCGGAATTGTAATAGTAACCATGGTCCCCTTGCCGTAAGTGCTTTCCACATCAATAGTGCCTTTCATCAGTTCCACCAGATGCTTCACAATGGCAAGCCCCAGTCCGGTGCCTTCCACTCTGCGGTTCCGCTTGGAATCCAACTGCCGGAAATCATCAAAGATATTGTCAAGGTCCTCCTGATGAATGCCGCAGCCGGTATCTTCCACATGGAAAATCAGCAGCTCTTCATCCTCGTCCTTCCCGGGTTTTCCGGTAATATATGCGCGTACATAGCCTTTTTTGGTAAATTTCACGGCATTACTCAGGATATTTACCAGAATCTGCTTGATTCTGACGTCGTCGCCGCGGTAACGGCAGGGAATCGTCTGGTCGCATTCATATTTCAGGATAAGCCCTTTCTGGGAAGCGGCCATATCCATCATTCCCAGGATTTCTTCCGCCATAACCTTTACGTAATAATCCACGGATATCAGTTCCATTTTGCCGGCTTCCACCTTGGACAAATCCAGAATATCGTTGATGATTGCCAGCAGATTTTTGGCAGCGGACTGTACATCCTTGGCGTGGGCATAAATTTCGGTATCCCCGCATTCTTCCATAATAATATCGTTCAGACCTATGATGGCATTCATGGGAGTCCGTATCTCGTGGGACATATTGGCAAGAAATTCGCTTTTGGCGATACTGGCTTTTTCCGCCTGCCGCCGCACCCGCTTAATCTCATTGATATAGGCTTTTATGTCAGTCATATCAAGAATCAGAATTACGCAGCCCTGAATCTTTCCGGTTTCATCTATAATATGCTTGCTGTGGCTTTCATAATGCTGTCCGTTGATGGAAAAACTCTGCGGAATGTCT
>CAMSTM010000239.1 GCA_947063675.1 uncultured Lachnospiraceae bacterium | reverse complement strand
GTGGGGATTGGGGTGATTGCGGGAAGTATAGTGATAGCCAAAAAGAAAAAGCAGGGAAGCCGCCACCACCGCGCAAATTTGGGGCAGGAAAATAACCGGCTTGTAAATCCTCTGAAATCTTTTTAAGGTTTTAGAGCGCACCATTACCGCCAGCAGAAAGGAAATCAGCATGGTTGGGATATAGCTTGTGATAAAGTAAAACAGCGTATTGCCAAGGCACACCCACATGGTACGGTAAGTCAGAAGACTCTTATAATTGCTGACACCGACAAATTTTGCCTCTCCATACCCCTTATATTTAAAGAAACTCAAATATAAGGAGAAAAAGGCCGGATATAGAAATGTTCCGGCATATATTAGAATAAACGGGAGCAGAAACAGCCAGGGAGCTATCTGCGCCTTTTTTCCGTTTTTCCCGGAATTCACTTTTTTCATTGATTACCTCTTTTCTTAATCTCGCGGCATCCGCTGAATATCTGCTTTCCGGATGCCGGCCAACTGCCTGCGGAAACGTACGCCGAAAGGCGAGCATAGTAAAGGGCTATTGCATACCTGCAACAGCCCCTTCTTTATACATCCTTTATCCTGTCCATCCTTCTTATTGATAAGGATTTCCAATCTGATTCTGTAAGTCGGCATCGGCTGCCTTAAGCGCTGCGTCCAGGTCCATGGTGCCGTTGATATATTCTGTTAAGTACTGCGCTACAATCGGAATTTCCTGAGAGGATGCCGGATTGTAGGGATAAATGGAGAAGTTTTCCATCGCCTTGAAATAAGCGGAGGTATCTCCAAAATATTCGCTGGAGAGATAATACTCGTCCTGTGATGCGGAAATGAGGGGCGGAATCTTACCGGTCAAATCGTAAACGCCTTTGCGCACCTCCGGGTCAAAAGCAAATTTCGCAATCAAATCCGCCGCTTCCGCCGCATGAGGGGCATCCTTGGGGATTACCCAAATTCCACCGCCGGACTCGGAGTCTGTTGCAATCTCCTCCGGCCACATGGCCATGCCCCATTTCCCTGAATTTTCAGGCGTCCAGTTCATCAGATGGTCTTTCATCCATCCGCCGATTAACTGGGATACCAGCACATCGTTGGCAAAGCCTGCCTGCCAGTCCGCGCTCCACTCCTGAATTTGGGACAGAGATTCACATTGATTAAGCTTTTTCAGGTTTTCAAATGCCTTTCTCACACCTTCATCCGTAGCGCAATGGTAGTTGCCCTCCTCGTCACAGAAGGTTCCTCCTGTGGCGCAAAGCATCATAGTCAAATCATAATTGCTCAGAGGGGTCCCATAATTTTCAATATAACTGTCGGGATATTTGTCATTGACTGTCTTGGCTGCCGCAAGAAAATCATCCAGCGTCTTCACTTGCGCCGGGTCTACGCCGCAGTCTGCAAAAATATCTGTCCTATACAGCCATACTTTAGGCTTTACCTCCTGAGGTACTGCATAATACACATCATTCCAAGTCATAAGGCTCTTTGCCGCGTCAATGATGTCGCTCTCGTAAGGCGCTACCGCATCCGCCAGGTCATACAGCACTCCTGCATCGGCAAATTCCGGGAACTGCGTGTAGTTTAAGCGGATAAGGTCGGGAAGCTCCTCCCCTGAGGCCAGCATCAGACGGAATTTCTCAGCGACTTCAGCGTCGCCGCCTCCTCCCAGTTCCACCTGAAGGTCAATCTTCTCCGCAAGCTCCGGGAATGTCTTAAGCAACACCTCATTGGACGGGGTATAGTCATCGATGTTCCCCCATACCATCATGGTCATCTTAATCTTTTCACCGTCTGCGGCGGCCTCCTTCGCAGGTTCACTTTCCTGCTCCGCCTGCGCAGCATCGCCGCTGCTTTCCGTTTCTGCCGGTGCAGGCGCATCTGTCTGTGCGTTGTCTTTACCGTTGCTGCCGCACCCTGCCAGCATGGATAATGTCAGCATACCTGTCAGTAACAGTGCAACCATTTTGTTTCTCTTTTTCATACCTTTCCTCTTTTCTGCGCCGCTTTATTGTGTACAGGAATAAAAATGTCTGTGTGCAGCGCGGGCACAGACTTCTTCCCTTCTCTTTTACTCACTGATATTTTTCAGCAAAAACAGGGAATCATCCCCTTCTATTCTGCCCAGATAAATGTTTCCTTTTCCGTCCATCCCGATGGAATGAATCCTTGCAAAGCAGCCCGGATAACCAATCACCGCCGCCTGCCAAAGCTCTCTGTCATAAATCCTTACCTGACCGTCTCCGTCGCACAGGTACATATGCCCTTCATGCCAGCAAAGCTCCGACGCATAGCCTGTCTTTTCCCGTCCCGCCAGATAATTTCCTTCTTTGTCAAACACCTGAATGCGGAAATTTTCCCTGTCGCAGACCCACACTCTTTCTCTGTCGTCAAAGGCAAGGCTGTGAGGCAGCCGGAATTTCCCCGGCTCCTGCCCCGGACCTCCCCAGGTTCTTAAAAGACGTCCTTCCCTGTCGAAGCGGTGCACGGCGGTATTTCCATAGCCGTCGCTGCAATAGTAATCTCCCCAGGGGGAGCGGGCCATTCTGGTAGGTCTGTTAAAAGGCTCCGCCGCTCTCATATTGGTGTACAAATCATGAGGCCAGCGAACAGATGCGTCATAACCGCTGTCGCTGAAAACGCCCTTTTCTCCCATCTGCCCAATCAGCTCTCCGTCCCTGGAAAGATGATAAACCACACTGTTCTGGTCATCGCAGCACCAGATGGTTCCGTCGCTGTCAACGGTCACTCCGTGGGTTCTGGCAAAATCCAAATCCCCTCCGATTGCTTTTATGAGATTTCCCTCTCCATCCAAAATGCAAACGGGATGTTTCTTCGAACGTGTAGCTGCAATCACATTGCCTTCGCCGGTGCAGGCAATCCCGCATACCGCATGATTTTCCATATCATTCGGCCATTTTGCCCAGTTCCTTACGAGCTCGTATTCAAAAGAGCCGGAACGGAAAATCACCTGACAGGAGCTATTGAAATCTTTCGTAAAGTTACCACCGCCTCCATGGTTTTCGTATTTCCTGTCATCTGCGTCTGTTTTTCCCATACTTCCACTCCTTAATAATCTGCAAGGGCATCCAGGTTTGCTTTCAGCGCTTTTGCAAGCACGATGGTATCCTGACCAAATACCACCCACTGCGCCCCCAGATTTTTCACACGCTTTGCTTCCTCCGGCGCTGGTCCAATAGCCACGCCGAGATATTTTCCTTTCGCCCGTACTCTTTTGCAGATGTCCTCGTAAACTACCGAAAGCTCTGTGCCGTCGTTCCGCCCTCTGATGGAACGTCCCAAATCAGCCGTGCCGATAAACAGAGAATCTATTCCCTCCACCTTCAGAATTTCCTCCAGATTTTCGTAGCCCTCCATGGTTTCTATCTGTGCAATTTTCAGCACCTTTCCATAGGCCTCCTGAATATATTCATCTTCGTTTAGCAGTCCGTACCGGATAGCTCTGACAGGTCCCTGTCCCCTGACGCCGCCGAAATCAGGATAGGCGCATGCGCGCACCGCTTCCTTTGCAATTTCCGCGGAATTGACAAAGGGAAAAATAATTCCGTCGGGCCCCATATCCAAAATCGCTTTTAACATGGTTCTATCCACGCCGGGCACTCTCACAAAGGCCGCGCAGCCGCTTCCCTGAGCCGCCATAATATGGCGCAGGATTTCCTGCCTGTCATGAGGACCATGCTCTGCATCAATCCATACATAATCGTAACCTGCATAACCTGCAATCTCTCCCACAATACCGTCTGTCAGAGTCAAAAAGAAACCCTTTACCAGTTTTCCATCCCGCATTTTCTGCTTTAATGCTTCTGCTCTTTCCATTGCTTCCTCCTTCCTTTTTATTTTAACGACAATTCCGTAAAGCCAAATCGTCTTAATTTTTTGATATTTTCAGTATAGCAACTCGATTTATCTCACAAAATATAACAAAACTACTAAATTCTTTAATATCTTACGACTTGTTTTGTGTATTATTGTCTTTATTATAATTAACTGATAAAATACGCTTGTCACTAAATACGATGCGCTTCCTTATAGCGCATCATTACACATTGGCAGTATATATCGGCTGTCTGCGGGGGTGCCGTTATGGAAATCAGACTTTTGCTGGTTGACGACGAAGATTTGACCAGAGAGGGGCTTTTACACTATGTTGAATGGGGAAATCTGGGAATTACCCATATCAAAGCCGCCTCCAATGGAATACAGGCGCTTAAAATTGTCTCTGAATTTGAACCTGACATTCTTCTTACGGATATCCGTATGCCGCATATGTCCGGCATCGAGCTTGCCCACGAAGTCAGAAAGCACTCTCCCTCCTGTCATATTTTATTTATCAGCGGCATCCGGAGAAAGGGTTCTGGTGCTATCAGTGCGATGCCGGGGACACGACC
>CAMSTM010000238.1 GCA_947063675.1 uncultured Lachnospiraceae bacterium | reverse complement strand
CTTTCTGTGTCCACCATTTCTATAACCCCTCGCTCATTTTTCCCTCGCTCCAACACATGATAATGGGTAACCGCATCTTTACCTCCCCGGGAAAGAACTGCCATTTTCTTCCTGTCAGATGGATGGCGACCAATCAATGTATGGACAGTCCCCTGATCCTCTTTTATCATGCCATGAACGATGGCATGGTATCTGCGCACAATGGTGTGGTTTTTTAACTGTTCCGCAATACTGTTATGGGCTCTGTCGTTTTTACAGGCAATTATGGAACCTGTGGTATCTCTGTCTATCCTGTGCACAATACCGGGCCGAAGAACGCCGTTGATGCCGCTGAGCTGCCCCTGACAGCGAAAAAGCAATGCGTTTACCAGTGTGCCGGATAAATGCCCCGGCGCCGGATGAACCACCATCCCCTTGGGCTTATTGATAACAATTACTTCGCTGTCTTCATACAGGATTTCAAGGGAAATATCTTCCGGTGTCACAGAGGGCGCAACGGTCAAAGGAACGCACACCCTTAATTGGTCCTCCGTCTTTACCCGGCTGCTTGCCTTGCATTTCTGACCGTTAATGGTGACGTTCCCGTCGTTAATCAGTTTTTGCAGATAAGAGCGGGAAAGGGAATCTGCAAGGCTGCTCAGGCACTTATCCATTCTCTCCCCTTCCATCTCCTCAGTGACTACAAAGCAAAAGCTGTTCAATTCCATTTCGGCATTTTCTGTTCCGTGCATTTTACTGTCCTTTCGCTTACTGCGTACTTTTCAATGCAAGAAAATTAAAGTCATCCTCCTCATATACGAAAAGCACCCGAATTACCAGAATTGCTGTTGCAAATGTGACAAACATGTCCGCTACATTAAAAACGGGAAAATTGATAAGCGAAATATAAATAAAGTCCACAACATAGTCAAGGCGGAGCCTGTCAATCATGTTCCCTAAGGCTCCGGCGGCAATTACAGTGAGCAGGATATGGAGATGCCTGTATTTTTTGTCGTCCGGCGTCCTGAAAAGAACGTAGGTAATCACGCACAAAAAGATGCCTGCCACAATAACAAAAAATGTTTTCTGATTTTCCAGCATACTGAAAGCAGCTCCCCGGTTTTCGAGATAACTGAATTCAAGAACGCCGTTTATAAGGGGGATAGCTGCTTTATCCTTTAGCTTTAGTACCGCCGCATATTTGGTTAGCTGGTCGATTACCGTCAAAAAACACAATAAAAATAAATCAAAAATGAGTACTCTCATTTTATGTCTGCTTTGTCTGCCCATAATCAATCCTTATTCAAAATCCTCAACATAATGAATCTCAGCAACTGCATTTAAAATATCATCATCCGTCACTGTTTTATCAATTATGGCTTTTCCTGCTTTTTTCAGAAGAATAAATTTAACAAAGTCGCCCTCTACCTTCTTATCTGACTTTGTAAGCTGCAGAATTTCCTCAGGATTAATATTTTCAATGGAAATCGGCAGATTAAAGGGCACAAACATATCTCTGATTTCATAGTATTCATCTTTGGAGAGAAGTTCATGCTTCCATGAAATAAACGCGGCTGCAACAGCGCCCAGGGCGACGCATTCGCCATGAGTAAGAGTAAAATTCCGGGCCTTTTCGATGGCATGGCCAATGGTGTGGCCAAAATTAAGAAGCGCCCTCTCTCCCTTTTCGGCAGGGTCCTTTTCCACCACCAGCTTTTTAATCTTACAGCTTCTTTCAATCATTTCCAGTAAGGTATCGGTATCTCTGTCGCAGATTTCATACATATTTTCAAGAAGCCATTCATAAAAACCGCCGTCTTTAATCAGGCCATGCTTCATAACCTCGGCAAAACCGCTGAAAAACTGACGGTCATCAAGGGTTTTTAATACGCTGACATTCATATACACCAGCCTGGGCATGTAAAAAGCGCCTACCATGTTTTTGAAACCGTCAAAGTCAACTCCCGTTTTACCTCCGATGCTGGAATCCGACTGGGCAATCAGCGATGTCGGAATCTGTATGAAATCAATTCCCCTAAGATAGGTCGCCGCCGCAAAACCTGTGATATCGCCCGTAACGCCTCCTCCAAGGGCAATCAGAAGGTCCTTCCGGTCAAATTTTTCTTTAATCAGAAAGGTATAAATGTCCTTTACTGTGGACAATGTCTTGCTCTCCTCCCCCGCCGGAAAGGAAAACAGGACGTTTTTCTTACAGTGTCCCTCTAAAATCCCCATTATTTCCTCTCCATAAAGCGAAGAAACATGGGAATCCGTCACTACGCATACCTTTCTCACTTTGATATTTTGCGCTTCCAGTTCTTCCAGTAGACCGTCAAAATCCGTGGAAAACACAATATCATAACAGGGTTTCTTTTCGTATAAAACATTAAGTCGATTATCCATCCTACTATCTTCTCCTATTTATTCCCGCGTTGCAAGTTTGATTCCCCGTCAGCTTGCTGCAGGGTGTTGGCCTGCGCCGGCACCCCGGCTACTGCTTCATTAACTCCATTAAGTTTAAAAAACTTCCTGCCTGGAACAGGAGGAAGCCTTTTTTGTCAGATGTAAAATCCTGTAATTAAATACCGTTATTGATAGGCATATCAAAGGAACCGGATAAAATTTCCTGAAAATCACCAGAAATATCAACAATAGCCGGTGTTATAATAAATATGTAATGAGAAATTTTCTGAAGATTACCGCTTATGGCAAAGCAGGAACCAGAGGTGAAATCAATAATACGCTGTGCAATATCAACATCAAGCCCTTCCAGATTGAGAACCACCGTTCTGTTTGCAAGAAGGGTTTCCGTGATTTCCCTTGCGTCCTCTATAGAGGTAGGCTTGATAACGCATACCTCCATTCCTGCACCTGTTTTCCTGGACTGACGCATCGGCGTTACTTTTGCCGGGGCTTTTTTTACTGCTCTTTCCTCGTCGGATGCAGGCTCGTCTTTTACAGTTGTCAGCTTTTTTGGCTTTTCCTCTGCCGGTTCATCATAGTAATCGTCATCATAAAAGTCGTCATCATCTTCATTTAGTTTCATGTAATTGAGAAATTTATCCATTACTCCCATTTTAAAGCGCTCCTTATTAAACCGGATACTGCCTTTCGCCAAAGATGCCAGTCCCTACCCGGACATAAGAGGCACCCTCTTCCACAGCAACCATATAATCGCCTGTCATACCCATTGACAGAACATTCATACTAACATTATCAATGTTTTTACGTTTTATGTCAACAGATAATTGTTTCAGGCGGGAAAAATACTGCCTGTTTTCTTCCGCATCGTCCACATAAGGGGCGATTGTCATCAGGCCTTCTATATGAATTCCCGGAAGTTGGGCAATTTCCCGTACAAGCGCCTCTGTTTCCTCCGGCGCTGCCCCGAATTTGGTATCTTCACCGGCAATATTTACCTCAATCAATATAGATACCGTTATCTGCTTTTTTACGGCCTCCCTGCTGATTTCCTCTGCAAGCCTCACCGAATCCACACTGTGAATTAACGCCGCTTTGTCCACAATATATTTTACTTTATTGCGCTGCAGATGGCCAATCATATGCCACCGGATATCCTTTGGCAGAGCTTCCTGCTTTTCAACCAGCTCCTGTACCTTGTTTTCACCGAATTCTCTTATGCCATGTTCATAAGCCTCCCGGATGGCGGAAACAGGCTTCGTTTTACTTACCGCTATCAGAGTGACGTCCCCGGGCTCTCTGCCGGCCTTTTGACATGCCGACTTAATATTTCCGGTAACCATATCCAGATTTTCCCTTATCAAAATACTGCCTCCAAATCTTTATTCATAAATCAATTCGTCGTCCACAACAGTGGAAGCATCCAGAACAATATAATCGTAGACGCTCAGTCCGTACTGTGTGTTGGACTTTACAATAGAATACTCATCATTATTATATAAAACATTAATCTGCTTAAAATCCGCATACCCCTTATTGATATTATAAACGCCTGTCAGGCTTCCCTTTTTGCTTATCGTAAATTTTTCTGTGGACTCGGGTTTTATAATATCGTTTCCCGCTCTTAAAACCATATCGTCTATGTAATATTCGGTTTCGGTTTCATTATAGATCGTTGTCTCCACGAACTCTGTGGTGGCTGTTCCGTCTTCCTTGTAGCGCTCAAGCAGCACTCCATAGCTGTTGCCATTCCCTCCTTTGGTGACGTAATCCTTGGGGACAATGAAAAATTCCTTTTGCACAATAGAAGAATTGGGAATTTTAAGCCCCTCTTCTTCCTCCAGAATAAGCTCGATATCAATAAACCGGTCTGTGCAAAAGGTCACCATGGAATTGGTAAACGTAAGCTTCACAAAGATTTCGCCGTCAACATTTGTGTAGGTGGAAACCTCTCCCCAGGAGGTATCCTGATTTTTCAAAAATTTGACTTTGACAAATTCTGCCTCTATCAGCTCCTCCGCTTTTTTCATGTCGGTCTGTATGAGGAAGATTGCAAATGATGGATTGCATACGACGATAGAGCATTGGTA
>CAMSTM010000237.1 GCA_947063675.1 uncultured Lachnospiraceae bacterium | reverse complement strand
GATCTCTGGGGAAGCATTGGATGGTTTGTTTACAGAAATGTGGCTGACAGACCAAAGCGAAAAGGTGTATTTAAAGGAAACGTTCTTTGGGGCCGGTGGACTGCCCGCAAAATTTGCGTGGATGGAGAGGGACAGGAAGTCTGGTGGACCAGAGAACCGTAAGGTTCGGCTCAGGGCTGGGACCTAAGTTGGTCAGGGTGTGCAGGTAACGGAAGCTCATCTTTGTTACCATGGGACGACCGTCAACACCAACGCCGCCGAGAGACTCGGTTACCCATACGGGGTCGCCGGCGAAAATCTGGTTGTACTCGGGAGTACGTGCAAATTTAACGCAGCGCAGCTTCATAATGAAGTGGTCAACGAACTCCTGGATTTCTTCTTCTGTGAAGGTTCCGTTTGCAAGGTCTCTCTCAGCGTAAACATCAAGGAAAGTGGATGTACGTCCAAGGGACATAGCGGCGCCGTTCTGCTCCTTAACGGAACACAGATACCCGAAATAGGTAGCCTGGATAGCTTCTTTTACATTGGAAGCAGGCTTGGAAATATCGCAGCCATAGGAAGCAGCCATTTCCTTCATCAGTTTGAGAGCAACCATCTGCTCGGAGAGTTCTTCGCGGAGACGAATCACATCATCAGTCATAACGCGTCCGGTGGAATCCTTCTGAGCCTGTTTGTCTTCAATCAGTCTGTCAATACCATACAGAGCAACACGTCTGTAGTCGCCGATGATACGGCCGCGTCCGTAAGCATCAGGAAGACCTGTAATGATGTGCGCGGAACGGCATGCTCTCATTTCTGCATTGTAAGCGTCGAAGCATCCGGCATTATGTGTTTTTCTGTGAGTTGAGAAAAATTCGCTGATTTCAGGGTCTACTTCATAGCCGTTATCGGAGCAGGCTTTTTCTGCCATTCTGATACCGCCGTAAGGCTGAAGGGAACGCTTGAAAGGTTTGTCCGTCTGGAAGCCGACGATTTTTTCCTTGGATTTGTCAAGGTAACCGGGGCCGTGTGAAGTAATTGTGGATACAACCCTGGTATCCATGTCAAGAACGCCGCCTGCCTCGCGTTCTTTTTTCTGCAGGTCAAGTACCATCTGCCATAAATCGGTTGTGTCCTGTGTAGCTTTGGCAAGGAAAGATTCGTCACCATCATAAGGATGATAGTTTCTCTGAATGAAATCACGTACATTGACTTCATTTTCCCATTTGCCGCCTACAAAATCTGTCCATTCTGGTTTCATTTGCATAAGCCTCCTCAATTTTGATTTATTTGATATAATTGTGCATAAAACTATGCGATTGCCGTACCATCATTATATGTTACCAAGTCATAATGAGTCAAGGTTGAGAGTGTACTTTTTTATAAACAAAGCATGAATTTTAAGGTAATATTATGATTTTTTTGTAAATTGTGTTCCCACGGCTTCGCAAGGTTTAGGCTTGCCAGAAATCGGGCAAAGTATTATACTGATAACGACCGCGGGACTGACAAATTCTGTAACCGTTCAGCCGGCGGAAAACGAATGCTTAACGAGGTGAAGGAGGTTATATTATATGGCAGCAATTACAAAAGAAATGACAATCGGTGAAATTTTGAGAACAAATCCTGACGTGGCTCCCGTTCTTATGGAAGCGGGAATGCACTGTCTGGGATGCCCGTCCGCACAGGCGGAAAGCCTTGAGGAGGCAGCCATGGTGCATGGTATGGATATCAATGATTTGATGAGCAAAATCGAGGCGCTGTAGAGCAACGGCAGGCAGTTTGCGAAGTGTGCTGCCTTTATGCTGTTAATGATTTAAGGGATGCCGTATGAAATTATGTTTTCATGCGGCATCCCTTTGAAGTTTATTACAGAGGCGTTTTTACTCTTCCTTTGTATTGCCGAAGTTTTTAATTAAAATCAGGCAGAGTAAAAGCAGCAGGATTCCCACCGGAAGCGGAACCCACGGATTTTGTGCAAAGCCGGCCACCAGATAGGTGAGGAAAGAAACGGCGGCTGCCGTCAGCGCGTAGGGAAGCTGGGTGGAAACATGGTTTACATGGTCGCACTGTGCACCCGCGCTGGCCATAATGGTGGTGTCCGAAATGGGAGAACAGTGGTCTCCGCAGACGGCGCCGGCCATACAGGCGGAAATGGAAATAATCATAAGCTGCGGGTTGGAGTTTGCAAACACCGCAACCACAATGGGAATCAGGATGCCAAAGGTGCCCCATGAGGTTCCAGTTGAAAAAGCAAGAAAGCAGCCTACGAGGAAGATGATGGCGGGCAGGAAGTTCATGAGAGCCCCGGCGCTCTGTTCCATGGCGGCGGCAACGAATTTGGCGGCGCCTAAGCTGTCTGTCATCGCCTTTAAGGTCCATGCAAAGGTCAGAATTAAAATGGCCGGAACCATGGCCTTGAATCCGTCAGGCAGACATTCCATACATTCTTTAAAGGAGAGCACCCTTCTTATTAAATAAATAATAATTGTAATCAGCATTGCGCAGATGCTTCCAAGGGCAAGTCCGACGGAAGCGTCCGAGTTGGAAAAGGCCGCTACAAAGCCCTCGCCCTCAAAGAAACCGCCGGTGTAAATCATTCCGATTACACAGCAGACAATCAGGGTGATGATGGGAATGACCAAATCAATCACTTTACCCTTTGAGTTTACGGGAATTTTCTCATTGGAGGCTGCTGCCTTGCCTGAGGTGAACAAATCTCCCTTTAACGCGTTGGCTTCATGGGTGCGCATGGGGCCGTAATTGATATTAAGCAGGATAATGGCTATCATCATTACAATCGTTAAAAGTGCGTAATAGTTATAGGGAATCGCCCTGATAAAAATGGAAAATCCATCCTCCCCTTCCACAAAGCCGGATACTGCGGCGGCCCATGAGGAAATGGGGGCAATGATGCAGACAGGCGCAGCCGTGGCGTCAATCAGGTAGGCAAGCTTCGCCCGGGAAATCTTATGCTCATCGGTTACGGGCTTCATGACGCTGCCCACGGTCAGGCAGTTGAAATAATCGTCTATGAAAATAAGTACGCCCAGGGCTACGGTTGCAAGCTGGGCTCCCGCGCGGCTTTTGATTTTTTCTTTGGCAAAATGACCAAACGCGGCGGAACCGCCGGCACGGTTCATCAGGCTTACCATAGCGCCGAGAACCACAAGGAATATCAGGATGCCGACGTTGTAGCTGTCAGAAAGTACGGCGGCAAAGCCGTTGTTAAATATGTGTGTGATGGTGCCTTCAAAGGAAAAGTCGGAGACGAACAGGCCGCCGACCAGAATTCCTACAAAGAGCGAGCTGTAGACCTCTTTTGTGATAAGAGCCAGCACAATTGCAACTACAGGGGGGACAAGAGCCCAGAAGGTTGCATACATGGAAGGCAGCTCAGGCGCCGCTTCTTCCGCCGCAAATGCAATGGCCGGCATAAGCAGAAAGCAAAGCGATAAAACCGCCGCGTCGATACGCAGGGCGCGCAGTATGCGTTTTGAATTTTTCATAATTGAACTCCTTTCGAATTAATCAGCACCTCATTTTATCAAAGGTTCCGACAAAAACCAAGCATTTTTGCGTAAAAAAAAGAACTGGGCACTATTTACTAAATATTGGATAATATTAAGCAAATAGTGCGACAGCGCTTTATAAAAAGGCTCTCTGTAATAAAAAGCCGGATACCGCAGGGTATCCGGCCGGTTTGCCGGCTAAACGCAGGATAATGACTGCAACGCCGTATTTTTAATCAACGGCTCGAAGTGTTCTTCCAGATAGGCATCGGAAGACGGAACAGATTTAACGGAACTGCCGTATTCGGAGAGAATGTTGCACACCTTGTTAAACTCAATGGGTGTGTGTCCGCTTTTGGACAGAACCAGAATATAGGAACCATCCTCCTGCTTATATAAAGAATTGACGCCGTCATAAAAGTTTGAAAGTACGTGAGCCGAAGCGATTACCTCCCTTAAGCTGGCAAAGGAATAAAGCCTGGTGAGGTCCATCGTGGCCGCCGCGTCGGACAGCTTTTTCTGGAGAGCATCCTTGAAAGAACGTTTGGCGTTTTCGAGCTCGGCGTTACTGTCGGACGTCGGAGCGCCTGTCTGGGTGGTGGCGGCGCCTCCGGTCTTTCCGTTCTGGATTTTGCGGAACAAATCCAGAACGTCATCGGCGCCTTCCGCGATGGTATCGAGAACCTCGTCTAAGGCGCTGCTGTCCGAGTGGACGGAAGGAGCAAACTTTGAAAAGCGTGTGTCAAGTTCGTCCGGGTCCTCCACTTTGGTAATAATCAGGACAATACACTCTGAATTCAGAGGAATTGCTTCTATCATTAATGGAATATCTTCCGCTTCAAATCCAAATTCAAAGGATGCCTGCTGCATCATATCACGGAATAAATCTTTTGCCTTTTCGGTACCGTAAGCAAGTTCGCTGAGCTTTAATTCCCTGTCGGCCAAATCCTCCCGGGTAAGGGTACAGCGAATCTGATGGTCATTAACTTTTTCAATTTTCATAATTTATCACATCCCTACTATTAAGATACTGTTATCCTTCCTCCTTGTAATAATAAATTTCAC
>CAMSTM010000236.1 GCA_947063675.1 uncultured Lachnospiraceae bacterium | reverse complement strand
CGATCTATCCTCCGGCTCCTCCCCGCCGCCTGCGGTCTTGGAATCTTAAGGCTCATGGTACTGCCAAGGCCCGCGGTGCTTTCAATTTCCAGCGTGCCGCCGATAGCCTGGATATTCTGGATAACCACGTCCATCCCGACGCCTCTTCCCGAAATTTCAGTAACCTGCTCATTGGTGGAAAAGCCCGGAAGGGTGATAAACTGGTACACTTCCTTATCGGAATAAGCGGAATCCGGCTTTGTATCATCCAAAAGCCCCTGTTTTCTCGCCTTTGCAATAATTTTTTCCCTGTCAAGCCCGGCGCCGTCGTCCGAAACGCTAATCCATACCTTTCCTGCCTCTGTCTTGGCGGATAAGGTAACCTTACCCTTTTCAGGCTTGCCGCTCTCCAAACGTTCTTCCTTCGATTCAATTCCGTGGTCAACGGAATTTCTCACGATATGCATCAGCGGGTCGGAAATATGCTCGATGATATTCTTATCCACCTCGGTCTGGTCGCCTACCATCACAAACTCAATCTCTTTTCCAAGCTTTCTGGAGGTATCAAACACAATACGGTTCATCTTCTGGAAAGTATTCGTAAGGGGCACCATACGCATGGACATAATCACGTCCTGCAGGTCTGTGGAAACCTTGGAAAGCTGTGCCGCCGCCTTGTGGAAATTATCCAGATACAGCCCCGGCACATTTAAATCGGGACTCTGCAGCACTACCGACTCGGAGATAACCAGCTCTCCAATCAGCTCCATCAACTGGTCCATCTTGCTGACATTTACGCTGATAAAGGAAGCCTTATCGGATTTCTTATCCTTTGCCAGGGTCTTTCTCTTGCCCGGCTCCTTGGACTTAATGACGAAATCGCCCGGCGCCATCTTGGGTTTTGCCGGCGCTTCCTCTTTCTTTTCCTCGCCGGAGGCCGTCTCGGCCTTGCTCTCTATTTCTTCCACACTGGCATTTAAATCAATCACCGGAGCTGCTTCCGCATCCTCCTCGCCGAAATCAAAGCCCTGGAGGAATTCCTCCGCTTTACACTCATAGACATCCACTTCCTTGATGTCATATCCAACGCCGATAATCTGGCGGATTTCTTCTTCCGTGCACTGTGCCTGCAGGAGAATACGGAAACCTTCTTTCAGTATCTTCTCCGAGCTGTTCTCATCGGAAATAATGTCCTCCGGGGAGTAAAGCAAATCCTCCGCAATTTCTTTCAGTGCATACACGGTTTTGTAGGCATGAACATTGGCCATTTCCGTAGTCGGATAAAAGGTAAGATAAATCTTATAAAACCGACTGTCATTGGTAGCCACCGGCGCAATGTAAAAATGCTTGGGCTCCTCGTGCACATTTTCCGGGGGCGGCTCCTGCCCTGCGGCAGTCCCTCCGTTCTTGAGCATATTCAAAAATTTTTCCAAGTCAGCCACAAGCTGTGTGGCGTCTCCGTCCGCCGGGTCGCCGTTACGGATTTTTTCCAGTTCGCCGGAAATAAAGTCCTCCACCTCCAGCACATGCTCCACCAGCTGCAGATGAGGAACATTATCGGGATGGGATTCCCTCAGATAATAGAAAACATCCTCCAGCTTATGCGACACAGCCGTTATATTGTCAAACATCATGATACCGGAAGAACCTTTGATGGTATGCATGGTTCTGAATATTTCATTTATGCTGTCTTCGTCAAAGCATTCCGCATCCTTCTGTTCCAGAACTCTTTCCTGAAGCTGCTCAAGCAACTGCTCGTTTTCAAATAGATAAATATCAAGCATGCCGTCTGTGCTAAATTCTTCAGCCATATATTTCTCCTTTCCTGTAAATTTTTACAATTATTTTTATATCAGTCCCAGCTTCTTCATAGCCGCCTCAAACCTTGCCTGGTCGATAGGCTTGCCGGAATATACGGTGCAGCCCAGCTCGAAAGCCATTTTTACATTGCTTTCGTCGTTAAGCGCCGTGGTCATAATCACCTTCACCGCCTGCTCTTTGGGGATATTTCTTTCCTTTTCAAGGTTTCGGATACCCACCAGAGCCTGATATCCATCCATAACCGGCATCATAATATCAAGACAAATCAGGTCGTAAGGCTCCCCGTCCTCCAAAGCCATCATGAATGCGTCCACCGCTTCCATTCCGTCCACGGTCACATCGCACTCACCATACTTTGACAGAAAGTTTACCATAAATTTTCTTGTTGCAAAATCGTCTTCTGCCAATAGAATTTTCATGTCGTCTCTCCTTTGTTTATTTTCGCATTTTATTTAGTAAAGCATAGGTTCTGCCCGGAATATCCGAAAGCTTCTCCTGAAACTCAACTGCTCCTATATCGTAGGCGACCTTGGGCATTCCGTAAACCACACAGGTGGATTCGTCCTGTCCGATTGTCCTTGCCCCGGCCTTTCTCATTGCAAGAAGCCCCTTGGCGCCGTCGCCTCCCATGCCGGTTAAAATGATTCCCACGGCATTGGCGCCCGCCACCTTTGCAACGGAGTCAAACAGCACTTCCACGGAAGGACAATGCCCGTTTACCCTCGGTCCCTGCTTACACTCCACCTGATAATTCCCGTTTACCTTTACCAGCCGCATGTGCCTGTCTCCGCCCGGCGCTATCAGCATATGTCCCGGCAGCACTCTGTCTCCGGTCTCGGCCTCCTTTACCTGCACGCGGCAGATATCGTTCACACGCTTTGCGTACATTGAAGTAAAGCCCGGCGGCATGTGCTGTACCACCACGATTCCGGGGATATCCGTGCCGTACCCTTTCACCACCTCCAGAATCGCTTCCGTGCCTCCTGTGGACGCGCCGATTGCAACAATCAGGTTTTTATCCTGCACGGAAAGACGATGCTCCTGCTGAGGCAGGGATTTCATCCTGACATTGCCAAGCTGCGCCGCCGCCGCAATCTTGATTTTTACCAGAAGTTCGTTTTTCACCCAGTCCTGATACTGCGCCGGACTGGTAATCGCCGGCTTCGCCACGAAGTCCACGGCTCCCGCATGCATGGCGTCGAACACCTTGTCGCTGAGGGAACTGATTACCACAACCCGAAGCGGGTACTGAGGCATCAGCTTACGTAAGAACTCAATCCCGTTCATCCGCGGAAGCTCCACATCAAGCGTCATGACATCCGGCTTACATTCTATAATCTTATCTCTTGCCTCGAAAGGGTCCTTCGCCTCCCCCACTATCTGTATGGAGGGGTCCTTGCGCAAATTCTGGATAAGCAGCCCTCTGAAAACAGCCGAATCATCCACTACCAAAACCCTGATTGGATTCATACCTCCCCCTACCTTTCGCTCTTTCTGAATATCGACGGCTGGATAATCTGGAACGGCGTATTGCTTCTGTCTAAAGTTTCCGTCGTCCCGATAAACAGATAACCGCCGGGTTCCAGCGCATCGTACACCTTCTGCACCAGCCCTGCTTTTGTCTTCTCATCAAAATATATCATAACATTGCGCAAAAATATAGTATGCATTTTTTTCCTGAAAGGGAAAGGGTCCATCAGATTAAACTGGCGGTAAATCACCTCGTCCTTCAGTTCCTGCCGCACCTGATACTGGCTTCCGCCCGCAACCTCCTTGAAAAACTTCTTTTTCCAGGCCTCGGGAACCTTCTGAAGCTGTTCCGCGGCGTAGACTCCGGCCATGGCCTGGCGGAGCACCTTGGTGGAAATATCCGTGGCCAGTATTTTGGTGTCCCACTTATTATATTCTATTCCGAAGAAATCTGCAAGAACCATAGCAATCATATATGGCTCTTCTCCTGTGGAAGCGGCGCCGCACCAGATACGCAGCTCCTTTTTGGCGTTTTCCTTCATTCTCAGCCAGGGAAGCACCGTGCTTTTAAAATAATTAAAATGCTCGAACTCCCGCATAAAATACGTGTGGTTCGTGGTCAGCAGATTCACCAGCATTTTTTCCTCAACGCCCGAACGGTCCCTCTCCACGGCGTCCATAAACTCGCTTACCGTTTTCCAGCCGCCTGTTTTCATGTGCTTTTGCAGCCGTCCGTTGACAATCACCTTTTTCTGCGTCAGGTCAATGCCGTAATTCTGCTTCATGTAAGTTGATATTCTTCTAAATTCCTCATCAGTTATCAAAATTCTCATCCCCCTTCACTGAAAAAATGTATTTTACTATAATAACTGACGCGATATCCTACAGCATACCTCAAAAATATCAGGGTCGAAGCTTTTGCCCGCCTCCTGCCGCATTATGGCAAGAGCCTCTCCCGTGCTTTGCTTCTCCCTTCCTGTCAATGCGCAAAACCTGCTCATCACATGGACAATCTGCGCTGCAAGCGGAATTTCTTCTCCCTTAAGTCCTTCCGGATATCCGCTTCCGTCCCAGTTTTCATGGTGGTAATGCGCAATATCCATGGATATTCTGATAAAATCGTTATAATCGCTGCTGCCGTGAAGGTCCTTGAGCAGCTTTGCCCCTATGTTTGTATGGTTTCTGGCCGCAGCCGCCTCTTCCTTTGTCAAATCCCCCTCTTTTGATAAAATCTCCCCGGGGATTCCGATATTTCCGATATCGCAAAGAGGAGCCGCCAGCTCTATGGTATCTATGTAATAAGAAACGTGGTGATTCTGGCAAACGCAAGACACCTAAATATAAGAT
>CAMSTM010000235.1 GCA_947063675.1 uncultured Lachnospiraceae bacterium | reverse complement strand
GCCCTACGAGGTGCTTTACACAAAATGGATTTCCTATCGCGAGATTTTGAAGCTTAAGCAGGTGGAGGAGATGGTGGAGGTTTACTATAACTCCAGTCAGTTTACCCATACGCTGGCGGTTCTGGAAAAAGGGTTTCCGGGAGCCTTTGAATTATACGAAGCGTTGGCTGTGTATTATGAGGAAAAGGGGTATTTCGTCAATTCGCCGGCAAGGAGCCGCCGGTATCAGGTACTTTTGGAATTTATAAAGGAACGGATGCCGGAAGAGGAGGAGCTTTACAGGGAGCTTCTTACCTTTGACTATTATTTGAGGGAAAATGCAAAGAGCCGTCCCGAATTTGGAAGGGATTTGTCGCCGTGGAGAGATGAAATATGGGAATTTTACCGGAAAGAGGAGGAGGAGCCTGAGTTTTTGACATCTTACAGGCAGTACCATGCAAGGCAGACGATGAAGATGACCCACATGGAGACGTTCTTTTACCCGGTGTGGGAGATGGAAAATTGCGGGCCTGGGGTTCGCATGGAGGCGCCGGAATTTGTACTTTTTGATTATGGGGAAAGGGACGCCCTTACCGGGAACGCGAAGATATGGCGGGTACGCTGCTTCATCTGATACATTTGGCGGCGGCTGCGGGATTGCCGACAGCGTGAATATATAGAATCATTCAGCCATATATTGTAAAAACGCAGAAAAAGCGGGTTACAGTGTATGGCTTCCGTTTTATCCAATATTTCCAACATAATTATACCGGTGCTGGTTTTCTATATTGTCGCCTACGGGGTGCTCAACAAAACGAATGTTTACGAGGAATTTGTAAAAGGAGCGAAAGACGGATTAAAGACGGTAGTCGGGATAATGCCTACTCTTGTGGCGTTGATGACTGCCGTGGGGGTGCTGAGAGCTTCCGGTTTTCTGGATTTTCTGGGAAATCTGGTAAGGCCGGTAAGCGAAAGGGCGGGTTTTCCGGCGGAGCTGGTTCCCCTTGCATTTATTAAAATGTTCTCATCATCGGCGGCCACAGGCTTGGTTCTGGATATCTTTAAAAATTATGGCACGGATTCCATGATTGGATTGATTACATCTATTATGATGAGCTGTACGGAGACGATTTTTTATACGATGAGCGTCTATTTCCTGGCGGCAAAGGTAACGAAAACCAGGTACACGCTGACGGGAGCCCTTCTTTCAACCTTTGCGGGAATCGTGGCCAGCGTGGTGCTTGCAGGGCGGATGATGTAGGGGTAATTTACAGTAGAAAAGGAGCCTGTCACAGCTCCTTTTGGTTTGGTTTATATTCAAGTAAGTCGGAAATAGAACAGTCCAATGTATCACATATTCTTATTAATACATCAATATCCAGCCGGGTAATGGTATTGTTAAGATAACCGTTTAGTTGTGAACGCTGCAGTTCTGCTCTCTGGCAGAATTTGTTTTTACTCAGGTCTGTTTTTTCAAGTAATTCCTTTAGATGAATTTCAATAGTACCCCTTTCCATCAACAGAATATAGCCTCCTTCTATATGATATTCATATTATATCTTTTTTGTTGAAGGAAAATCAATTATAATTAACTAAAGATAGTAGCCTACGAATAAGAAATTATACGATAAGAGAGACGTGTATGGAAAAACAAGTTTATATTACGGATAAAGAACGGGAAAAATGCCAGAGGGTTATGGAAGCGTATGCGGAGTTATATGAAAACGAGGATTTACTGGTTTTAAACGCCGGAAGATACGGGTTTGTGAAATTACAGTCCTACAGGATTCCGTTTGGCTTTGATGAGATAACCACTTTTGTGGACAGCCAGAGCCTGTTTGACGACTTGTGGGAGGAATGGATGGAAACGCAGCTCCTCATACTGGCAAGAGACACGCCGATGGAAGAGATGTCGTACGTAGATATCTTCAGAAGCCTGCCGGGGGAAAAGCAGAATGAAATTATGGAAAAACGGAATGACTTTGCAGACAAGGCGGGAATATAGAACGCTTATATATATTGGAAATAGTTATGGAAAACAGGAAGGGCAGCTAGTATAATTATAACCAAAACGAGGGTGAGAATGGGTAATAAGATTACTTTATATCATGGAAGCCCCAAATATAAAAAGAGAAAGGTTAAAAGGGTATAATAATGGCTACTTTATCACTTAAGGTTTTAAGCAGGGAAGGGAAAACAATCTACGTCAGCCAGGGGGAAGACTATGTCAGTCTTGTGTGCACGGCGGAATATCAGGAGGGAGATATGATTGCACTGGAGTCCTCCGAGAAGAATATTCATATAAAGTGGCAGGCGGACGATGCCATGGGGCCGGCGTTCTGCTTTATTACGGATAATGTGTACTACAAAATTCCTTTCGGTGAAAAAAGAATCAGTTATTCGCCGAAAGCGTTTTCGGGGAACAGGCACTATTTATATGCGAGGGTCGCCAGGGAAGATGAGGTTTCCGCGTACAGAAACCTTGCATTAAACGTGAACGACCAGCACGGCGATACCCACTGTTATCCTCATGCTTTTGCCAATGTGGAGACAAGGGGAGAGGCAGTGTTTGCCGCCCGCAATGCCATTGACGGTGTATGCGAAAACCGTTCCCACGGGGAATGGCCCTATGAATCATGGGGAATCAACAGGCGGGACGACGCGGAAATGACGGTGGACTTCGGGCGGGAGGTGGAAGCGGATAAGGTGGTGCTTTACACCCGCGCTGATTTTCCTCACGACAACTGGTGGCGGCAGGTGACCCTTACCTTTTCCGACGGAACCAGTATAGACTGGGAGCTTGAAAAGAGCAGCCTCCCTCATGTGCTTCCGATGGAAAAGAAGAATGTTACCTGGGTAAAGCTGAGCAATCTGATTAAGGCCGACGACCCGTCGCCGTTTCCTGCGCTCAGCCAGATAGAGGTGTACGGAAGAGTGGTTTGTAAGTAAAAGAAAATATGTTTATGGAGATGCAGCGCCGGGCGTTTTTTGCCCGGTGCTGTTTTTATCATTTTAAGGATAGTTTGTGAAGCGCGCCGTCCGTTATTTGCGCCCACCCATAATATAATTGTATACAAGAATGCGAATATTCATGCATAAAAGTATAAAGAATTGCTTTGGTCGCATTTCAATGAGATTTTGTTAGAAATTACAGATATAAAATTTGATATTATACAAAACGCACAATTTTTAACATGCTAATTCAACTAATAATATAAAAGTTAATTAACAGAAATTTCTAATAAGTGGCTGCCTACTGCGGTGGCGAATTACCGGGTTTCCAAAAACGAAAGTTCCTATAATCGGGCGGTTATTGCGGCGAACAACTTAGCGGGACGCTTTAATCTGGCGGGACGGTTTATCCGGGCATGGAACGACTGGGGCGGCGTTGACCACAGAGGCTGGGCGATTATCGACTGCATGATGAACCTTCCCCTTTTGTACTGGGCCAGCGAAGTGACGAAAGACCCCCGTTTTAAGCAGATTGCGGTGGCGCATGCGGACACAGCGCAGATATGCTTTGTGAGGGACGACGGTTCGGTGAACCATATTGTGGAGTTCGACCCTTTCAGCGGGGAAATGATAAGAACCTACGGAGGACAGGGCTTTAAGGTAGGCTCGTCCTGGACCAGGGGGCAGGGCTGGGGCTTATATGGCTTCATGCTCAGCTATATTCACACAAAGGATGAGAAATATTTAAATACTTCCAGAAGGATTGCACATTACTTTATTTCCAACACGCCGGAAAGCGGCCTGATTCCGGTGGACTTCCGGCAGCCCGCGGAGTGTACGTGGGAGGATTCCACAGCGGCGGCAATCGCGGCCTGCGGTCTGATTGAGCTTTCAAAGCATGTAACGGGAAGGGATGGCGATATTTACCTGAACGCGGCTTTGAAACTTTTGAAGGCTCTGGATGAGAAGCGCTGCAACTGGGACAATGGCATTGACAATCTGCTTGAAAAGTGTACGGCGGAATATCACAGCGATGAGCATGAGTTTGCCATCATTTACGGTGATTATTATTTCATGGAAGCCCTTTTGAAACTGACAGGGCAGGAACTATTCATATGGTAATATTAAAAATTTAATATTATAAACTATTTCAAGTGAGAAAGAGAGGAAGGAAAAATGAAAAAGAAGTTAGTAGCAGCAATGATGGCAGCAGTTATGACAATCGGACTGCTTGCCGGATGCGGCGGCGGTTCTGACGCTTCCACAGGAAACGACACAGGAGCGGAGAGCGATGCGCCGGCAGAGGACACAGCTCCGGCTGAGCCTCAGCAGGCAGAGGTTGCAGAGGCAACATCAGAAGACGTTACCATCAAGGTAGCGCTGTGGGATTATTCCAACACAGAGTATTACAAGACAATTTTTGACGCTTTCCAGGCACAGTATCCGAATATCTCGATTGACGTTGTAGAGTTTACAGCAGACGAGTATGAGGACGTTGTAACTACACAGTTAGGCGGCAAGCAGGATTTCGACGTTGTATTTATGAAAGGAACCCCCAAGCTTGCAGCACTGGTTAATCAGGGTCATGTTTATGCAATCGATGACCTGCTTGCAAACGATGCAGAGTTCAACAAGGACGCTTATGCAGGTCTGGTTGACGAGTTGAGCCTTGACGGACATACCTATGCGCTTCCTT
>CAMSTM010000234.1 GCA_947063675.1 uncultured Lachnospiraceae bacterium | reverse complement strand
GCTCATATTCCATGTCCATATCCATATCAAATTCATCCTCGTCAGGCTCTTCCTCTATCGTATTCCCCCTGAAAATATCCTCCCCCTCGTCTGAGGAGGCTTTTACAGGCGACGCCGGAAAATCCCTGTAGCCTGTCCTGTCGCCCCGGACGGGATAGTAAAAGGTGTAGCCGTGCAGCTCGTAGGGAACTGTTTCAAAATTTTCATAATCCTTCTGTTTCACCAGATATTCCGCCGTCAGCTCCTTTCCCGTTTCCAGGCCGAAAGCCCACAGCTTATAGGCCCCGATGAGAATAAGAGCAATATAATATATTCTGAATCTGTCCAGATGCGGGCTGATGCGCAGATACAAATATCCCCATACCAGAACAGGGAAAATCCACAGAAACACACAGCCGTACCGAATCAGCGGAGCAGTAAGCAGCCAGAACAAAAAGCAGGCTGCCAGAGTTCCCGCAATATGGAGGAAATCCAGCATATCCCTTTTTCTTTTCACCAGAGCATAAAAGGCAAACAACGCCAGCAAGAGCAGTCCGCTTAAGGCAAGTACCAAAAAAGTTTTATCGGTTCCGCCCAGCTTCCTTATCCAGTCAGGCAGCCAGCTTGCCACCGGTTCGCCGTACCGGCTCACATCGCTGTAGCCGCGTCCCCACACCTGTATTTCATGGGCGTCATAATCGGCGGCGCCTTTGGGTATTTTAAAATCAAAGGAAAACAAATCTATGAATGTAAAGGGATATACCAGCCAGCCTGACAGAATCACGTTCCGAATCAGGAAAGGCGCTGCCGTAAGAATTCCCGCTCCGAGAAATTTTGCAATGTCCTTCCCGCTTCCTTTTGTCCGGAGCATCATCACCGCCGGTTTTAAGGTCAGAAGAAGTATCAGCGCGCCGGAGAGCTTCACCGTCATGACTACAACGCAAAGTACGCACAGCATGGCGTAGGGCAGATAAGAGCTTTCCTCATCCTCCAGAAGCTCCAGCCACCGGATAATAATATAAAGCGCCAGAAGCACCATAAAATAGTCGGAGGCCGGCGATATCATCTCATCAAACAGGTTAAGCAGATAGTAAACGCTGATGATTCTTGCAAAATCCGATAGCCGGGGTCTTCTGCGCACCCCCTTTTTCCCTGATAATGTCTGTGTTGCCATGCGCCCTGCCCGCCGAACGCGGCATTCGCCGGCTGTGAGTGCAGACACTCCCGCCTGTCCCACTGTCCGCGCAAAAAACGCCTCTCCGCAGACCAGCGCAAGGAGAAAGGCGAGAAAGCCCGCGCAGCAGTGGTAGGACTGCCCCCCCAGAAACGCCATGCTGTAAAGAGCCGACAGGCAAAAGGCCGCGCTGTTATAGGCCAGCCGGCTGTGCAAATTGCCAAGCCCCGGCACCACCCCGAATTCCTCAATCCACCGAATGCTCTGGGCATGATAAAGCCCCGTATCATAATGAATAATTCCCATGGACGTGCCATAGGCAAATAAAAGGAAAAGAAGCGCGGCCACGGCTGCCTTCACCGGCGTTACCGTCAGTCTGAGCGCATGAAAATTTTCCGCCATTTCCTTTCGCAAGAAAACGATGCACACGCCGCAGCCGAGAAGCAGCAGAAGGTTTGCCATAAGCCCTACCTTTCCGAAAATGCTGAAAAACTGGGCGTAAACCGTCACAACTCCTACGCCGGCGTACAGATAGCCGGTTTCCCTTTTACATCGAAAATTTTCCTTTCCAAAAATCATTCTGATACACGCAAAGCCCGCCACATAGCAGGTAAAAAGCATGTACATCCAAATCAACAAAACAGAGAGCATCTGCCCATCCTCATCCCGGCAGGCCTGCAGTCAGTCCGGCAGGTCTGCTCTGCCAAAGTCAAAGTGTCCGCATTCGTAATTTATGCTTCCCCGTTTTTCCTGCTGTTTCTGTATTCGCTGCTGCTCATTTTGGCAATTGCCTTCATGTCAGCGTCCATCATCATAGCCACCAGTCCGTTAAAGTCTACTTTTCTCTTCCAGCCAAGGGCTTTTTCCGCCTTCGCCGCATTTCCCCAGAGAAATTCCACTTCCGCCGGACGGTAAAATTCAGGATTCACGTCTACCAAAAGCTTTCCTGTCTCAGCGTCGTATCCTTTTTCATGGATTCCCTGCCCTTCCCATTTAACGGTAATTCCCAGCTCCTTAAACGCCGCTTCCACAAACTCTCTCACCGTATGGGTCTCATTGGTGGCAAGCACATAATCGTCTGCCTTGTCCTGCTGCAGCATCATCCACATTCCCTCAACATAATCCCCGGCAAAGCCCCAGTCTCGCTTGGCATTCATGTTTCCCAGGGAAAGCTTTTCCTGATTCCCGGCAATTATGTTTGCAATTGCCAGCGTAATTTTACGGGTAACGAAGTTTTCTCCTCTTCTGGGAGATTCGTGGTTAAACAAAATACCGTTGCAGGCAAACATATTGTAGGATTCACGGTAATTTACGGTTATCCAGTAGGAATAAAGCTTTGCCGCTCCATAAGGGCTCTTGGGATAAAAGGGCGTCTTCTCGCTCTGGGGCGCCGTTTCGGGGAGCCCGCCGAACAGTTCGGAAGTGGATGCCTGATAGTACCGGCAGTTTCCGCCGTTTACCCGGATTGCCTCGAGGAGCTTTATGGTACTCACCCCTGTGGCGTCCGCCGTGTATTCGGGCACCTCGAAGGATACCCCCACGTGGGACTGGGCCGCCAGATTGTAAACCTCCGTGGGACGGATTTCGCCTATCAGCCGCATCAGGTTGCTGGAATCGGTGGTATCCGCAAAGTGAAGAAAAAACTTCACCTTATTGTAATCCGACTGTAAAATATGCTCAATGCGGCCGGTATTGTTGATGCTGTGCCTTCTTATCAGCCCGTGTACCTCATACCCCTTCTCCAGCAGAAATTCCGCCAGATAGGAGCCGTCCTGTCCTGTAACGCCTGTAATTAAAGCTGTTTTTTGCATTTTATTCTCCTTTCGATTGCAAACTGCCTTCCGCCCGCCGGGTCAGCACCCCGCAGCAGACTCTTATGCGCTCATTACGATTACCGCAATGATAATTCCCAAAATGGCGCCCATCAGCACCTGCAGAGGAGTATGTCCCACAAATTCCTTCAGTCTCGCCTCCGCGCTGATTTGCTTACCCATGTTGGTGAATACTTCCAGCATTTCATTTAAAACTCTTCCCTGCCTGCCCGTTTCCATGCGCACGCCCATAGCGTCGTGCATTACCACAATGGCGAGAATCGCCGCCATGGCAAATTCATAGCTTCCGCCGCCGTAACGCATCCCCACAGCCGTCGCCAGTCCGCAGACCGTTGCCGAATGGGAGCTGGGCATCCCTCCGCTTCCCACCATTCTTTCCATCACAAACTGTTTTGTGATAAACATATGAATCAAAGTTTTGAGCACCTGGGCCACAAACCATCCCAGCGCGGCGGAAATAAAAATCCGGTTGCCAAATAATTCCGTTAAAAATTTCATATCGTATCCTCATCACAATACTTTTCAGCTATAAACCTTCCGTAGTTATTTTACCCTTTAATCTCAATTTAGACAAGCCTGATAACATAAATTGCATGGAAGCCGTTAATCGTAATATTTTCTTAATACTTTCTCTGATGACTCACGACCCGCGATATGTTATACTGTATGCGTTGGCAATGAGTCGCGCAAGGTTTACTCTTTGCCCGCGCAAACAGAAAGTGAGGAAACAGGATGAAAAGATTACAGGTTCTCTTTCTTGCCGCCTTGTCTTCATCCCTTTTTTTATTTGGTTGTGGAAAGGATACGGGAGAAACTGATGCCGTGCCTGAGCCTTCGCCCGTTCAGGAGATGCAGCCCGGGGAAATACAGAAAGATGACGGCCTTACGGTCAAAGAATCGGAAGAAACGGACATGCCCCCCGAAGATGGTATGGTCAGAAGCAGGATAACCAATGAATGGGTGGACGAATCCGTTGACAAAACCCGTCCTATTGCGGTTTTGGTTCCCAACTCAAAAACTGCAAGCCACTACGGCCTTTCAAAGGCTTCCGTTCTCTATGAATGCAGCGTTGAAAACGACCTTACAAGGCTGATGGCAATATATGACGACTGGAATGACATTGATAAGCTGGGAAATATACGGAGCGGCCGGGACTATTTTATGTACTGGGCATTTGAATGGGATGCCATCTTTATTCATTACGGAGGTCCCTTTTATATGGACAGCCTTGTTGAGCGCGCCGACACCCAGAACATTGACTGCATCAGCTATCCGAAAGCAAGCTACAGGGATTCCGCAAAAAATTCCACCGACAATGCGTTTACCGACACCGACAGAATTGAAAGCGCCGCAAATCACTACGGTTATCCCCTGGAGTACAGGGAAGATTATGCGGACGAAGAACATTATTTGTTTGCGCCGGAAACGGCTCCGAACGCCTTAGAGCAGTACCCTGACGCGGCAGCCGCCTCCAAAATCGATATGTCTCCCGCCTACCCTGTCACAAATCCGTATTTTTTATATAATGAGGAGACAGGACTTTATGACAGATACCAGAATATACCGGGAGAAGGCGACGGCCCTCACATTGATTTGGCCAATAACGAACCTCTTCTGACTATTATTTCCGCTCGGAAAATGCGTTATTTACATTGTAACAC
>CAMSTM010000233.1 GCA_947063675.1 uncultured Lachnospiraceae bacterium | reverse complement strand
CCGCGTCAACGGAAATCATCAATTTACAGGCGATTTTAAACCTGCCCAAGGGCACGGAGCATTTTATGACGGATATCCACGGGGAGTACGAGCAGTTTAATCACGTGCTCAAAAACGGCTCCGGCGCGGTGAGGCGCAAGATTGACGAGGAATTCGGCAATACCTTAAGCAATAAGGATAAGAAATCTCTGGCGACCCTGATTTATTATCCGCGTGAAAAGTTGGATATTGTGGAGCGTGAGGAGGAAAATATCGAGGACTGGTATAAGATTACCCTCCACAGGCTGGTGCAGATTACCAAGCGGGTGGCCTCAAAGTATACCCGCTCCAAGGTGCGGAAGGCAATGCCGAAGGAGTTCTCCTATATCATTGAAGAACTGATTACGGAAAAGTTTGATATTTCCGACAAGGAAGGCTATTATAACGAAATTATCCATACGATTATCCGAATCGGGAGAGCACCGGAATTCATCGAGACCTTAAGCAACCTGATTCAAAGGCTGGTAATCGACCATCTTCATATTGTGGGAGATATTTTTGACAGAGGACCCGGCCCCCATGTCGTTATGGATACGCTGGTGCATTACCATTCGGTGGACATTCAGTGGGGGAACCATGATATTGTATGGATGGGCGCGGCATGCGGGCATCTGCCCTGTATTGCCACGGTGCTTCGGATTGCGGCAAGATACGGTAATCTGGACACCCTGGAGGACGGATACGGGATTAACCTGATTCCCCTTGCAACCTTTGCCCTTGACAAGTATCAGGACGTTGACTGCTCGGCCTTTGCGGTGAGGTACAATACGGATTACAATACCAAGGATTTGAGCCTGGATATGAAGATTCACAAGGCAATCACCATTTTGCAGCTGAAGCTGGAGGGACAGGTGATTAAGAGGCATCCTGAATTCGGGATGGACGACAGGCTTCTTCTTGATAAAATTGATTTTGAAAAAAAGACGGTTGCGATTAACGGACGGGAATATCCTATGAAGGATACGGATTTTCCCACTGTAAATCCCGCCGACCCCTACAGCCTGACGGCGGACGAGGAGCAGATGATGCAGCGGCTGCGCCATGCTTTCTTAAAGTGTGAAAAGCTGCAGAGGCACGTGCGTTTCCTTTACACCAACGGGGGATTGTATAAGGTTCATAATTCCAATCTGCTTTATCACGGCTGCATGCCTCTTGACGAGGACGGAAATTTCAAGTCGGTGAATATTGACGGCAAAAAGTATCGGGGAAGGGAGCTGTACGACGTTCTGGATAATTATGCCAGAAAGGGTTACTATTCCAAGAATGACCCGGCGGGAATGAGAAGGGCGCAGGATTATATCTGGTATATCTGGACCGGCCCTAATTCGCCGGTGTTCGGCAAGGATAAAATGGCCACCTTTGAGAGCTATTTTGTGGAAGATAAGGAAGTCGGGAAGGAAACCAAAAATAACTATTATTCTCTCCTTGACAAGGAAGAGGTGGTGGACAGGATTCTGGAGGAGTTTGGACTGGACGCGGAGAAGTCACATATCATTAACGGCCATGTTCCTGTGGAGCGGAAAAAGGGCGAGACGCCCATCAAGTGCGGCGGAAAGCTCCTTATCATAGACGGGGGATTTTCCAAGGCATATCAGGGGAAAACAGGGATTGCAGGCTATACCCTGATATCCGATTCCCACGGGATGCGTCTGGTTGCCCACGAGCCCTTTGAATCCATGGAGGCTGCAATATCAAGGGAGTCCGATATCTTTTCGGATTCTACGTCGGTGGAAATTGCGCCGGTAAGAATCCGGGTGGCGGACACGGACAGCGGAACGGATTTAAAGGACAGAATTATTCAGCTTGAAAGGCTTCTGCGGGCCTACCGGGACGGAACCATTGTTGAAAAATAACTTTCCGTGCATGGATTTTGGATAGGCTGCGGGATACAGATTTTTTATGTATAAAAAACTCTGTGCAAATATTTCTATTTACACAGAGTTTTTCAAAGTGCAGGAAAGTCAGGTTACTTTCTTGTGGTATTTTTGGCAGTAGTGGTTCCGGTTGTGTTATTGTTGTTGTTATCACCGTCGCCTACCATGTCGTCCGTGATATCGGATACGCCGTCGGCGATATCATCCACAACATTGCCTACCGCGTCGCCGGCGTCATCCAAAATGGAATCCCCGTCGTTTGCGGTTCCCGTGGTAGCGCTGTTGACATTACCGTTAGCATTGTTATTAGCGGTGCTGCCTGTTGTGTTGCCTGTGCCGGTAGTATTTCCTGTAGTGCCGCCGTTTGTTCCGGCCGTATTGCCCGCCGTATCGGTATCGTTTCCTGCGGTGCCGTCGGTGATATCGGCATCGTTATTGTCAGCGTTTACGCCGCCGTTTGCCATATCATCTGCATCTGTGTCCGTATTACTGCCGACAGTGCCGTTTGCCGTACCGTTGCCGGTTCCGGCGTTATTATTGGTTGTACCGTTTTCGGTGGTGTTGGTATTTCCCGCCATGTCATTTTCATTCTTGTTTTTATCAGTTCCGCAGGCTGTAAAAATGCAGAGCATTCCAAGGACAAGAGATACCGTAATAAGCTTTCTTACGTTTTTCATAATGACCTCCATTTTCTGGTTTAAATAAACAGACATGAGTCTGTCTATTTAAGCCGCACCTCTATTATATAAGAACTGCATTATTTTCAGTTCTGTTGCTATTATGTGCAGAATGGATAAAAATATACCGTAAAATTTATAATGCGCATAAAGCGCAGTGGAAATGAGGAAAAATGAAATTCAGACCATGTATTGACATTCATAACGGAAAAGTGAAACAGATTGTGGGCGGAAGCCTGACCGACAGGGAGGATAATGCCAGGGAAAATTTTGTGGCCGAAAAGGACGCCGCATTTTTTTCACGTTTATATAAGGATAAAGGACTTCGGGGCGGGCATATTATTTTGCTGAACCCGGCGTCAAGCGCTTATTATGAAAAGACCAGACAGCAGGCTCTTTCGGCGCTTCGGGCTTATCCCGGAGGATTTCAGGCAGGGGGAGGAATCACGCCTGAAAATGCGGAAATTTTTTTAAATGCGGGCGCTTCCCACGTGATTGTCACCTCCTATGTATTTAAGGACGGAAAGCTTCATTATGACAGACTGAAAGAAATGGAAAGAGCAGTCGGAAAGGAGCGTCTGGTGCTGGACTTAAGCTGCCGCAAAAGGGAAAATGATTATTATATTGTAACCGACAGGTGGCAGAATTATACGGATGTCAGGCTGACGGAGGAGGCGCTTGACGCGCTTTCGGAGAGCTGCGGCGAATTTCTGGTTCATGCGGTGGACGTGGAAGGAAAGGCTCAGGGCATTGAGGAAGAACTGGTGAAAATGCTTGGGAAGGCAGGACGGATTCCGGTTACTTATGCGGGAGGAGTCCATGATTTTTCCGATTTAAAAAAGCTGAAAGAACTGGGGCGCGGGAGAGTGGACGTCACGATTGGGAGTGCGCTGGATTTATTTGGCGGGGAGATGAAACTGGACGATGTGCTGGCATATCTTTCAGGGAGCTTTGAGTGAGAATGCAAAATGCCGTGACCGGCTCGCTGCAGAGCCGTCACGGCATTTAATATGCTTTACTGTTCCTCCAATCCTTCGTAAAAACGGCAGCCGCAGCGTCCGTGCTCTTTCACATCATAAAGAGCCGAGTCCGCCTTTTTGTAAAGGTCTTCGGTAAAACCATTTTCCGAAAAGGCGCCTCCGACGCTTAAGGATACTTTTGGAAGGCCGTCTTCGGGGTTCATCAGGGTTTCATTTAAAACAACTATTTTATTGTAAATCTGTCTGCTTAAATCGGAGGTAACGTCGGTGATAATCACTGCAAATTCATCACCGCCGATTCTGGCGGGATAGTCTGTGGCACGGAAGCTTTCTTCCAGCAGCCTGGCAACCTTCTTAAGAACCATATCGCCGACTTCGTGGCCGTATCCGTCATTAATGGATTTGAATTTATCCACGTCAATGATGAGGAAAGCCAGCGGTTTGGGGTTCATCTGGAAAAACTGCTTTAATTTATCAAATGCGCCGCGGTTGATAATACCCGTAAGGGGGTCATGCTCCGCCTGATAACGGAGAGTCGCTTCGTTGGCGGTGTTAAGCTCATAGATGCTGTTATAGGTAAGCGCCAGATATTTGAACTCGTAAGAGCCGATAATCTCCAGCTTTTTTTCATCCTTGATATTGCTTACATAAATCTGCAGAGGTTTTACAATTAACTGGATAATCATAATAAACGTGAGGACATTTTCCACAAAAAGAATGCTGATTAAAACCTGCTGCCTCGTCATAGCCTTTTTCAAATCCATAGTACTGTCGGTCTGCAGCCTTTTATGTGTGTCCAAAATATGAGTAAGAAAATAAGAAACACTTGTTTCTATGTTCAGCTTGGCTTCCTGATAGGAAGCGCCGAAAACGATATCATGGGCCTTATCTGTCATTTCCCTGGAGCTTAAAAGGAGGTCTTCTTCCAGCAGCTCCATGTTTTGAATTTCCTCAGGGATTTCTATAGGCAGTTCCGAAAGCAAATCCATCAGATGATGCCCTGATGCCTCCGAAACCAGCATCATGGAGTAAATCTCCTGTTTGACCAGTTCGTTAGAATTATCCAGGGCGTCCTGAAGGTGTTTAAAAGCCTCGTCATCCGCTGTAGTATATGCACCGGTGAGCAGGTGGCGGGGTTTAAGGATCTG
>CAMSTM010000232.1 GCA_947063675.1 uncultured Lachnospiraceae bacterium | reverse complement strand
TCCAGATACTGCTCAAAAATAACAATGGTTGCATTGATGGAATAACCCACGATGGTCAGCATACATGCGATAAATGTGGTTCCCACGGATACCCGTACAATCGCATAGAAGGCAAGAACCACCAGTACGTCATGAATCAGCGCCACAACGGAGCTTGCGCCGAAACGGATATCCTTAAACCGCAGCCAGATATAAAGCAGCATACAGATAGTGGCAATCACAACGGCAATCACCGCATCCGATTTCATCTCGCTGCTGATGGTGGAGCTGATGGTTTCCGTGGTAATCTTCTCCGCATCTACTGCAAAATTGTCCACCATCACGTTTTTCAGTTCTTCCCTCTCGTCCAGATTTAAGGAACGGGTCTTGAAAATCACCTCGTCCGTTCCCTCCACCTTCTGGGTCTGGACATTGCCGTCCCCTGTGATTTTTTCAATGAGAGGAACCACCTTTGCATCGATATCCCCGAGAGGCATATCTTCATTAAAAGTAATATTCGTGGAAGTACCGCCCACAAACTCAAGGCTGTAGTTCAAAGCGCCGCCAATCTGAGACTTGTTGATTCCCATAAACACAAAGCCCGCCAGAACCGCCGCAATGGATATCCCGAAGAACAACTTTCTCTTTGAGGTAAAGTCCACCGCCTTCCGCTCCTTTGCCCTGCCGTAAAGCTTTTCGCTCTGTAAGCCCATTGCAAAGAAGGCTTTCATAAGCAGTCTGGTAATCACCATAGCCGTAAACATGGAAAGGATAATACCCAGAGCCAGCGTAGCCGCAAAGCCCTTAATCGTGCCTGAACCCAAAAATCCAAGTACCGCCGCCGCAATCAGCGTGGTCACATTGCCGTCCACAATGGCGGAAGTTGCTTTCTTATAGCCGATATCTATCGCGGATTTTACGGTTTTACCTTTTGCAATTTCCTCCCTGATACGGGCGAAAATAATCACATTGGCATCCACTGCCATACCGATAGACAGGATAATACCTGCAATTCCCGGAAGGGTCAGTGTGATTTCAAAGGCATCCAGCAAAATCACAATCAGTTCCACATAAAGCCCAAGGGCAAGACTGGCCGCCACGCCTGAGAGATGATATACCGCAATCATAAAAATCACAATAATGGCAAAGCCCACCGCCGCCGCTTTGATACTTGTGGAAATCGCCTCCTCGCCAAGCTGCGCCCCTACAATCTTGGAATGCAGCTCCTCCAGCTCCAGCTTAAGTCCGCCGATACGGATAGTGGTTGCAAGCTGCTGGGCTCTTTCGTAGGTAAAGTTTCCCGTAATCTGCGCCTGTCCGTCGGTGATAGCCGAGTTTACATTAGGGGCGCTGATAATCTCGCCGTCGTAATAAATTCCGATGGATTCTCCGTTTTGAAGTGCCTTTGTGGTTGCGTCGGCAAACTTCTTCGTTCCCTCCTCGGTCATGGATAACTGCACTACAAACTCGCTGTTCTGCATGCTGTTGGTCATGGAGCCGGCCTGAGTTTCCTTTACGTCCGTTCCCTCCAGAACCACGCTTCCGTCGGCGATAAGCTGGTCGATATCCTTATACAGGGCATAGACAAGCTCTCCCTCGTCATCGGTTCCCAGCGCCTGATAATTGGGATTCCCGTCAGGGTCATACTGGGAAATAAAATACAGGGAACCGGGCTTTCCAAGCTCCTCCAGAATAGCGCCTGCATCTGAGACGCCGGGAATCTCGATGTTAATCCGGTTGCTTCCCTCCTGATATACCACCGCTTCGTTACTGTAGCTCTCCACACGCTTTTGCAGCTTGTATATGGTATCCGCCATATCCTCGCTGTCAGGCTCCGCGTCTCCCACCACCTGATAGGTGATGCTGACGCCGCCCTCCAGGTCCAGTCCCAGATTAATACTGGCCGCTGAACCGGAACCGTCCGCCCCTATTCCTACTGCGGCGGTATACCCAAAACCGCCAAGAAGCAGCAGAAACACCAGCAGAATTACAATTGCTTTACTCTTCTTCATTGCTTTCTTCTCCTTCTGATTCGGCCAAAGCCGCTTTTATCATAATTGCGCACTCAATACGCTTTTTCTGTAATTCGCATCCAAGGTCGTAGGCGTCGTTGATGTGCCCGTGAAAATTGTAGGAATTGGCGGCACACCCGCCGCTGCAGTAAAACTTTGCAAAACAGCTCTTACATTTTTCCTTGGCATATACGTTGCAGGTTTTAAACTCGTCCCTTATATCTGTCCGGGTAATGCCCTCGTCCACATTCCCCATAAGGAAATCCTCCACGCCCACAAACTGATGGCAGGGATACAAATCCCCCCAGGGCGTTACCGCCAGATATTCCGTTCCCGAGCCGCACCCGGAAAGCCGCTTGGCAACGCACGGCCCGCCTTCCAAATCTATCATAAAATGGAAGAAATTGATGCCCTTTCCTTCCTTTCTTCTATTTAAAAGCTCTGCCGCAAGCCTGTCATATTCCGCTAAAAGCTTTGGCAAATCCTCCTCCCGGAGGGCATAGTCCGCAGTCGGCGGCGCAACCACCGGCTCCACGGAAATCTGCTCAAAGCCCAAATCCGCCAAATGAAGCACATCCTCCGCAAAATCCAGATTGTTTCTTGTGAAAGTTCCCCTCACATAATAATTCGTCTGGTTCCGGCTCTCTGCCACCTTACGGAATTTCGGGACAATGGTATCATAGCTTCCCTGTCCCCCTCTATAGGGGCGCATGAGGTCGTTGATTTCCTTCCGCCCGTCGATGCTCAGGACGATATTGGCCATTTCCTTATTGGCAAATTCCATAATTTCATCATTTAAAAGTACGCCGTTGGTGGTAAGGGTAAAGCGGAATTTCTTGTGGAAAGGCTCCTCAAGGCTCCTGCCGTAGGCCACCAAATCCTTCACCACCTGCCAGTTTAAGGTAGGCTCTCCGCCGAAAAAATCCACCTCCAGATTCACCCTGTTCCCGGAATTTTTCACCAGAAAATCCAGCGCCTTTTTCCCTACCTCCAGGCTCATAAGCGCCCGTCTGCCGTGGTACTCGCCTTCCTCCGCAAAACAGTATTTACAGGCCAGGTTACAGTCATGGGCAATATGGAGACATAATGCCTTCACCACCGTTTCCCGCTTTTTAAAATCAATAATATAGTTTTCATAGACGTCGGGCGCATACAACATCCCCGCTTCCCGAAGTTCCATTACCTGCTCTACGGCGTCTGCTATATCCTCAGGCGTGTAGTTGTCAGTATTTCTGTCCTGCAATCGCCCGCATACCCTGTCTTTTATTTCTGTTTCGGGGCATCCGGCCGCAAGGGCCTCCTCCACCAGGGGAATCACATCGTAAACCACATCGTCCACAACATGAACAGAACCGCTGTTCACATCCATGACAATATTATAGCCGTTGTTTTTATACTGATGTATCACTTTTCTTATCCTTTTCCTGTCTTTTATGGCGCGGTCAAAAGAACCTTCCATCTCCCGCACACACAATAAGCAGCGGCAGACGCCGCTGCTTGATTCTTTTTACAATGAGCTGACTCGCAAAGCGCGGCAGCGTTTGCTGCAATAAGGCACAAACGCTGCGGGCAGGCTGTCCGCTTACGCTTTTACCTTTTCACAGCTCTGATTTCCTACTGTGCAGGAAGTCTTGCAGGCTGACTGGCAGGAAGTCTGACATTCTCCGCAGCCGCCCTTTTTCATGGATTCTTTCAAATCTCTTGTTGCCAGTGTTTTAATTCTCTTCATAATAAAATCTCCTTTTTCTGTCCGCATACCGGCGGCGCTTTCTCCGCTCCCGGATTTTTATAGTATAACATAATTATTTGCTTTGGAAAAGCGTTTTTTACAAAGGATTTACTCTTTTTCGTGCTCCTTTGCATCTTCTGAATTGGAAGACTCGTCAGACTCCTCCCCGGCAGCCTCGTCCGGCTCTTTTTCGGGAAGCGTCATAAGAACCTTGACAATTCTGTTCTGGCTGATTCCCTGAACCTTCAGCGTAATGCCCGCTTCGGTTACAATCGTCTCACCGTCCTCCGGCAGCCTGTCCAGATGTTCTATTAAAAGCCCGCCGATGGAATCATAATCCTCGGAAGAAAGAAGCGTGCCAAGCTCGTCGTTGATATCGCCAAGCTTCATGCTTCCCTCCACCAGGTAAGTCCTCTCCCCGACCTCCTGTATCAGTTCTTCCTCGTCCTCGTCATACTCGTCGCGGATTTCGCCCACAATTTCCTCCAGCAAATCCTCTAAAGTAATCATACCTACAGCCGCACCATATTCGTTTAAAACGAAGGAGACGTTCACCATCTTTTCACGCATCTCCACCAACAGGTCCGCCGTCTTTTTGAACTCATAGGTATAGTAAGCCTGACGCATGATGTCGCTGATTTTGAACTGGCTCCTGTCATCCACCAGAATAAAATCCTTGATATTTATCAAACCGATAATATTATCCTTGTCTTCCCTGAAAACAGGAATACGGGTATACATACATTCCTTAAAAAGCGCCATAACCTCTTCATAGCCGGCATCCTCATTGATTGCCGCCACGTCGATTCTGGGAATCATGATATCCTTTGCAACGGCGTCGCCGAAATCAAACACGTTGTAAATCATTTCCCGTTCTTCCGACTCAATGACGCCATCCTCATGGCTGACCTCCACATAGGTCCGAAGCTCGGTTTCCGTCATGGCGGTTCTCTTATTGGTATCGATATGTAACAGCTTCATAAGCCCGTTGGCCAGCTTGTCAATCACAACCCTCTCTTTCCGC
>CAMSTM010000231.1 GCA_947063675.1 uncultured Lachnospiraceae bacterium | reverse complement strand
TTCTAAAAATCAACCCTTCCCTGCCTATTCGCTATTGAGTTTCCGAGACTGCTCACTCCAGCCTGTTCTGCAAAATTGTTTCCCCAATCAAATCCGGGATGCTTGCCTCATCTCCCAGAGACACAGCCTGAATCTTCAAGTCTTCAAAGTACAATCTGACATTCCTGTCCATATCTTCGTCATCCTCTCTTTCCCTTACCTGCCAGTCCATGCTCACACGCAATGAAATAATATCTCCTGCAATATGACCCAAATCATACTCTGAAACGACATAGTTATCAATCTTTTTTTAACGACTCCCAATTCGTTTTTTTTTTGGCTGCTGACTATTTTCGCCACGCGCCGCTTATATTTCAATCAGGAAACATTTAATATCCATATTTCCGTGGCATAAAACACATCATCCTCAAACATTCCTTTCATTTTGACAGGCATATGTTCTTCCAAATCCTGAAACTTTGCAGCTTCATAGCTTTCCTCACCGCCATAAGAGGTTCCGACGTAAAACTGTGTATTTCCATCAAAAGCCACCTGAATCAACCGGGAATCAGGAATATCGGTACTGGAACTGGGAGAACTGGTTGACAGAGAACCGTCATCGAGAATTTTCACTTTCGTTTCAGCGATAAAAAAAGAATCCTCTGTAATTTTCCGAACCTTTCCCATAAAATCTGCATTAAGAGCAGCGGCTATCTCCGGCTCCAGAACATGCCATTTTCCCTCATGATTTTCATTTGGTTCGTTCACATCACAGGTACTCTCCGCCTGTTGCATGTCATTTGATTCCTCCGGCAACTCTTCGCCCGCCGCTGCCTCCTGCACTTTAGCGGGTACAGTTCCTGAACTACATCCCACAGCCAGTACATTCAATATACAGCCAATGCTGATTATTACTGCTGCTTTTTTCATTTTCATAATAATATCTCCTCTCAAAAATTTTTACTGTTTCAATTTCGGGCTTATTGTAGCGCAGTAATCTCTAAAAAATCTCTAAAGATTTTTGCAAAGAAAAAAGCGTTCGGATTTCTAATTTCCCAAACGCTTTTCTTCCTCTGCCATTCCATATAATATTTAATGTCGCAGTATCTTATCCATTGCTTTCCCTTTTGCCAGTTCATCCACCAGCTTGTCCAGATACCGTATTTCCCGCATGAGCGGTTCCTCGATATTCTCCACCCTTATGCCGCAGACCACCCCTTTAATCAGCTTCCTGTTTTCGTTGGGCTGCGGGGCATTTTTGAAAAAATCCCCGTAGGCAGTCGGTTTTGTAAGCATTTCTTCAAGCGCCTCCTGACTGTATCCGGTAAGCCACCTGAAAATCTCGTCAACCTCCTGCCTTGTCCGCCCCTTTCTCCGGGCTTTGTCCACAAGGAGATTATATACTTTTGCAAAATCCATCTGGTATACTTTGTCGCTGCTCATGCTGCCGCCTTTCTTTTAGCCAATCCTCACTTCCGCCGCACATTCCTTTACGGATGATTCCCCGTGGTATTGCACCATACGGCAATCTCCGCAATTAGAGGAAGCGGAAGCGGCTTGCTGTACAAAAACTGTATCGTTCCCTTGCTGGTCTTATAGTCCTCCAGCTTTGCGCCGAAATGCGCCACGGCTTCCGGTCCCGGATACAGTCCGATATGATTCTTAAATCCGGCAAACTGGATAATATTATGACCCTTCCAGAAAGTCGGCATACTCCATGAAATCTTTTCTTCCGCTTCCGGCAGAGCCGCGCGTATGGCGTTTCTCACTTCTTTGAGGTATTGCTGCGCATGTTCCGGCTGCGCCATGATATAAGCGTCAATGGATTCCGGCGCCTTACCACAGTAATGCCCCTGATTCTGCTTTTGAAAAGTCCGTCCGCATTTTGGACACGTCCACATTTTCCGATTCCTCCTTCTCCCACTCCCTTTGCAAAACGCATACTGGGAATTATCCTGTTCCAATCCTGTCCTCCGGTTCTGCGCAAATCCTATTCGCCGATTCCGCTCATCCGTTCGATAATCGCCTCCCGGTATTTCGCATGGTTCGGCATACCGCCTCCGACGCCGCCAAGTTTTGGAAACAGCAGTTTGAAACTGCTTCCGTTCTTCATTGTAATGAAACATTTCACAGAACCCATCCAGCCCTTGGCCAGACGGCAGCTCTGAATATCTGCCAGAGGAAAGCATGTTCCGATATCCTCAAAAAGAATTTCCGCCGCGACCTCCTGTATATCCATCCCCCGCACATTCGGCTCGTCGTTAAATTCATAGAAATAACTGCCCTTTTCGCACTCCGTAATTACCATTGATGACTGCGTAATTCCAAAATAGATATCATAAGTCGAAAATTTCGCCTTCTCCAGTGCAACGCTGCCTCCGTCCTCGTCCGGAACAAGCCCGTTTTCCGTGCGATAACACTTTCCGAAAACGCATCTCACCCTTGATTCCTTCGCCAGAGCATGAATACCCGCCAGCAGAGTTTCCCCCTCAGGTATATATTTCCCCAAAGACTGCCGCATATTTGTTTCATCGAAAATTTCAGACATACTATGTCCTCCTCTTTTTATATATTTAACTTGCTGCTCTTATTTTTCATCATACCACACCCATGCTCCATATACCACAAAATTATGGGGCATGACCTCTGCCATGCCCCAACAATCCGCCGTGAAAAACCGCTTTCACTTCGCTGCTTCTGACCTCTCAATTCTTTCTCCGCAAAGTACCGGAAAGCCCGAATTACTCTGTCGTTTTGTATAATGCAATACATTCATACGGCTTAAGGCGATAGCTTCCGGTATTAAAATACTCCGATTTATAATTGCCAATCACCTTCTCGTCATATCCTTCCGGGATTTTCACCACGCCTTCCCTGTTCTGGAAATTGTGGATTACCAGAAGCCTTTCCGTGTCCGCAATTCTCTGCCAGGCTATAACGGAAGCCTCCTCCACCTCGTAAGGCAGAAATACGCCGTAAATCATAACGGACGCATATTTTCCCCCGCGTCTTAAGCCGGTCAGTTTCCGGTAAAAATTCAGCACGGATTCCCCGTCCTTTTCCTGCCGGGCCACACTGATTCTTTTATAGTCCGGGTTAACCTTCATCCACGTGCTTTCGGCATCGCTGAATCCCGCATTTTTTCCTTCATCCCACTGCATGGGCGTCCTGTTATTGTCTCGGCTCCTTTTTGCCACGATGGCAAACGCCTCCTCTTCCCGGATACCCGCTTTCAGCGCCCTCTCATACTGCCCGTGGGTTGCGATGTCGTCATAATCCGCTATGGACTCCAATGTCATATTTTCCATCCCGATTTCCTGCCCCTGATAGATAAAAGGCGTTCCCCTAAGAAAGAAGAACAGACTCCCCAGCATGGTTTTGCTGTAGTAGTGAATATCCTCTTTGGGAAGATATTTGTTCACGGAGCGGTTCTGGTCGTGGTTCTCCAGATAAACCGCTCCCCATCCTTTTTCCTGAACCATCTTCTGGCTGTTAAAGATATTTTTCCGCAGTTCGGAAACCGTAAAGTGCCGCGGCCTGAACCATTCTCCGGTATCCGGCACGTCAATATCCGCATAGCTGAAATCAAATACCATGGAAAAAAATCCCTTTTCCCCTATAAACTGCTCCAAAAGCTCCTCGGGCACGTTCGCCTCCGCCACCGTCATGCTGTTATGGGGGCGGAAAGTCCGCTCGTTCAGCTCGTATAAAAATTCTTCAATTCCCGGCTGATTCAGGATAAAATCGCCTATATACCTTAAGCCGTCCTCCCCGTCAGGCTGGAAAAAACCGTATTCCATCCGCTTTTTTATATTACAGATTGCGTCAATCCGAAATCCACCCAGCCCCTTATCCAGCCAGTAATTTACCATACGGTAGATTTCTTCCCGGAGTTCCCGGTTCTCCCAGTTTAAGTCGGGCTGCTTTCTGGAAAAGGCATGAAGGTAAAAGCGGTTCGTCCCTTCCACCCTCTCCCAGGCCGGGCCTCCGAAATAGGAACGCCAGTTGTTGGGCGGATTTCCGTCCTTTGTTTCTTTAAAAATATAGTAGTCCGCATACTTACTCTTCGGATTTTGCAATGCCTCCTGAAACCACTCATGCTCGTCGGAGGTATGGTTCACCACCAAATCCATCAGTATTTTTATCCCCATTTCTCCGGCTTTCTCAATCAGTTCGTCCATATCGGCGTCCGTTCCGAACATGGGATGAATATGATAATAATCGGAAATATCGTACCCGCCGTCGTCCATAGGGGACATATAAACCGGACAGAGCCAAATCACGTTTGCCCCCAGCTCCTTTATGTAGGCAAGACGGTTGATGATTCCCCGCAAATCCCCGATTCCGTCCCCGTTGCTGTCCTGAAAGCTTTTGGGGTATATCTGATACACCACAGCTTCCTTCCACCATGTCATTTTATCCACGTCATTTCCTCCAAGTCATTCTAGCCTTTCACTGCTCCCGCCGCAATTCCCTCGATAATATTTTTCTGCAGGAAGATAAACACCACAAGAATCGGCACGGCGCAAATCAGAACCGCCGGAAAAATAAGCTCCCAGGGATTGCCGTACTGCCCGGAAAGGCTTTTCGCATAGTACAGGCTCAAAGTCAGCGTTTTCTTATCGTTGTTCCCGATAATCAGGAAAGGCAGAAGGTAATCGTTCCATATCCACATGGCGTTTGTGATGATTGCCGTCATGGTAATTGGCTTCACTATTCTCCTCCATTGCAATTTCTGACAAAATATGCTACCCTCTTTCTATAAAAA
>CAMSTM010000230.1 GCA_947063675.1 uncultured Lachnospiraceae bacterium | reverse complement strand
CCGTTTTCATCCAGCATGTTCATCCGCTCATCCTTCCAGAGCTCAAAATACCAGGCCTACGATTCTCCTTTTCTGTTTTTCCCTCCTTTAGAGCCTCACGGCGCCAATAAAAGCGGCCTTGTGACTTATTCCCGGGAGGAAATCACGGGCAGTATGCGGAGGAGCCTTCCCATATCGGAGTCCCTCAGCAAGCTGGTGGATTTGGACAGATGCTTTTCCATAGCCCGGGTACCGGTGGAAAACGGCCGTCAGCTCTGTATTTATAACGTGCACACTTCGGCCTACGGAGGAAGCGATGAAATCAGGCAGGCGCAGCTTTCCACCCTTTATGAGGAGATGAAGGCGGATTTTGATAAGGGGAATTATGTCATCTGCGGCGGTGATTTTAATCATAATCTGAAAGAAGGAATGCAGGAAAATGCGCCGGAATGGGCTTACCCGTTTCCGCGGGAAACTTTGCCCCGGGGATTCCGCATGGCAATGGACGAGGCGAATCAGGAGGATATTGTCCACAATACCTGCCGGAGCGCGGAGACGCCGTATGACGAGGCATCGACTTACACAGTCACTCTCGACGGTTTTATTGTGTCTGAAAATGTGCGGATTAATTATTATCAGAATATGGACTGGGGATATGAGTTTTCCGACCATGACCCGGTGCTGATGCAGTTTATATTAGAATAGAAAGAAAAGGAAAAGGCCATACTATTTGCAGCGGAAAAGAGCAGAAAAAATACATTTTCAGCAGGAGGCAGGTATGGCGGGTACGGTTTTATATTTAAAGGCGGAACAAAATGCGGAGGTGATGGAAGAACGCGTATGCGTGAAGGACATTGCCTCCGTTTATTGCAGGGATAAGAATCTGTGTGCAAAGGCAAAGGCCCTTAAGGTGCATGAGTTCGGAGAAGGAGAAAAAAAGAGGCAGGTTATCGGCATTTTAAAGGTAATTGAACTGATTGAAAGCGAATGTCCGGGAGTGAATGTGGAAAGCCTCGGAGAAAACGCCGTATTGGTCGAACTGGTCAATGTGGACAGGCATAAGGGGTTCCTTCAGTGGATAAAAATGGTGTTTGTGGCGGCAATCAGTTTTTTCGGAACCGGCTTTACAATTATGGCTTTTCATAATGATATCAATATCAATAAAATTTTTTCCCATGTACATGAGCTTGTGACGGGATATGCTTCGGAAGGGTACAGCATTCTGGAGGTTTCCTATTCCATTGGGCTTGCGGTTGGCATTATTCTGTTTTTTAACCATGTGGGAGGGAGGAGGATTACCAAGGACCCTACGCCTATCGAGGTGGAGATGCGGGTGTACGAAACGGATGTGAATAAGGCGCTGATTGAAACGGCGGACAGGGAGGGAAAGAGCATTGACGTTTGATGTGGGTGCATTATTTAAACAGGTTTTTATGGGAGTATGCGGGCTTTCCTTCGGTCTTTTGGCGTCGGCAGGCGTTTTTACGGTACTGGTTTCCGTGGGGCTGATTCCAAGGTTTGCCGGAAAAATGCACGTAGCAAAAAAGGTGTTTGTGCTGGAGGAAGCGGTGATTTTCGGAACCCTCTGCGGCGGTGCGCTGAGCGTATTTTCCAAAGGAGGCGGGATGGGGAGGTTTGTTCTTGAGCATCAGCTTTTCGGGAGCGCCACCCCGGAGATATGGAAGTGGATTGGATATGGGATTTTGATGTCAGGAGGCGTTTTCGCCGGTATGTTCGTGGGCTGTCTTGCCCTTGCCATTGCTGAAATGCTGAATTCCATTCCCATTTTAGCAAGAAGAATCGGATTCCGGCACGGGCTCGGCGTTGCCATAACGGCGGCGGCCTTAGGGAAGCTTCTGGGAAGCCTTATCTATTTTGCAAAGGGGATTTTTCTCTCGGGAGTGTGAAAAAAGCCTAGCTGAATCGTGACCTTTGCGTATCGGAATTGCCATACCGAGTTGACGGTTTCATAAGGAAAGGTATATACTGGAAACATAAAAGAAATACAGGCAGTTCATAAAGGAGCGGACAGGAGATGCGGCAGATGGAATTTAAGATGGAGCGCCCGGGTCTTTTGAAGGAAGGGGACGAGGTCACGGTGACGGAAGGGGTGCTTCCAAGCAATTATTACTATACCATTGACCCGGCGCTTGCAATGTCCGGGAACTTTCCGTTCAGGGAGAGAATGCTGGCAAGAAAGGGAAAGGTGGTCAGCATTATTGAAAATGACAGAGGATTTTATGTGACGGCGGAATTCGACGGGTGAAAAACCAAAGTTAATCAGAGATAAGGCAGAAAATACATGAAAAACAGGAGAAATACAAGGAGGAGAAAGAACATGTTAAAAAAAGTATCAACCACAAAAGCGCCCGCGGCCATCGGCCCTTACTCACAGGGAATTGTTGCAAACGGATTTTTGTTTGCATCGGGACAGATTCCCATCGTACCGGACAGCGGGGAGATTGCAGAGGGCGATATCACAGTCCAGGCCCATCAGGTGATGAAGAACATAGGGGAAGTGCTAAAGGAAGCCGGAAGCGGCTTTGAGAGCGTGGTAAAGACCACCTGTTTCCTGGCGGATATGGCCGATTTTGCGGCTTTCAACGGCGTCTATGAGCAGTACTTCACGGGAAAGCCCGCAAGAAGCTGCGTTGCGGTGAAGGAGCTTCCCAAAAAAGTGCTGTGCGAGGTTGAAATTATCGCGCTGGTGAATCCATGAAAAATGTGATATTGATTGGAATGCCGGGTTCGGGGAAAAGCACGGTGGGAGTCGTGCTTGCCAAAAAACTGGGATACCGGTTTATTGACTCGGACCTGGTAATTCAGGAAAAATGCCAAAAACTGCTTTATCAGCTCATTGAAGAGAGAGGTGAAGCAGGTTTTCTTATGCTGGAGAATGAGATAAACGCGTCAATTATGGCGAAAGGCGCTGTCATCGCCACAGGCGGCAGCGCGGTTTACGGGAAGGAAGCCATGAGGCATTTTCAGGAAATCGGGCGGATTGTCTATCTGAAACTGCCCTTTAAGGAGCTTGAGACGCGTCTCGGGGACCTTCACGAGAGGGGCGTCGTTTTGAAAGAAGGCTATACGCTGCAGGACTTGTACGAGGAGAGAATCCCGTTATATGAAAAATATGCGGATATTACAATTGAATGTGAGGGGAAAGATATCCGCGGTGTGATGGAGGAGATTTATGAAAAGAGGAGCCTTGAGAAGTAGCTTTCTGCTGTTTCTGGCGGCGTCTATCTGGGGCGTGGCGTTCGTGGCCCAGAGCGTGGGCATGGATTACATGGGCCCCTTTACCTTTAACGGAATCCGTTTTCTTATGGGAAGCGCCGTCCTTTTTCCTCTGGTTTATTACAGGAGAAGGAAAGAGAAGAGGAAAGGGAGGAAAAAGAAAGCGCCGAGGGAGGAACTGAAAGTTACCCTGACAGGCGGAATCTGCTGTGGACTGGCTCTTGGGGCCGCCGCACTTTTGCAGCAGTTTGGCATTATGTATACCACGGTGGGAAAAGCAGGGTTTATCACCACACTTTACATCATTATCGTTCCCATTATGGGAATTTTTTTAGGGAAAAAGGTGGGAAGAAAGGTGTGGATTGGGGCGGCGCTGGCGGCCTTTGGCATGTACCTTTTATGCATGAGCGAAAAGCTTTCCCTTAGCAGGGGCGATATGTATGTGTTCATATGCGCCGTGATTTTTGCCGTACATATACTGATAATTGATTATTTTTCACCGAAAGCGGACGGAGTGGAGCTTTCCTGTATCCAGTTTCTGGTGGCCGGCCTGATTAGCAGCATTCTGGCCTTCTGGTTTGAGGAGCCGACATTTGCCGCCTTTATTGACGGAATTATTCCCCTTGCCTATGCGGGAATCATGTCAAGCGGCGTGGCGTACACGCTTCAGATAATCGGGCAGAAAGATATGGACCCCACGGTCGCGTCCCTGATACTTTCCATGGAGTCCGTGGTTTCCATGCTGGCGGGATGGATTATTCTGGGTCAGGCTTTAAACGCAAGGGAGCTGGCAGGATGCGCTCTTGTCTTTGCAGCGGTAATCCTGGTGCAGTTACCGGAGCAAAAACGAAGCAAAAGGATATGGTTCCCGTGGTGGTTTAAGTGATATTTTTTCGGGCAAAAACCGGGTAGAAGCAGTATTGATAACAAAATTAAGAAATGCTATACTACGGTTAGAATTTACAGAAAGGCATAATAGTTATGAAACGGAATTGTTTTCTTTTACTGTCGGTAATCGGCACATTATTTATGATGACGGGCTGTAAAAGTCAGGAACCGGTGCAGACCGGCTCCGTTACCAAAGAGCAGACCGGAGCCGAAGAGCAGACCGTCGAACTGACGGTCTGGGGAGCGGAGGAGGATGAGGCGCTTTTGCAGGAAATTTTTACCTCATTCAAAGAACATTACGCGGGGCAGGCGGATTTTCAAATTACTTATCAGGCCCAGAGCGAATCAAACTGTAAGGATGTTCTGCTGGGCGATTTGGAAAACGGAGCGGACGTGTTCGCTTTTGCGGACGACCAGGTTGCGGCCCTTGCCGCGGCAGGCGCGCTGGACCCGATTGAAGACGATGCCGGAATCCGCAGTGAGAATCTTGCGGCTGCGGTAGACGCGGCCAGCGTGGAGGATGTGCTGTACGCCTATCCCCTGACGGCTGACAACGGCTATTTTCTCTATTATAACAAATCTTATTTTTCGGAGGATGATATCAAAAGTTTCAACCGCATGACAGAGGTTGCCGCACTGGCGGAGCGGCAGGTGGTTATGGAC
>CAMSTM010000229.1 GCA_947063675.1 uncultured Lachnospiraceae bacterium | reverse complement strand
TATGTCCGGTGCTGTGAGAGGACGGCGGTTAGTCACCGCCTCCTACTCGATTATACCATTACTGATGAACTGACAAGTTAGCTTCAAAACCCTCTTGTACAATCCCACATTTTATGCTTAAATATTAAATAGCGGTTTTACCCGTAATATAAAATAGCTAAGGACTCAGTTCAATGAAAAGAAAAATGATTCTCACAGTACTTCTTTCAATGCTTCTCACAGGCTGCGGAGACAAAGAAGTAATCACGGTTGCAGGCATACAGTCAGAGGAAGGTCAGGAACCGAAATACATAGAAATGCAGGAATTTGAATTAAAGGAAACAGCCCCCGAAATGACAGGGGACAAGTCCGGTTACTGTGTGGTGCTGATACCGGAAGGCTTTCAGGAGTCGGAGGAGATTCCGGGAATGTATGTGCATGAACGAAATCCTCTTGACTCGTCCAATGTCTACTATACGGTATCGGAAGGCAGCGGAGAGGGAAACGTTTCTTCCGAGCTGACAGAGGCGGATTACAGAGAGAGCATAGAGGAAGCGTACAAGGCCAGCGGGCAGGACGTTCAGCTCAATATAGAATCCTTTGAAAAAATCGATATGGAAGGGATTCCGGGCTATAAGGTGCGGAGCAATTACAAAGTGGACGAGGAAACCATAGAGCAGGTGGCCTATATGATACTGGCGGATAACACCTACACTATTACATACAGCCAGATGGCGGATGACGAGCTTCTTGCAGATTTTGAGATATATGACGGGCAAATCCGTCTTGTACGTGAGGAAGAAACAGGTCTTGCAAAAAATCAATAAAAAAGATATTGACATTTGCAAAAGGGTATGTTATTGTAAATAAGCATGTGATTCATGTAGATGGAAGAAGCAGAGTATCCACTCTCACCCTGTGGCGATTGGGCTTACAGGCGTTCATATGATAAGATGTTTTATCAACGGTTCCGGCAGGTACACGGAAGCCGGTAAACGGTGAAAGTACTGCGAAGCATTAAGACAGACTGACAGCCGGAGTACAGAGCCGTTGCCGACGCTGCAGCGGAGCATAACAGCCGGTTTGACGGCCGGACAGTTAAAGGCGAAGCGGACACAATACATCTTATGAAATGGATTTTTAAGTGGATAGTTATGCTATCCGCTTTTTTGGTATTTTACTTATGTAAGGGGAGGACACAGCCATTAGCGATTTATTCATTAACGAACAGATTAGGGACAGGGAAGTACGTGTAATCGGAGAGGACGGAGCACAGCTTGGGATTATGTCTTCGAGAGAAGCAATGCAGTTAGCCGAAGAGGCAGGCGTGGATTTGGTTAAGATTGCCCCCACGGCAAAGCCGCCTGTGTGCAAGCTGGTTGACTATGGCAAATACAAGTACGAGCAGACCCGTAAGGAAAAGGAAGCCAGGAAGAAACAGAGGGTTATTGAAATCAAGGAAATCCGTCTGTCGCCCAATATTGACACCAACGACCTTAACACAAAGATAAGCGCCGCAAGGAAGTTTCTGAGTAAAGGGGACAGAGTGAAGGTGACGCTTAGATTCCGTGGACGTGAAATGGCGCATATGGCCAACAGCAAGCATATTCTGGACGATTTTGCGCAGGCATTGTCCGACATATGCGCAATGGAGAAGCCGCCCAAGGTGGAAGGCAGAAGCATGACAATGTTTTTAACTGAAAAGCGATAGCCAGCCAGTTAAAATAGATGGAACAAAATTAATATACAGGAGGAAACAGTTATGCCCAAAATGAAAACAAGCAAGTCTGCTGCAAAGCGTTTTAAAGCTACAGGTACAGGTAAATTAAAAAGAAGCAAGGCATACAAGAGCCATATCTTAACCAAGAAGACGACCAAGAGAAAGAGAAATTTGAGAAAGCCCGCCATGACGGACAAGACCAATATCAAGAACATGAAGAAGATTTTACCTTATTTATAAGAAGTAAGGTTTTATACAATAAGCTGACCCGCGAAGCGGGGGCAGCGTTTGATGTCATAAGGAGGATGTAAGAAATGGCCAGAATAAAAGGTGGTATGAATGCCAGAAGAAAACACAACAGAGTTTTAAAGCTTGCAAAGGGCTACAGAGGAGCCAGGAGCAAACAATATAGAATTGCAAAACAGTCTGTAATGAGAGCGCTCGCTTCTTCCTACGCAGGACGCAAGCAGAGAAAGCGTCAGTTCAGACAGCTCTGGATTGCACGTATCAATGCGGCGGCAAGAATGAACGGTTTGTCCTACAGCAAATTTATGTACGGACTTAAGCTGGCAGGCGTTGAGATTAACAGAAAGATGCTTTCCGAGATGGCGGTTAATGATGCCGAGGGCTTTAAGACACTGGCGGAGCTTGCCAAGAGCAAAATTTAAAAGGCATAAGAAACAAACGCAAAAGACCTTATTAGCTTAAGGTCTTTTTCTTAACATTAAGCTGGCTCACGGAGCGGGGAGCGCCTCTTATAAAGCTTTCGGAAAGGAATTGTATGAGAATGCTTGAAAATTTAAAACCTGAAAATGTTTTTTACTTTTTTGAAGAAATATGCAAAATTCCCCACGGCTCAGGGAATACCCGGCAGATAAGCGATTATCTCGTGAAATTTGCCGCCGACAGGGGACTGGAGCATTATCAGGATGAACTGGGGAACGTTATTATTATCAAAGAAGCGTCAGAGGGATATGAAAACCATGGGCCTGTGATGCTTCAGGGCCATATGGACATGGTTGCCGTGAAAAGACCGGACAGCCCTGTTGATATGACAAAGGATGGTCTCACATTATCGGTGGACGGCGACAGGCTTTTTGCGGAGGGCACGAGCCTTGGAGGCGATGACGGTATTGCCGTGGCCTATGGACTGGCGCTCCTTGACGGAAACTATAAGCATCCGAGAATCGAACTGGTCATTACGGTGGATGAGGAAGTGGGCATGGACGGGGCAAGAGGCCTTGACGCAGCCCCCCTCAAAGCGAAAAGACTGGTGAATCTGGATTCCGAGGAGGAAGGGATTTTTCTTTCGGGCTGTGCCGGCGGCGCAAGGGTGAATATGCAGATTTCCGGCGGGAGGGAAAGCAAAAAAGGCATTCCCTGTGAAATTCGCGTGGGAGGCTTAAAAGGCGGACATTCCGGCGGGGAAATCCATAAGGAGCGGGGAAACGCCATCTGTATTCTGGGAAGGCTGCTTTACAGGCTTGGTCTGGATATGGAGGTGTCTGTGGCTGATTTTTCAGGCGGCGTTGCGGATAATGCCATTCCCACCGATGCCTGTGCCAGGCTTGTAATTACAAAGCCGGAAACGGCGGATGAGGAATGTCAAAAGAAAGCGGAAAGCATCTGCAAAGCCGTGAATGCGGAGCTGCGGGAGGAACTGGCGGACAAGGACGAGGGTGTCAGCATTGAAATTACCTTTGGACCGGTATCGGAAACAAAGGTGCTCGCCGGGGACGCCGGGAAAAGAGCGATTGCCCTGTTAAATACACTGCCTTACGGCGTGCAGGCCATGAGCTTTGCAATGCCCGGGCTTGTGGAAACCTCTCTGAATCCGGGGCTTTTGTCTGTGAAGGAGGAGGACGGCCAAACGGCGGTTTGCGTGGGAATTTCTGTCCGCAGCAGTCTGGAAAGCGCAAAGGCGGCCCTGATTGCACGGCTTGAGACGCTGGCAGGGCTGGCGGGAGCCGGAACCGGGGTGACCGGCGATTATCCGGGCTGGGCGTTTAAAAAAGACTCGCCCCTGCGGGATAAAATGTGTGAGGTATATGAAAAATTATATAAAAGGAAGCCGGTGATTCAGGCGATTCATGCGGGTGTGGAGTGCGGCCTCCTGGCTCATAAAATACCGGAGCTTGACTGTGTTTCCATCGGGCCTGATATGAAAAATATTCACACCTTTGAGGAAGAACTCAGTATTGCGTCCACGGAACGGGTTTGGGATTATCTGGTCTGTCTGCTTTCGGAGCTTTAATATTTTATAACGCGTATCATTTCGGCGGTGGCTGGCCGCCAAAACGGCGCGGAAAGAGGAAAATATGAATTTGAATAGAAAAAACATAAGAAAAATCAGAGGTCTTATCCTCTTTACAGGTCTGGTGATTCTGGGGCTTATGAAGTTCGACCTGCTTTACGGTGTACTGGTTTTTGTGGTTGGGATTTTAAGGCCCTTTCTTGTAGGCGGAATGATTGCTTTTGTGATTAATCTTCCCATGAGCTTTTATGAGAAAAAGCTTTTTAAAAACGGGCAGCTCAGAGGAAAGGCAGGCAGGGTATTAAACAAGTGCAGCAGGGGAATAAGCCTTCTTCTGGCGTATTTGTCGGTAATTCTGGCAATTACGCTGGTGGTGGTAACGGTGATTCCCCAGCTTGTAAGCACAATCAAGGACCTTGCCAACGAGATTCCAATATTCTGGAATAATGTAATTACAGAGCTGGAAGTGATTTTTGCCGCAAATCCGGAGCTGCTTCGAATACTGTCAGAGGCTGAGGATATCCAGATTGACTGGCAGGGGCTTATCACCACAGTGGTGAATTTCCTGAGAAACGGCATGGGAAGTATGCTGAACTCCACGTTTTCAGTGGCAGGAAGCATTATCAACAGTACGGTAAACTTCTTTATTTCCCTGATTTTTTCCATTTATATCCTGGTGCAGAAGGAAAAGCTGGGAAATCAGTTTACCAGAGTATTGAAGGCGTATACCAGTTCAAAAATATGTAAAGGAACCTTGAAGGTGTCTGGACTGCTGAACCGTAATTTCAGCAATTTTATTACCGGACAGTGCACCGAGGCAATCATACTCGGATTGAT
>CAMSTM010000228.1 GCA_947063675.1 uncultured Lachnospiraceae bacterium | reverse complement strand
CCCCAGCCTGCTGCTCCACAAGACGGTAAATATATTCCCCCTCCCGCCCGGAGTCGGTGCATACATAAATCGTATCCACATCCTTACGGTTCAAAAGCCCGCTTACAATCTGAAACTGTTTTCTGGCGGAGGCAATGATTTCATACTTAAATTCTGTGGGAATGAAAGGAATCGTATCCAACGACCATCTTTTATACTTTTCATCGTAAACCTCGGGATAACTCATGGTTACCAGATGACCCACACACCAGGTAATGACGGCGTTTTCGGATTCCATATATCCGTCGCGGTTTCCCGCGTTTATTTGAAGCGCTTTGGCAAACTCTCTTGCCACGCTTGGTTTTTCAGCTATATACAGACTTTTCCCCATTACATTGCATCCATCCCGAACAGTTTGATTCCTTTATTACGCCCTGCTTCTTTCCGCAGTCTTTCGTCGAAACGATAACGGGAAAACAGATAGATATGCTCCGTTCCCAGCTTTGCTTTTTCCGCACAGGAAAGAAGCCTCTCATAATCCCCATAGTCCATGGAAAGATTTTCCCAGTTACAGATACCCAGAATCGTCTCCCCGTTTTCACTCCGGGCCACAAAATCAATCGTTCCCGTTTTGCCTACCCATTCCCCGATTCTGTCCACCTTTACGGGCAGTTCGCCGTTCCTGTTCCATTCCTCAATGTATTCCCTGCAGACCTGCTTAAAATAGTAGGCCACATAACGGCCAAAGTAAGGCGCAATATACCTGTCGTAATACGCTTTTTCCCCGAGTGTTTCCATACTGCTTAAATGGGGATAAATATAGGTAAAATAAAAATGCACAAAATGGTTGCTGATGCGGTAAATCCCCTTCTGCGTGTTTGCTTTCCCTTCCGTATCATAGGAAAAGACCTTTTCCACCAGCTCAAGCTCCATCAGGTTTTTCAGGTAAACGCTTATCTTTGCCCTGGAAAACTCTGTGTGATGATACAAATCATTTAATTTATGCTTTCCGGCTGCTATAGCGGCAAGAATCGTATTGTACACTCCGGTTTCCCGCAGTTCTCTCTCCACTATCCGAAGTCCTTCTTCATGCAGAAATACATCCTTATTAAGAATATATCTGCAGATATTTTCCTTTATGTCAAGTTTATCGTCAAAATGCCGCCAGAATCCCGGTACGCCTCCCAGAACGGCATAGGTTTCCACACATTGCTTCATCGAGAATCTCGGGAAAAAGTCCATCAGCGTGCCGAAGCTTAATTCTCTGATTTTGAAAAAGCCCGAAAGCGCATAGGCCGCCTCTCCAATCCGGGTAATCATGCTGTTTTCCACCCACCCGATGGATGAGCTTGCCAGAATTACAAGCACCGGCGCATCCTTCCGGCTGCGCACAAAAGCACACAGTTCCCCCATGAATCCTCCGCCTGCCCTGACGATATTCTGAAATTCGTCGATTACAATCACCTTTTTCCTGACAGGAATGTCAGCGGTATGTATATCAGTACCATTTTCGGCAGCGTCATGGATATTACTGCCGTCTCCGGCAGCGATATTTCCGTCAATGCCTGCATCGGGAATCAGGTTGAAAATCTCCGTAAAGGTGGGATACCATTCCTCATCCGTTCCCGTTTTCAGCTCTCTTCCCCACAAAAACCGCTGCTCTCTTTCAGAGGCGGAACGAGCCCGGTAATAATAACCGGGCCTGTCCGCCATAAAACGGGAAAGCAGCGTGGTTTTTCCCACGTTCTTCTCCCCGTAAAGAACCATAATCTGACTTCCGTCACGTTCATAATAATTATTTAAATACTGCAGCTCATAATTACGCCCTGAAAACATTTTAACTCCTGTCTCTATCCACAAATCACGTATAACCGCTGCCTGCCAGGGCTTAACGCATTATGCGCGTTTCGTGATATATCCTTCTGCCTTTAAAAGCTCTGCGCAAAGTACCGCGCCGCCTGCCGCGCCGCGTACCGTATTGTGGGAAAGCCCCACAAACTTCCAGTCATAGACACTGTCCTGCCGAATCCGTCCCACGCTGATTCCCATTCCGTTCTCAAAATTCACATCCAGCTTCACCTGCGGCCGGTTGTCCTCCTCCAGATACTGGATAAACTGCTTCGGCGCGCTGGGAAGCGCCAGTTCCTGAGGCCGTCCCTTATAGGAAACCATTTTTTCGATAAGCTGTTCTTTAGTGGGCTGTTTTCTGAACTTCACAAAAACAGCCGCCGTGTGTCCGTCAAGGACGGGAACCCTGATACACTGGCATGTGATAAGAGGCGACTGCGCCGGAACAATCACGCCGTCCGCTACTTCTCCCCAGATACGAAGAGGCTCTTTTTCGCTTTTTTCCTCCTCGCCGCCGATATAGGGAATCACATTTTCCACCATTTCCGGCCAGTCCTTAAAGGTTTTCCCGGCTCCTGAAATCGCCTGATAAGTGGTTGCCACCACCTCATACGGCTCAAACTCCTTCCACGCCGTCAGCACGGGCGCGTAACTCTGGATGGAGCAGTTAGGCTTTACCGCAACGAATCCCCTGGCGGTGCCAAGCCGCTTTTTCTGAAACTCTATTACCTTCATGTGCTCCGGATTGATTTCGGGAACCATCATAGGTACGTCGGGAGTCCACCTGTGTGCGGAATTGTTGGAAACCACCGGCGTTTCGGTTTTGGCGTAGGCCTCTTCTATTTTTTTAATTTCCTCCTTGCTCATATCAACGGCGCTGAACACAAAATCAACCTGGGAAGCCACCTTTTCCACTTCGTTCACATTCATTACCACAAGACCTTTTACGTCCTCCGGCATGGGCGAAGCCATTTTCCAGCGTCCTCCAACCGCCTCCTCATAGGTTTTGCCGGCCGACCGCTCGCTCGCCGCAATAGTCGTCACCTCGAACCAGGGATGGTTTTCCAGAAGGGAAATAAACCGCTGTCCCACCATACCTGTTCCGCCTAAAATTCCAACTTTTAATTTTTCACTCATTTCTATTCTCCTCCATTCCCGACACATTTATCGCCTTTCAGATTCCTGCCCCTTCAAACAGCTCCGGTTAAATTCCGGCTGTTCCTTCGTCCAGATACGGGCAAGAAAATCTTTATTGATTTTTATAACATCTTCCATTGCCCTGATTCCCGGCGCCCCCGTCGTCAGCCGCCGTTCCACACAGGCTTTCAGGCTGATGGCCTCGAAGACATCTCCCTCAAAAGCCTCCGAAAAGCTCTTTAGCTCCTCAAGGCCAAGCTCATCGATGCTGCAGTTCTTTTCAATGCAGTAAAGGACAAGCTGTCCGATAATTCCGTGGGCGTCCCGGAAGGGAACGCCTCTGCCCACCAGATAATCGGCGGCGTCCGTTGCATTGGTAAAGCCCTTTTTGGCACTTTCTTCCATAATATTGTGCCGGAATTTCATGGTGGAAAGCATCCCGTTAAATAAAACCAGACAGTTTTCCACTGTTTCTATAGCGTCAAAGGTAACCTCCTTATCCTCCTGCATATCCTTATTATACGCAAGGGGAAGTCCCTTCATTGTGGTCAGTATGGCTGTCAGCGCTCCGTAAACCCGCCCCGTCTTGCCCCGTACCAGCTCCGCAATATCGGGATTTTTCTTCTGGGGCATAATGCTGCTCCCCGTGGAAAAGCCGTCGTCAATCTCCACGAAACGGTACTCGTTGGAATTCCAGATAATAATCTCCTCCGAAAACCGGCTCAGGTGCATCATGATTATGGATAATGCCGATAAAAATTCGATAATATAATCTCTGTCCGCCACGGAATCCATGCTGTTTAGCGTAGGTCCTTCAAAGCCCAAAAGCGATGCGGTGTAGGCCCGCTCCAGCGGATAGGTGGTTCCCGCGAAAGCCCCCGCGCCCAGAGGACAGTAATTCATCCGCCTGTAAATATCCTGGAGTCGCAGGACATCCCGCTTAAACATTTCAAAATAAGCCCCGAAGTGGTGGGCTAATGTAGTGGGCTGCGCCTTTTGCAGATGGGTAAAGCCCGGCATGTATGTAGTGAGATTATTCTCCATAACAGAAAGAATCGTTTCAAGCAGCGCTTCTATATGAGAGGCCGTCTTAAGAACCTTTTCCCGCACATAAAGCTTCATGTCAAGAGCCACCTGGTCGTTCCGGCTTCTCCCTGTGTGGAGCTTTTTGCCTGCCTCCCCGATTCTCTTCGTGAGAACCGCCTCCACAAAGCTGTGAATATCCTCATATTCATCAGTAATGACAAGACTTCCCTCCTCCACATCCTTTCGGATGCCGGTAAGCCCCTTTACAACCGCGTCCTTTTCCCCGCAGGTTAAGATCCCCTGCTTCTCCAGCATCACCACATGGGCAATGCTTCCCTCTATATCCTGTTCAAAGAGCTTTTTATCAAAGGTAATGGATGCGTTAAAACGGTACACCAGTTCATCCGTTTCCTTTGTAAATCGTCCGCCCCAAAGCTGCGCCATAGCATTTCCTCCGTTTGTTAAATATGAATTTGATATTAGCATATTTCCATGGGCTTTTCAATGACTTTATTCACATAAATGTCGAATTTACATAAATTATATTTATAAAGAAAAACAGTGCGGAAATGAGGGAAGCTATGAATCAGCCTGTTTTGGAATGTAAAAATATCTGCTTTTCTTATCATAATTTAAACGGTGAAACCAGAGCGTTAACGGATATATCCTTCTGTGTCAATAAGGGAGAATTTTTAGCCATCGTGGGACCCAGCGGCTGCGGCAAGTCTACTCTGCTGTCGATTATCGCCGGCCTGCTTGAACCGGAATCCGGTGAAATTATCCTGAACGAAAAGGAGAAAGTGCGGATGTGGCGGAATGGCTAAAAAGCTATCCGAATCTTGAAGTTGTA
>CAMSTM010000227.1 GCA_947063675.1 uncultured Lachnospiraceae bacterium | reverse complement strand
CACTTGCCTTTACACCGCCCTTATACGGCTTTGCTTCTACTTTCACAGCCGAATAAAGGAAATCTTTTGTCCTTTGGTAGCTTGCCGGGTCGTATCCCGCATAATAATCCAATAGAAAATAATTCAGATTTTCATATACTCTGTCTGCCAACTTGTCAGTCATTTTTAACAGTGTCGGCTGTAATGCTTTCGCTAACTCTTTCATGTTTTTTACGTGCTTTGCCATTATTTTTCATCTCCATTTTCAATTTTTACATCTTCTGGTATATATCCGCTTTTCTTTAAAATATCCATCTGTTGTCTGCTGAATGGTAATTTATCCAATCCGTAAATACCGTTTTCAATATTTCTAAGAAGATTCTTATTCATAGTCTCACTTAAAAGATTGTTCCGAGTTATCTTTAGTTTTGTATATGGTGGATTGCCGCCATCTTTATTACACATGGGAAGATTAAAATTACCTTCATGGACTTTTACTTCTGGTATGATGGAACCGACCTTTGATATTTCTATCCTTTCTCCTTCAGCTAATGCTTTTCGACATTCATCCATATACATAAGCAGAATATTTGTAATTAACTGCTTTGTAATTACTTTCTTGTCGTAAACATTATCTTCTCTGTTGGATATGCGTTTTGCCATTTTATAAGCTGACAATGCTTTTACTCTTGCCATTAGTTTTATTTCTCCTTTCTGCCATTTTGCCAATGAAATGTGCTTTTCAATTAGTGCTGTAAGTCTGTTTGTAGATTGACCTCCTGACGCTCTGTAAGGCTCATACAGGCCGTTTCGACAAAATTATGTCCATTTACTCACTAAATATATTAAGGCACTAAAATAAGCCCACTATCAATCATATTTCTATAACTGATAATGGACTTATGCATGTGTCCAATTATTAAATTATCATATTAAGGCTCTCAACAATTCATTTTGTGTAAAAATGGTGTAAATTCATTTATTTACCCCTCACAAATGCCCTATTTATCACATTTTCAAGAATAGGAATTTCACCCTGCCCCGAAGAACTTTTCTTTATTTACGAGTTGTATTATAGTACTGTTTTAGCCGGAAAGCAAGGAATATTTTTATTGCAAAATTTTCCCTGCTCTGCCGTCTGCTGTCTTTCTCCACCCCCGCCGGTATCTGCACGCCAGACCGTACGCGACGGCCCAAAGCCAGAATATCAGCGAAATAATCTCCGCCGCCCTCCAGTACCACGGCTCTGTAAAGAAAACTTTTACGGAATCATGAAATCCGGCGGGAATCTGAATTCTTATCCGGTTATTATCCCCGTAGCCCACGGCAAGCTCCCCCTCGCTGCTCTTTGCATGATATCCCTTGTAATACAGAACAGGCACCTCCACCCATGCGTTTTCCGCCGTTGTGTTTTGCACCGCGGCCTCCACAAAGGTTCCTTTTCTTGCCGTCATTTCCGCACTTACATGCTCTGCGTCAGACACCTTTACTTCGGCGGGCAGGTTTGCGTAATCCGTTCCTTCCGGCAGATACAGGCCGTCGTAAACCGCCCCCATGGACAAATCCCGGAAGCTGTACTCATACTCAAAGGGCTTCATCAGGTTATTGTACTGGAAAATATAATCCGCTCCCTGTCGGCAGAAAAGCAGGCAGACCACAGCGGAAACCGCCATCACCTTCTTTTTATCAAATACTTTGGCAGCCTTTACGGTCAGCATCACATATAAAACCGTTATCAGTACAGAGGCAATTGCCAGAAAGCGCCATGCAAACTCAAACTTCTTTAAAACCTGATATACCGGCGGCGCATATTCCGCCAGCCACATATAGGGAAACAGATTCGTGGACATCCACAGGGAAACCACCGTCAGAATCAGAATCTTTACCAACAGGCCGTCGTTTTTCTTCTCATTCATCCGGTTATAAATGAGAAAGCAGATTACCCCGAAAAGGACAAGACCTGACACAGGCCCCACCGACATGGGCATATCCTGATACATCCCCGTCAAATCCTCCTTTACGTCTCCGATTGCGTTGAAAGCGCTGGAAAAAAGCTGGGACACAAAGGCCGAATTGTAGTAAACAGGCTTGTTCCCGTAGTAGGTTGTCAGGGTCATGCTCCCGTAGGTATCCAGAAAGGGCACGGCAAAGAAAAGATTTGCAAGGATGCAGCCTGTTCCAGCCTTCAAAAGCGCAATCCATGTCCTTTTCCGAATCGTGATTTTAATGGACAGCAGCATAAACAGGACGACAAAAATCACCGTCATCACACTTCCCAGGATATGGGAGCCCACAATACCGGAAGCGCCGATTACAAGATAAAGCCAGCCTTTGCGGTATTCCTTTTCCTCCTCACGGCAAAAACAGGCCGAAGGGCCGTCAGACGATGCCGGATTTTGCGGGTACGCCGGGCTTTTCCCCTGTCCGCAAATATAGATTGCCCATATTCCCATAAGGATAAAGGGCAGAAACGCCATTGTTGTATATGCGCCAAGAGCGCCTCTCGTGCAGACCGCCACCAGTCTGTGGAGCGACATTGTATAGACAGCCGCGCCGAACAGACCGACATATCTGTCTTTCGTGGATTTCTTAAAACACAGATAGGAACCGCCAATCGTCAAGAGGTTCATGAGAAGGACATAGGTTTTATAGGCCGTTCCCATGGAAAAGCCAAGCAAATATAAAAAGGCCGGGATATAAAGCAGAATATCCCCGTAATAGATGCCCGTAGCATAACCGTAGCCGTTAAACCACTCGGGCTGGATTTTCACAGGGAACATCCCGTCCCGAATCCCCTCCGCAATAGTATAAATGCGATAGTAATGGAACCGCAGGTCATAGCCCCTGGGCAGATAATTCATGGTCATCGGCAGCTCCGCCACAAAAAGCAGAGCCAGCAGCCCCGCCGTCAGCAGCGCGTTTTTCTTAAGCCACGCATTCATGGATTCCCTGCAAAACAGATAGAAATACAGCAAAAAATCGACAGCCGCAAAAATCAGAAGCAAAATAATGATATCCCTGACCGCCGAACGGCCGCTCAGACAGGTAATGGTAATGCTGTCAATGGAAACGGAATCAAAATATCCGTCCTCCAGAATATTTTTTATTTTCACATTCGTGTTGTCTTTTCTGACATATACAAAATACTCGGCGCTGATGCCGCGGCTTGTCAGAAGCAACGACTCGGAACGTATCCAGGGATATTCGGCGTCGCAGACCGCCATGGAACGGCAGCCCACCGAACTGATGAACGGCGTGTTTGACTGATACTGCACGGAAACCGCATAGATTCCCCTGTCCAGACAGAAATCAGGGGTTAAAATTCTCCGGTTTTTGCCATGGTCCGCGGAGGTAATTGCATTCGTCCCCTCTCTCACTTCAAGACCGGCGGAAGTCTCCTGGGCCATGGAAAGCATGTCCGCGGAAAACTCGATGAGGCTGCTTTCCCTGCCTCTCATCTGGCGCCAGGCCGTCAGGGCAAGCAGCAGTACCTCCACTATAATCACAGTGAAAATCTGAATCTTTTTAATCCTGTTCATTTTAAAATTCCCCTTGAATCTTTTTTCTTGTCGTATTCCTTATTTTTCCATCCATCATACTACAGAAATCAGACCATGTCATTGTGATTAAGGAAATCTTAAAAATCAATTAAGAAAATCCCGAACAGCTTCTTTTTACCAAAGAAGTATTCGGGATTAATACTGTTACCGCTTATTTTACAGCGCCGGTAATACCTTCTGCGAAGCTCTTCTGTAAGCAGAAGAAAATAATCGCCGTAGGTATCGTACAAATGAATACGCCGAGCATCAGCATGCCGTAATCAACCGTATAGCCGCCAAGCAGATTGGCAACCAGCATCGGCATGGTGATAGAGCTGTCTGTCTGCAGAATAACCTTAGGCCACAGGTAGTTATTCCATGCATTCATAAAAGTAATTGTCATAGCCGCCGCATAGGTGGAGCGCATGGTAGGCATAAACATACGGAAGAAAATGCCTATCTCGCTGAGTCCGTCGATACGGGCCGCTTCGATAATATCATGCGGGAAGGACCTCGATGCCTGCCGGAACATCATAATCATAAACGGCGTGGAAATTGACGGAAGCATGAAAGCCGCCATGGTGTTTACCATTCCCAGCGATGAGAACATACGGAACATGGGAATCATAACCGCAGCAAAGGGAATCATCATGGCAGTCAGAAGCACCGTGAACACCCCGTCTTTTCCCTTGTCATGGTAAATTTCAAATCCGTAGCCGGCAATGGAACAGATTACAAGACAAAGCACCGTCAGCACGATGGAGTTGCGGAAGGAATTAAACAGGGCCAGACCCAGGTTCTGATTTCCAATCAGCGCCTTATAATTTTCAAGCAAGTATGTACCGGGAATCAATTTGCCGGCAATGACGTCCACACTCTTATTGGTAGCCGCACAGAACATATAATACAACGGGAATACTGATAAAAGTGAAAAAACAGTTAAAAACAAATACATTAAAAATTTTCTGCCTTTATACATTATCTCTCGTCACCTACTTTCATCTGAATTAACGCAAGAATCGCTACCATAACCAAAATAATAATGGACATTGCCGCCGCGTAACCGAAATTCGGACTCTGCACGAAAGACGTGTTATAAATATAATGGGACATCGTCATCGTGGACTTGCCGGGGCCGCCGTTGGTAAGGTTTAAGGATTCGTCAAACAGCTGCAGCGTACCGTTTGTGGATGTAATTGTCGTGAGCAAAATAGTCGGTTTGAGCAAAGGAACGGTAATCTTAAAGAATGACTGTATGGGGCTTGCGCCGTCAATTTTGGCCGCTTCATATACGGAATACTCGATATTCTGCAGGCCGGATAAATAAAATACCATATTGTAACCGGTCCATCTCCATATAAG
>CAMSTM010000226.1 GCA_947063675.1 uncultured Lachnospiraceae bacterium | reverse complement strand
TTCAATCGCCTTTTGTATCCGCATAAGAGAGCTGATGTAAGCATTTAGCAAAGAGGAGATATTTTTACTGTTGGTAAGGCATATCTGCTGCCACATGGCAGGAGAGGAGGAAGCAATTCTTGTAATATCCTTAAATCCCCCCGCGGCAATCATTTTCATGATTCCTTCCGGGGAATCCTCCTGTTTAATCAGATTGACCAAACTGGCCGCAATCACATGCGGCAGATGGCTTATGGCAGCGGTGACATAGTCGTGCATTTTAAAATCCAGTATCAGCGGAATTGCTCCAAGGGATGCAATCAGCTCTTTGAAGGCATTTACAGCGGCGGCCGGAACCCCCTCACAGGGCGTCAGAATATAATAGGCATTCTGAAGGAGCAGGGCTCTGGAATTAATGTAACCGCAGCGTTCGCTTCCGGCCATGGGATGGCCTCCGATAAAACGGTCGGAAAGGCCGGCTGCTTCAATATGTTTATGAATGTCCGACTTTGTACTGCCCACATCGGTTAATATGCAGGAGGGCGCAAGGCATTTCTTAAGCTCTGCAAGATTTCTGTTATTCTCCGCAACAGGCGCGCAGAGAAAAATGTAGTCGCAGTCCGAAAGCTCCTTTCCGATGGCGGACAGGGGCGTATCAATCACGCCGTCGTCGGCTGCCGCGCTTAAGGAGGCCTGATTGATTTCAAAGGCCATAAGGCGGCTTTTCGGGTAAAACTGGCGTATCGCCCTTGCAATGGAACCGCCAATCAGCCCCAGACCGATAAAACCGCAGGTAAAATCACTGTTCATGGAAGCTCCTCCCCATAAGATGGCAGAAAGGCTTTAATTCTTCGGTTAAAGCGGTAAATTTAGCAAAGTTCAGCGACTGGGGGCCGTCTGAGAGGGCGTGGGCCGGGTCGTTATGCACTTCTATCATCAGGCCGTCAGCGTCGCTTGCCACGGCGGCTCTTGCCATAGGCCCTACATATTTATAAGAGCCTGTGGAATGAGACGGATCCACGATAATGGGAAGGTGGGTCCGCTCCCGCAGGACGGGAACAGCGCTCAAATCCAGGGTGTTTCTGGTAGCCGTTTCATAGGTGCGGATTCCCCGTTCACACAGAACCACATTGGGATTCCCCTCTGCAATAATATATTCGGCGGCGTTTAACCACTCGTCGATGGTGGAGCACAGGCCCCGCTTTAATAAGACGGGGAGTCCCGACTGGCCGGCTTCCTTTAATAAGATGAAATTCTGCATGTTGCGGGCGCCGATTTGTATCATATCCACATACTTCCCGGCAGCTTCGATGGCCTCTAAGCTCACCACCTCGCAGATGGTGGAAAGACCGGTTGCCGCTTTTGCCTCCTGCATATACTTAAGGCCCTCCTCCTCGAGCCCCTGGAAAGAGTAGGGCGACGTGCGGGGCTTGTAGGCGCCTCCCCGCAGGATAGTGGCTCCGGCCGCTTTCACCTCCCGGGCAATGCAAAGAAGCTGTTCCTGTGTCTCCACGGCGCAGGGGCCGGCCATAATAGTCAGATTGCCGGGACCGATGCTGGTATTTCCCACCTTTACGGTGGTGGGAGCCGGGTGAAATTTTCTGTTGGCAAGCTTATAGCTTTCCGTCACGGGAATAATACGATCCACATCCTTGAAAACACGCAGATTTTCCGTGGAAAGCCGGGATTTGTCTCCCACAATACCGATGATGGTGACTTCTTCGCCCCGGGAGAGATGAATCTGCAGTCCATTTTCCTCAATATATTTTGTCACGGCATGGATGCTTGGTTCCGATGCCTGAGGTTTCATTACAACAATCATTTTGGTTTTACTCCTTTCAAATGTCTTCCGTTCCACAATATAGCACTTCAACGCGTGAAAGTCAAGCGCATTACGATTAACAATCCTGTAAAAACACAAAAACAGTCAACAAAATGTACGATTTTGCTTGTATAAATCCGGATTATTTAGTAGAATGTTCACATGGGGTTTAAAGAGCCAGAATAACAGCATCATATAAATGTGGCGTAACTCCCAAAAAACCGGAAAAATGGAGGGACTTATATGAATATTTACACAACTGACAAGATTAGAAACGTAGCTTTGCTGGGGCATGGCGGCGCTGGAAAGACAAGCCTGGCGGAAGCTATGGCATATTTATCGGGTATTACCTCGAGACTTGGAAAAGTTGACGACGGCAATACTGTCAGTGACTTCGGAAAGGAAGAACAGAAGAGAAAAATTTCAATTAGTACTTCCGTTATCCCCGTTGAATGGGAAGGATATAAAATCAATATAATTGATGCGCCGGGCTTTTTTGACTTTGCAGGAGAGATGGAAGAGGCAATCAGCGCTGCCGGAGCGGTTATCATTGTGGTAAACGGCAAGTCGGGCGTGGAAGTGGGCGCCCAGAAAGCATGGGAACTCTGCGAAAAATATAAGCTCCCCAGAATGATATATGTCAGCAATATGGACGTGGATAACGCTTCTTTCCGCCAGGTAGTGGAGGATATGACGGAGATGTTCGGCAAAAAGATGGCTCCGTTCCATCTGCCAATCCGTGAAAACGAAAAATTCGTGGGCTATGTCAACGTTATTGCAGAGACGGGACACAGATGGCAGGGCAAGGAAGTGGTGGAATGCGAGGTTCCCGAATACAACAAGGCAAACCTCCAGCTTTGCCGGGACACGCTTATGGAAGCGGTTGCCGAGACCAGTGAAGAAATGATGGAGAGATATTTCGGCGGAGAGACTTTCTCGGAGGCGGAAATCAGGGCGGCTTTGCGCACCAACGTGTGCGACGGAAGCATCGTTCCCATGACGATGGGCTCCAGTATGCTCTGTCAGGGAATTTACACGCTGCTTGACGATATCATCAAGTATTTCCCCAGCCCGGAAAACAGAGAAGTGGCCGGAATTAACATGAAAACCAACGACATCTTCCACGCGGACTATGATTTCTCCAAGGCGAAATCCGCCTATATCTGGAAGACCATAGTCGACCCGTTTATCGGCAAGTATTCCCTGATTAAGGTAAATTCCGGCGTACTTAAGACCGACGATTTGATATACAATGTAGATAAGGATGTGGAGGAAAAGATTGGAAAGCTGTACGTGCTTCAGGGAAGCAAGCCTATTGAAGTAAAAGAGCTTCACGCCGGAGATATCGGCGCGCTCGCCAAGCTGACCGCGGCAAGGACGGGGGACAGCCTTTCCACCAAGGCCACCACTGTTAAATTCGGAAAATGGGAAATGCCGAAGCCTTATACATATAAGCGCTACAATCCGAAGAACAAAGGGGATGTTGATAAGATTTCCCAGGCTCTTCAGAAGATTTCCCATGAAGACCAGGCAATGAAATATGTGAACGATTCCGAAAACAGACAGATGCTTCTTTACGGAATGGGAGATTTGCATCTGGACGTGATTGCCAGCAAGCTTTTGAATGAATATAAGGTTGAGATTGAACTGACAGAGCCTAAGGTTGCATTCAGGGAAACTATCAGAAAGACCTCCGACGTGGAATACAAATACAGAAAACAGTCCGGCGGACACGGACAGTACGGCCATGTTAAGATGAAATTCGAGCCTTTGGGCAATCTGGAAGAAACCTATGCGTTCGAGCAGATGGTTGTAGGCGGAGCGGTTCCGAAGAATTACTTCCCGGCAGTTGAAAAGGGAATCCAGGAATCCGTTTTGAAGGGACCTTTGGCAGCATATCCCGTAGTGGGCGTTAAGGCGATTTTATACGATGGTTCCTACCATCCGGTAGACTCCTCGGAAATGGCCTTCAAGATGGCGACCATTCAGGCGTTTAAGAAGGGCTTCATGGAAGCGCATCCCGTGCTGCTTGAGCCTATCGTATCTCTCAGGGTAACGGTTCCCGACGCTTACACAGGCGACGTTATGGGCGACCTGAACAAGAGAAGGGGAAGAGTTCTTGGAATGAATCCGGCTCCCGGCGGCAAGCAGGTGATTGAGGCGGACGTTCCCATGATGGGGCTTTTCGGATATTGTACGGATTTGCGTTCCATGACAGGCGGACGCGGCGATTTTGCATATGAATTTTCACGCTACGAGCAGGCTCCCGGCGACGTTCAGGAGAAGGAAGTTGCGGCAAGGGCGGCCAAGGTGGCTGAAGGTGCAGATGAATAAGAAACCGGTTCTTTTTAGATGAAGGTGATATTACTGTATAATCAGTGATAAGTAACAGGGTGCTGCAATGGGGGTGCGGCATCCTGTTACATTATTTTTCGGAAATTGTATAATTTATAGATTAAAACTTTTCCGGTGTAAAGGAGTATTATGAAAAATAAGAAAATTTTGAGAAACATCATTTTTGTTCTGGCGGCAGTTCTTGCCCTTGGCGTTTACTACTATGTAACGCTTCCCGCGATTAACATCCATTCGTCGGGAACCTGGGGAGCGATTCTGCTGGTGGTGGCAGTATTCATGCTTCTGTCCGCATTGAAACAAATCAGACAGGGAAGGCAGTCGAATGTGGAGGGGATGAGTACCTTTCACTTTGATTTAAAGGAAAGCAATCTTGTTTTCAAATTGCTGGGGATTTTGTTGATTGCGCTGATTGCGGCTTACGTTATAGGCTCGCTTTTATCCTCACCCTTTTTTAACGCAGCGAAGTACCAGAGACTTCTGACGATTGAAGAAAGGGAATTCACCGATGATATCAAACAGGTTGACTATAAGACCATTCCGCTGCTGGACAAGGATTCCGCCTCTCTTCTGGGAAACAGAAAGATGGGAAGCATGGTGGACATGGTTTCGCAGTTTGAGGTTTCCGGCGACTATTCCCAGATTAACTATCAGGGAAAGCCGGTACGGGTGACACCCCTTACCTATGCAAGCCCCATCAAATGGCTTACCAATCAGAAAAACGGCATACCCGCTTATATCCTGATT
>CAMSTM010000225.1 GCA_947063675.1 uncultured Lachnospiraceae bacterium | reverse complement strand
CATTGCGGTACATAGAACGCTGGTCACCGTGCCAATCAGGCACTTCAAAATGGTTATGCCGAAAGCGTTCAGGATGGCCTTGTCCAGAAATACCGCCTTATAGTTGGCAAGCGTCCATTTCCTCGGCCACAGAAACACGCCGCCCCGGATATAATCAATACCTTCGTTCAGGCTGCCGGCAATACAGTACCACAGCGGATAAACCATGACGAACGCCAGAATTACCATGATGAAATAGTTGACCCGGTCAAACGCCGTATTTTGTTTTAACAACGTTCCTTTTTTGGGCTTTGACATGTAACTCCCTCCTTTTTCAGAATAATCCCCGCCCCAACGCCTTTTTTGAAGTCTGGTTTGCAATCAGCATCAGCATCACGGACATGATGGATTTCAAAAGGCCGACCGCCGCTGCATAAGAGTACCGGGACTGCGCAATTCCTATTTTGTATACATAGGTATCCAACGTCTCGCTAAATGCAAGGTTCAGGGAGTTTTGCAGCAGGATAATCTGCTCATACCCTGTATTTAAAATGGAGCTAATCTGAAATATCAGCATGATAACGATGGTTCCTGAGATACAGGGAACAGTGATATACCACATTTTCTGGAATCTGCCGCATCCGTCCACTGTAGCCGCCTCATACAGCTCCTGGTCAATCCCCGTGATTGCCGCTACATACAGAATTGAACCAAAGCCGACGGACTTAATCACGCTGATGATGGTATAGATTGCATAGAAATACTCGCCCTTCGCCATGAAATTAACAGGTTCGGCAATTATACCCAGCTTACAGAATACTGCGCTGACCACGCCGTTTGGCATCAGCATTTCCAGTACGATACCGCCGAAAATGACCCAGGAAAGAAAATGCGGCAGATAGGAAATGGTCTGAATAGTCTTTTTAAATTTAATGTTTTTAATCTCATTGATAAACAATGCCAGCAGAATAGGTGCCGGAAAGGAAAAGACCAGCGCCAGGCCGTTCAGCGCCAAAGTGTTGCGCAGGACATTGGCCAGCGCAGGGTCGTTAAAAAATTCTCTGAAATATCTCAGCCCCACCCATTCTGCGCTGCTCACGCTGGAAAGTACCGTGTAGTTCTTAAACGCAATAATAATTCCATACATGGGAATATAGCAGAAAATGAAACACAGAATCAGCCCGGGCCAAATCATGGTCTGCATCTGGAATTGGTCGTTTGATAAAAAATTTTCCCATTTTTTTACGGTATTTTCTGTTTTAAAAGCCCCGCCTCTTTTCGCCTTTTCCAACACCGCCATACGCAATCCCTCCTTTTCTTTTGTTGAATTAAGTATACACTTTTGGGTAGGGCAAAATACATAGCAAAAGTTATGATTACATGCCTGTTTTTGTTAATTTTTACGCAACATCGGCGGATACATCTTTTTAAAAAGTACTATAAGTACAAAATTGCACAAACTAAAAGCTGTGCCGGACATATAAAATGAGACCGGCCATTTTCCAGCTAACCGGTCTCATTCCAAATCTTTTTTATCGGCTCTGCCTTTTAATACAAACCGCGCTGTTACAGCACGCTGCTCGTAAACAGGTCCTTCACATGGTCAATTTCTTCCTGTGTTGCCTTTGCTGCAGGCACATAATAGGATTTTTCCCTTGCAATATTGTACAAGTCCTCCTGTGACTGCTCGCAGGCGTTTCTAAACTGCTTTAAAGTCTGCTTCAATTCCTTATTCTCTGTCTGTGCAATCATTTCACCGTAACGCACAAGTTCTCCGTTAATTCCGGTCAGCGTATCCGCTACCATTGTCTTCTCATTCATCTGCATTTTATCAACCTCCTACTGCAAAAATTTCATCAACTGATTTTTGTTATCCATGGCACATTTTGCCCCTTTTTCAAAAAACTGCTTTACCTGTGTGTCCGTAGCATTGGACGCATACTCTTTCATTTTGCAGTGTGACACGTCGTAACCGCCAATCAAATGACGAAGATTCTGTAAATCAAGCTCTGATAAGTTTGCCATATAAAAATACCTCCTGAAAATTTTGTCTTTCTGACGCTTTTAGTATTTCCAGAAGGTATTTTAATATTCTTTCATTATTTATTTTTAAAAAAGGTTAATCGTCCAGCCAGTAATCGTCGCTGTCTGCGTCGGTTTCGGGAATGCTTCGGAAGCTCACCTCCGCCTGCTCCCTTTCGGATATCCTGGCCTCCAGATTTTCCCTGTCTTTCGCAGACGTCTTTCCCTTCGGGGACTGTTTTCTTTTGCCAGACGGTTTCGACGTCCTTTTCTTATTATCGGATTTCCCTTTAACATAAGGGGCGTCCGCGTGTGCTGACCGTTGTTTATTCTCCTCCTCCGGTTTCAGAATCCTCAGCTTTCTGGCAATCCCCGCCAACATACGGCCCTTGGGCATCCCTGTAAGCTCCGCTTCCGACACCACCCTCCAACGGATGATTAATACAAAATAGACCATTGCCCCGGCAAAAACCGCCGCTGCCAGCGCTAAAATATTTATCTTACAAAGATAATAAATTCCCTGATATACGCCAAAAGCCGCTGCCCCCATAACCGCCGAAGCGAGAGCCGGCAGCAGGAAGGTTTTGACCGCTCCCTGGCGGTACTTCAGATAATGGTGTACGGAAAATTGGTTCAGTATACACAGAATCAGCGAGTATAATACGGTAGAAAACACATAGCAGTACAGGCTGTATTTTTCGTCCAGAAGCATCATCGTCCCAATCATAATCCCGGCATGGATTACCACCGCCGCCGTGGCATTTATAATCGGGGTTTTCATCCTTCCGACTGACTGCAGGATTGCCTGGGCAAGAGTGGAGAGCCCGTAAAAAATGATACTCACCGCCATACATGTCAGCAGAACCGAGGAAATTTCAAGGGATTCCGGCTGGTGAAAGATTACCATCATAATCGGCTTTGCCAGAACGCCGATTCCTGCTGCGCAGGGAATGGAAATCATCATGGTAGCCTTGACGGATTTCGCCACCTTCTCCTTCACCCCCGACATTTTTTTTCTGGCAAAGTCGCTGGAAATACCGGGGATTAACGCCGATGACATCGCGGATGCAAAGGCAATGGGGATATTGGAAATCTTCGTCCCTTTCGAAACCACGCTCAAATCCATGGCCACAACCGCCTCGTCGAGCTTCCGAAAGTCCATCATAATCCGCTGGTAAATGGTGTTATCGAGAAAGTTGTTAATATTGTAGATGCCCGTACTTAAAATAAAAGGGGTTACTACCATCAGAATCATCTTAAAAATTTCTTTGTAGGACTCATCCGCATGGACAGTGTCCCGCTCTATTCTTTTCCGAATCGTTTTTTTATTCAACGCATAAACGCCTGCCATAAAAAAAAGCCCTGCCAGTACCCCGGCGCCTGTTCCTATAGTTCCTCCTGCCGCGCCGTAGGAGGCCCGGGTGGTTGCATCCTTATCCGCCGCAACTCCCACCATGATATAGGCCATGCCGATACTCACCCCGGCGTTTACAATCTGCTCGACAATCTGAGAAACCGAGGTCTGGGTCATGGATTTATGCGCCTGGAAATACCCCCGCAAAACGCCTAAAATCCCGCTGAAAAAAATTGTCGGCGCAAGCACCCTGAGCGGAAAAACCGCGCTCTCCATTTTCACTAAAAGTCCGGCCCCGAAAAACACAAATAAGCTGGCAATACCACCGACTACCAGCACATAATAAAGCGCACAGCGGAAAATTCTGTGTGCGTTCCGATATTCTCTTGTCGCCAGCTTCTGCGCAATCACCTTGGACACCGCAGAGGGAATACTGTACGAGGAAATCAGTAAAATAATGCTGTACGCATAATAAGCGCTGTTATAATACCCGTTCCCCTCGTCGCCGATAATGGCAACCAACGGCGCATTGTACAAAAGTCCGATAATGCGGACGATGATTCCGGCCGAAGCCAGAATCCCCGCCTGCAATATGAAGCTGTCTTTTTTTTTGCTGTTTGGCATTACTGCTACGCTCCAAATTTCTTATCCAATCAGCCAGTCATACATCTCCTGATATTTCTTAGCTGAAACATCCCATGAGAAATCGGCTGCCATAGCCCTGTCCACAATCTTGTTCCATTCGCGCTTCTTGTCGAAATAAATACGCTCCGCATAACGGATGGTGGATAACATTTCATGGGCGTTATAATTTACAAATGAAAAACCTGTTCCGGTATTTTCATATTCGTTATAGGGCTCTACCGTATCCTTAAGGCCGCCCGTTTCCCTTACAATGGGAACCGTCCCGTAACGCAGGCTCATAAGCTGGCTCAAACCGCAGGGCTCAAACAGAGACGGCATAAGGAATGCGTCGCTGGCCGCATAAATTTTATGGGATAAGGCCTCTGAATAGTATATATTGCCGGAAACCTTATTATGATATTTCCAGTCAAAATGACGGAACATATTTTCATAGCGTTCTTCCCCTGTGCCGAGGACAACAATCTGAACATAGTCCTGGCAAAGCTCATCCATGATGCAGTCGATAAGGTCAAAGCCCTTCTGGTCCGTCAGCCTTGAGACAATACCAATCATAAATGCCTTGTCGTCCTGGTCAAGTCCGAGTTCCGCCTGCAGGGCGCGTTTATTTTTAATCTTTTCTTTGCGGAAGTTCACCGCGTTATACTGATGGGCGATAAATTTATCCGTCTCGGGATTGAAATCGTCGTAGTCAACGCCGTTTACGATTCCCCGCAGGGAATTGCTCCTTGCGCGCATAAGTCCGTCTAACTGCTCGCCGTAAAACTCTGTCTTTATTTCCTCCGCATAGGTGTCGCTTACCGTGGTAATCGCATCCGCATATACAAGGCCGCCCTTGAGAAGATTGGCGTCCTTAAAGAGCTCGAGCTTGTCAGGAGTGAAATAATAGCCGGGCAGTCCCGTGATGTCCGCACATTCCTGTTTTGCC
>CAMSTM010000224.1 GCA_947063675.1 uncultured Lachnospiraceae bacterium | reverse complement strand
CCCGCATCCATGGCGGTCTGCAGATACTGCTGTCCCGTTTCCTTATAACCGTTTTCATCCAGAACGCCGTAAATATTAATCAGCTTGTCATAATCGTTTTTGTCAATGGAAACCAGCTTGTCAAAGTCCGCCTTTGCCATGTCAAGGTTTCCCTGTTCCGCATATATGACTCCCCGCAGATAGTAGGCGTCCTTTTCCTCTCCTCTCAGGGCGATAATGGCATTATAGACGTCGATTGCCCTGTTCAGCTCCCCCTGCTTATAGTAGGCGGTGGCCAGATAGTAATTGATGTCATAATCCATATTGTTAACTCTGCCGTCGCTGTAGGAAAGCGCGGTTTCAAAAGCCTGCGCCGCCTCTGCATACATGGTTTTTCCCATATATGCCAGCCCTTCTCCGCGGCTTATGAGCCGCTCGTTTTCACCGGCTTCCCTGGCCGCCGTAAAAAGCGCAATGGCGTTATCATACTCAAGAGCCGCCACCGCCTCCATTCCGGCGCTGTAATTTTCATTTTTACCGACGCCGCAGCCGCCAAGCAGCACTCCAAGAGTTACTGCAAGAACCGCCGCGCCGCACCTTTTTCTCATATGCCTTTTCATATTCCGCTTTACCCATGCCAGTGCAACGTTTTGTGATTAACCGGACTTATCCTGTCTGAATCTTCGCCTGCTTCGCTGCGCTAGGATAAAATGTGTTCGTTAATCGCGTCCAGTACCTGCCTGTACTCCTTCTTCAACAGCTCAAAGTCCCCGTCAAGGTCTGTAAAGTCCTTGCTGCGAAGCTTTTCCGTAAGCTCTGTGGTCACCTTTGTCAGCCTTGTCATTTCCAGATTGCCGGAAACGCCTTTTAAGTTATGGGCATGCTTAAATGCCTCCTCGTAATCCTTTGCCTCCATGGCCTTTACCAGACCGTCATAGCACTGTTCTTTCGGAAATTTCCCCAAAAGCCTGAAGATAAAGTCCTCCTTTAAAGGAATCCTGGCCGCCAGCCCGTCAAAATCAATTCCGGCATCCATTAATTTTTGTTTCTTTTCTTCCGTCATAGTTTTTACTCTCCTCTTTTATTTTCTAAGTCCTTTTGGATAATGATTTTTCATGATACCGCCGGACAGCTTTCCCCAGCCAAGACTGTAGCCTTCCACCGTTATCAGATACCAGCCTTTCTCTTTCTGCACAGAATCGTTTTGCACCGGCAGCGCATATCCGGCAAGATACTTCGCCGCTTCTTCCACGGAAAGGTCAAGGCTTAAAACCGCATCCTCCGCCTTTATGGCAAGAGCCAATGCATGCGCCGGCTCAAACCGGTCCTTTTTCATAGTCCCCAGATGAAGCCCCGGCCGCAGAACCTTAAGTCCCTTCAGGGAAGGCGTTTCTTCCGGCAAAAGATAAAGCTGGCTGCCAAAGCTGATATAAATCCCGTGAAGGTCTGTCCGAAGATATCTTTTCTGAAATTCAAGCCAGAGCGCGCAATCCTTTTCCGGCATGCCTCTTTCGCCGCCATGGCAGGCAAAGCCGCCTTCTCCCTGCTTTTTCAGGCTTGCAAGGAAATGCCCTTCTCCCTTTACCTTATGAGGCCAGAGCCTTACGGTATTCCCGGTTCCCTTTATTTTTGCCTTTCCGAAAGCGGTCAGCCCCGGCATGATTCCGGGAATGCTTTTTGGTCCGGGACGCTCTCCCGGCTCCTCTATGGAAAATTCCGGGTGCCTTTCCAGAAACCAGCCGATATTTTCCTCGTTTTCCTCCGTTGAAAAGGTACAGGTGGAATAAACGATTCTTCCTCCGTCCTTCAGCATGGAAGATGCGCTTTCCAGAATGGATTTCTGCCTTTTTGCGCACATTGTGACATTTTCGGGGCTCCACTGAAAAGCCGCCTCACTGTTCTTGCGAAACATACCTTCCCCGGAGCAGGGCGCGTCCACAAGAATTTTGTCAAAATATCCCGGAAACCTCTCCGCCAGAACCGCCGGTTCGTGGCTTGTTACAACGGCATTGCGTATTCCCATTCTTTCTATATTTTCCGACAGGATTTTTGCCCTTCCGGGATGTATTTCATTGCAGACAAGAAGTCCCCGTCCGCCCATAGCCCCGGCAATCTGGGTGCTTTTCCCGCCCGGCGCAGCGCACAAATCCAGTATCGCTTCGCCCGGCTTTGCGTCAAGATAAACCGCCGGGAGCATGGCGCTTGCCTCCTGAATGTAGTAGACTCCCGCTTCGTGGAAAGGATGCTTTCCCGGTCTTGCCTCTTCCTTATAATAGTAGCCGTCACCGTTCCATGGCACCGGTTCCATAGAGGCTTTCAGCTTTCTTTCAAGCTCTCCAGCGCCCTTTAGCCGGTTAATCCGAAGGGACTGCCAGGGCGGCTTTTCGCTGCTTTCCAGGAAATCCTGATATTCCTCACCCAATATACACTTCATTCTGGCCAGAAACTGTTCCGGTAACATTATTTTTCCTCACAGGTCTTTTTACTTCCGACTATTATTATAACGCTTTAAAGGCTGATTGACAACAAAATCAAATTCAATTTTAAAACACCGGACAAATGGCCGGTTTTGGGTATTGTTATTTCCCCTGACAATTTTTATACTCTTCTATAAATAGAAAGGACTTGATTTTTGCATGAAAGAACAAAATCTTACACCCATGGAAAAACTGGCCACTTTTATTGTGGACAAGAGAAATTTATTCTTCCTTCTGTACATCTTTGCACTTGTCTTCTGCTTTTTCTCCACCGGCTGGGTCAATGTTGAAAACGACATTACCACATATCTGCCGGAAGAAACCGAAACCCGAAAGGGCCTTACCATCATGAATGAGGAATTCGTCACCTATGGCTCCGCCAGGGTGATGGTGTCCAATATTTCCTTTGAACACGGAGAAATGCTGAAGGAAAAAATAGAAAGCATAGAGGGCGTCTCCGAGGCAGCCTTTGACAGCTCCGCCGAACATTACATAAATTCATCCGCCCTGTACGACATCACCTTTGACGGTACTGCCGACGACGAAGTCAGCGTTCATGCCATGCATGAAGTAAAGGATGCCCTTGCCGGCTACGATGTCTATATAAACACAGAGGTTGGTGTTGACAGTGCGGCGGACTTAAAGCAGGAAATGCAGGTAATCATTGTCATTGCCGCCGTCATCATTGTGGCGGTTCTCACCCTGACCTCCCGCTCTTACGCGGAGGTGCCCGTGCTGATTGCCACTTTTGGGGTTGCCGCTCTCCTCAACATGGGAACCAACTTCCTCTGCGGAACCATTTCCTTCATCTCCAACTCCGTGACGGTGGTGCTTCAGCTTGCCCTGGCTATTGATTATGCAATTATTCTCTGCCACCGGTTCAGCGATGAGCATGAATCCCTGGAAGCAAGGGAAGCCTGTATTGCGGCGCTTTCCAAAGCAATTCCCGAGATATCCTCCTCCTCCCTCACTACCATATCGGGTCTTGCCGCCCTGGCTTTCATGCATTTTAAAATCGGTCTGGATTTGTCCACGGTTTTAATCAAGGCGATTTTATTAAGCCTCTTGTCCGTCTTTACGCTGATGCCCGGCCTTCTTATGTTATTCAGCAGGCTGATTGACAAAACCGGACACCGCAAGCTGCTCCCGCAGATAACGCTTATCGGCAGATTTGACGTTCTCACACGCTATATCATCCCTCCCGTTTTCGCGGTTATCCTCGGGGTTACCGCCGTATGGGCCAACAAATGCCCCTACTGCTACAGCTTCACCGATTTGACCACGGCAAAACAAAGCGAGAGCCAGATTGCCTGTCAGAAAATCAAAAACACCTTCGGCACCGGCAATATGGTGGCGGTTCTCATCCCTTCCGGGAATTACCGCGCCGAAGCCTCTCTCCTCCAGTCCCTTGAAAGCGCTCCCGAAGTGAAGTCCGCCATGGGACTTGCCAACATCGAGGCAATGGACGGCTATACCCTGACCTCCGCTTTAAACCCAAGGGAGTTTTCGGAGCTTGCCGGTATTGAGTATGAGCTTGCCAGCCTTCTTTACTCCGCCTATGCGGTAAATGACGACCAATACGGCCAGATTCTGAAAGGGCTGGACCAGTACCAGGTTCCCCTGTTTGACATGTTCCTGTTTTTGAAGGAACAGATGGAAAGGGGAAACATCACGCTGGAAGAAGACATTCAGGAAACTCTGGACGATTTGTTTGACCAGCTGGAAAAGGCAAGGCTGCAGCTGAAAACCGACAGCTATTCCCGCCTTGTGGTTTACTTAAACCTCCCGGAGGAAAGCCAGGAAACCTTTGATTTTCTGAAGGTCATCCACAGGGAGGCCGGCAGATATTATGACGATGACAATGTTTATGTGGTTGGCAATTCCACCAGCGATTACGATTTATCCTCCTCCTTTGGCCAGGATAACCTTCTGATAAGCATTTTATCGGCATTGTTTGTCATCGTCATCCTGCTGTTTACCTTTAAATCCGCCGGACTTCCCGTCCTGTTGATTTTGGTGATTCAGGGAAGTATCTGGATAAATTTCTCCTTCCCGTACCTCCAGAGCTCGCCTCTTTACTTTTTAAGCTACCTGATTGTAAATTCGATTCAGATGGGCGCAAACATCGATTATGCAATCGTTATCTCAAGCCACTATAAGGACTTAAAGAAAGAAATGCGTCCGAAACAGGCCATTGTAGAGGCTTTAAATGAAGCCTTTCCCACGATTTTTACCTCCGGCAGTATTCTGGCCGGAGCCGGGGCTTTGATTGGCCAGATGACCACCAACCCCATTATCTCGGCAATCGGGGTGTGCTTAAGCCGTGGAACCCTGATTTCCATCGGGCTGGTATTAGGCGTGCTTCCGCAGATTCTTGTGCTGGGCGACCAGATTATAGAACGTACCAGCTTTGAGCTGAACCACATCAATCTGACGCCCAAATCCTTTTCCGGCGTTACCCGTGTCCAAGGCCTTGAGGACGACGTAGCAGAAGCGTTGACCGAGGAAACGGCGTAT
>CAMSTM010000223.1 GCA_947063675.1 uncultured Lachnospiraceae bacterium | reverse complement strand
TCTTCTTTCGTTGTTCCTGTTCCAACTGACGACGCAGGGAATTTCGTTCTGCTCCAGAACATCCGAAAAAATGGCGATATTATTGATAGGCACAAATATTTCCTTGTCGGTTAAAATCGTTTCAAGCCCTATGCTCTGAATCACCTCTACTCCGGCAATATGGGACGCACCGTCGTTCGCCCCTGTGCCAAGCAGGCTTGGAAGCAGGAAAAAGTTCTTTTTCCGCGTAAACAAAGAATACGCGCGCACGCTCATTTTTTCGTCAAATAATGGAATTAATGTCACCAGCATATTTCATGTCCCTCTTACAATCTGTCGCCATCCGGCGGACGGAAGATACTGCCTTCCCCAGCAACCGTTTGACGACATATTTCTGTATCTGTATTTCTGTAAACATTATACACAATATCAGGGTATAATTTCCATAGTAAAATACAATTTTTATCAAAAATATAAAGTTTTTTGAAAAAGCTATGCTTAAGAAAGCAATGCTTCCTAAAGCAATGCCCCCCAGCTTATGACTGGGAGGCACGGTTTTGAATATAATCCTGAAGAATATCGGACGCTTCGCTGATGTCAAGCCCTGTGGATTCAAGAAGCTGATTCAGGCTGTCCAAATCCCGGTTCTTTTTTTCCCTGTTCAGCGCGTCCAGCTCGCTTTGCTCCGATTTAAGCCTTGTCCGAAGAGCCGCAATCAGCTCCTCCTTCTCCGCAATTTTCTCCTCGATTGTCCTCCTCTGTCCTCTTGCCATAACTACCTCCTGAAAATAGTATTTCTATAGTATATGGACAAGGCTGGATAAATATTCCTAAATCTTAATCTCCGTCCACTTCCCGGCCCTGAAACGGACGGTTGCAAAGATAAACCTTGAAATCTGGTCGGCCAGCACCCCCAGCCAGATTCCCACGATTCCAAGCCCGAACACATATCCGCCCAGATAAGAGCCCAGGGTACGGATAATCGTGACGCTGATGGTGGAAGCCACCGCCGTATAAAAGGTATCTCCCGCCCCCCGCAGGCACCCCATATAAATGACCTGACTGATTTGAAACACCACCACAAATATAATTACCATCATAATGTTCACGCCGATAGCGACAATGTGCTCCTCCGCAAAAAAGAGGGAAAACAAAGGTCTGGCGCCAAAGAAATACATTGCGGAAAGACACACCGCAATCACGGCGCCCATCATTCTGCATATCCGTCCGAATTCCTTTGCCAGCTCTTTATCCCCCGCTCCAAGACTCCGTCCGATAAGCGCCACGGCGGCGGCCTGAAGTCCGTCCCCGAAGGAAAAAGAAAGCCCCATAATGTTCATGCCCACCTGATGAGCCGCCATGGCGTCCGTCCCCTGGTTTGCCGCCATCACAGCCGTCATCATAAAGCCGACCCTCATTAAAATCTGCTCGAAAAACACACTGTACCCCACCTTCACCAGATTGACAAAGGAGGAGAAGGCCGGTTTAATTTTATTTTGTACAATATAAGGGATACTGATAAATCCGTCCTTATTTAATACGGACAGTACGCTCATAATGCTGGCAACCACCGTTCCCAGCACGGTTGCAAGCGCCGCCCCCCGGATTCCCAAAGCCGGAAAACCGAAATGGCCGTTAATCAGAAGATAATTTGCAATGATATTGATGGTATTGGAGGTGACGTTTGTGCGCATGGTAATCTTCGTGTTCCCGGCTCCCCGCTGGGCGGAGTTAATGCCCATCTGGATGCCGTTAAATATCATGCCTCCCATGATAATCTGAAAATAGACAACCGCGCTCTCATGGGTGTCGGAAGTGGAACCGCACAGCCTGATAATCGGCCCGGCAAAAAGCACCAGAAGAATGCTTAAAATAACAGCTGCTATCACAATAAAAACCAGCGCCGTATAGGAAATTCTGTTGGCATCCTCCTTCTTGTTTTCTCCCCGCCGTCTGGCAACCAGTGCGGAAATTGACACGTTAACGGCAAAGAAAACCGACATGCCGACGAATTTGGGCTGCGTGGTGAGCCCTACCGCCGCCACGGCATAGGAGCCTAAGGAACTCACCATCAGAGAATCCACCAGCCCCGCAAAAGCCGTAAAAAAAGATTCCACAATCGCCGGCCACGCCATCCCGATTGCCGAATGAACATTTTCCTTACCGTATCTTTGCTTTTTCATCACTCCGTTTTCACCCTTCATCACCGTAACCTGCCAGTATTTTCATATGTCTGGTTTTATTCTAGCACATAACGCCGGTTACGGCAAAGGATTTTCCGTGTTACTTTGGAAAGTAAATCCGCACCCACAGCCTCCCCTCCCTGTAAACGGCCGTAATCTCCCCGTTCATCTGCTCCACCAAAAGGCGCGCAATCGACAGGCCGATTCCCGTGGAATGACCTGCCGTTTCCACTGTATAAAAGCGGTTAAAAAGCTGAGAGGTCTGCACCTCGTCAAGCCCCGGAGCCTTGTTGGAAAAAACGACCTCCCCGCTGTCTGTAAGTTCGATTTTCAAATCGCCGCCGCTGTATTTGATGGCATTGCCGATGACGTTTCCAAAGACCCGGAGCAGCGCGTTTCTGTTCAGCTTCCTCACCGGCTTCCTTTCGGAAATACTAATTTCAGGAATAATACGGCACCCTGTAAGCGCCGCGTAATAAGCGGAAATGCTCTCCTCCAGCACGCTCCCCAGATTTATCTCCTCCAGGGGAAGCGCCTCCCCGGCGGAGCTTACCACCGTATACCGGAACAGTTCTTCCGTCAGCTGCTTTAAGACCTCCACCCGCTCTGCAATCACCCGGATATAGCGCTGTGCGTTTTCCGGTTTTTCCTCCTCTTTCAGCAAATCCAGATAACCGCAGATGGCGGTAAGGGGCGTCCGCAGGTCATGGGAAACGTTGGTAATTCTCTCCTTCATTTCCAAATCCCCCTGACGGAAGCGCTGCCTCTCCTTCCGCAGGATGCGGAGCTGGCTGTTCATCTCCTCCGCAAGCCTGCGCATATGCTTATCCCGGGAGGACAGCGTAATCAGCGTATTGGTATCCACAGTAAGTCTTTCCTTAAGCCTGCTTCCGATTTCGTCCGCCGCCCGGTGCAAAAGAAGAATCTTCCCCGCAAGAAAACCGATTACTGCCATAAGTATCAGACTAAACAGCGCCAAGCCAGCCATAGTGAGCTCCCTTCCATGCCACAACACCCGTACAATATGCTTTCCGCCTTACTTTAAATCCTTCCGCCCGAAAAGCCAGATTCCCTCCCCGGTCACCCCGAATATGATTATCAGGGAATACAGCGGAAGAAGCCCCATATGCTTCGGATGCTCCGCATACATGTCGGCAATCTGAAGCCCCTGGCTCACCGGATTAAAATCGTAGATAAATTCATACACGACCCTCTTTGTCCCGCCCACATACTCGGGGTTTCGCTGCCCCTCAAGGGAAACCATCTCTATCTCACCATCACTATTCACATCGCTTGTATAGACATTCCCTTCATAAAATTCCTTAGCCGCCAGCTTTGAATGGACGGAAATTGTAAGCATCTGCAGTCCGAACGCCAGAAGAATACATACCGCCGCCGATACGGCCTTATTCTGCCAGAGCATACCCACCATGGTAAAAAGGGCCGAGACCGCGCCGAGAGTCAGCACACTTTCCAGCAGCATGAGAACAATTATCTGCCAGTCTGACCTAAAGCCCCCGAACATGGGAATCCCAACCGCGCAAATCACCCCGATATAGGCCAGGGACATCATAAGGGAAGCTGCAAAAACCGCCAAAAAATTCGCAAGATAAACGGTACTCCTCTTATGTCCGGCAATCAGCTTATTGCGGATGGTTCCGTCCCCGTATTCCACCCCCAGAAAAAGCCCTGCAAGCACCGATACTGGAATCCCTGCAATATAGACATATCCGTAAAAAATACCGTCCAGAACCATAGCTCCCCTGAAATAATAATAATGGTTAATACAGATACACAGCGCAATACCTGAAAAAAACGCGATTCCAAGCCCCATCAGCCTGCTTTTCCACAGCCGGATAATATTTGCCCAAAACAGATTATTCATTCTCCCCACCTCCCACGATACTCATATAATAGCTCTCCAGGCTTTCTTCCTTTTCTTTCACGGAAATCACCCGGCATCCCTGCTCATTCAGCGCCATTACCAGGGCGGTAATCTCCGCCTCGCCGTAAATATCCGCCCTGCTATCTGAGAGAACTGTGTATTCCATTCCCATTTTGTCTAAAACCCGCGCAAGCGCCCTTGTGTCGCTGACCTTAAGACAAAGGCATTTGCGGCATTCCTGCAAAAGCTCTCCGGCGCTGATTTCCTTAACCAGCACGCCCCTGTCAATGAATCCGTAACAGGTGGCGATTTTTGAAAGCTCGCCCAGGATATGGCTGGACACAAGCACGGTTATCTGTCTTTCCCTGTTCAGTTTTAAAATCAGCTCCCTTATTTCAATAATCCCCTGAGGGTCAAGGCCGTTCACCGGCTCGTCCAGTACCAGAAAATCCGGGTCTCCCGCAAGGGCGACGGCAATTCCCAGCCTCTGGCGCATTCCAAGGGAAAAATGCCTTACCTTCTTCCTTCCCACGTCGCCAAGCCCCACCAGATTTAAAAGCTCCTCCATCCCCTCACAGGACGGAAGCTCTAAAATCCGGTACTGCTGCCTTAAATTATCCCCTGCCGTCATATCCAGATACAAAGAGGGCGTTTCCACCACGGCTCCCATCCTGCGCCTGGCTTTTCCTATCTCCCTGTCCGTCCCCTTTACGCCGTACAGGGTAAACTCGCCGCCGGTGGCCGGCTGCAATCCGCATATCAGCCGGATAAGCGTGGTTTTTCCGGCGCCGTTTTTCCCTACAAATCCATAAATCGCCCCCTTGGGGACATGCATGGAAAGTCCGTCCAGGGCTTTAAAATTTTTATAATACTTACACAAAGCATTGGTTGTAAGAACATATTCCATCACTCTAACCTCCTCGTATAATAAGTTTGTAAGCAAGAAAAACAGCTTACAGACTTATTCT
>CAMSTM010000222.1 GCA_947063675.1 uncultured Lachnospiraceae bacterium | reverse complement strand
GATAAACTTGCTATAATGGGTGGCTGAGCAAGAAGATTTTTCAGACTAAAAATGAGAGGGATTAGGAGGACCAGTTTTCTCAGACACGCCATAAGCAGACTGATTTTGGCCTGCCCTAAGGCCATAAAGGTCTGCTGACAGGCAATCTGAACGCCTGTGGAAAAAATACCGGCCATATAAATTCTCATCGCCCACACCGTATAATCTATAAGAGCGGCGTCGCTGCTGAAAATGCCGGCAAACACCTGTGGAAATATCATCATTAAAAGCCACAGTGCCGAAGCAAAAGCCGTACAGGCAATAAACTGGCAGCGGAACGCCTGCTTCACCCGCTCCTTCTTTCCGGCGCCGAAATTGTAACTCATTATGGGCTGTCCGCCCTGACAGATTCCCTGAATCGGAAGCATCACCAACTGGCTGCAGGAAGAAATAATCGTCATGGCTCCCACTGCCACATCCCCGCCGAACCGGGATAAGCTGCTGTTAAAGCTGATATTCAGTATGCTTTCCGTACTGAGCATTACAAATGTGGAAATTCCAAGTCCAAGGCAGGGCATAATCACTGCCGGTTCTAACTTCATATCCGCCACAGTCAGTTTCAATATGGTTTTGGGACTGCGCAAAAACCAAAGCACCCATACGGCGCTGACCGCCTGGCTGAACACTGTGGCAATTGCCGCTCCCCTTACGCCCATGCCAAATCCGAAAATCAGAATCGGGTCCAGAACAATGTTACATACCGCGCCGACTACCGTTGTTATCATACTGATTTTTGCAAATCCCTGGGTTGTAATAAAGGGATTCATTCCCATTACAATCATTACAAAAACCGTTCCCAGAATATAAATTCGTGCATAAGACAACGCATAAGGCAATGTCACGTCGCTTGCACCGAAAAGCCGTAAAAGCTGTGGCGCGAAAGCATAAAATACAATCGTCAGTACAACGGCGAATATCATAAGTACGGAAAAACAGTTTCCCAGTATTTTTCGTGCGTTTTCCCTGTCATTTTTTCCCATGGCAATTGCCGCTCTGGGCGCGCCCCCGGAACCGGTCAGCATGGCAAACGCGTTAATCATCATTAAAATAGGAAGAAACAGCCCCACTCCGGTGAGCGCGGAAGCCCCCGCGTCGGGAATATGTCCTATATAAATTCTGTCCACAATGTTGTACAGCATATTAATGAGCTGGGCCACCACTGCCGGAATGGCCAGATTCAGCATCAGTCTGGGGATGCTACCGCTTCCCATGTCCTGCTTTACCTTCTGCTTTTCCTTTTTTCCTGCTTTTTGTCCTTCCATTTACTCCGCCTCTTTTTCTTTTATAAAACTTACCGCTACTTCTTAAATAGAAATTGTACCAAAATATTCCTCTAAAAACAAGACCGCCGCACCCGTATTAAATATCCCGGATACGGCGGTCTTTATTTTATCATTGGCTGTCATTGAATGCCCGACAGCCAGGAGCTTTCATTTATGCGCTGAGCACCGGCATTGATACACCGTTAATGTATACATAGCAGGCTTTAACGTCCGCATTCCTTCTTATATGTTCCTCGAAGGAGCTGACGGTATGGCGGGCAGCGAAAATGGCTTTCTTCTTCTCGCAGTTTGCACGGTTTTTCTTCATTGCGGTATAAATGGATTCTGCTTTTCTTCCCATTGATAAATTTTCACGTCTTGTCATTTTTCATCCTCCTATTTTCTGATAACCGCCGCTCTCCGGCTTTTGGAAAGGGGGTTTTGTTTTATTTTCTGTACTTATTATAAAAACAAAATCTTATCAAATCAATTTGACTTTCGCTTTATCATAATAAGTTTTCCTTATGTGACTGTATAATTTTTGTTTCCGGCCGGTTTCTTAATGTGATTATATATTACTATAAGAGGGAAAAATGATATTGCACTATTATTTGAATTTTATCATAATTTTTGTATCTTTTGCTTCATCCAATTTCCTTTCAGATAAAATACAATCGAAAGCCCCGTTGCGATGCACCATCCCACAGGCCAGGAACACCAGATACCGGCAGCCGAACCGGAAATCCCCGAAAAAAGGAAGGCAAGCACTACCCTGAGAGCAAGGTCAATAAAAGTTGCCGCCATAAACTGATTCATGGCCCCGGCACCACGCAAAATCCCGTCAGCTACCAGCTTTGACGACACCACAAAATAAAACGGCGATAAGATGCGCAGAAACTCCTGCCCGGTGGCAAGCGCAGCGGCGGAAGACTCGTCCATAAAAAGCAGCAGCAAATATTTTCCAAAGCAAAAGTACAGCAAGCCAAAGGGAACGCATATTGTCCACACCAGCTTTAATCCTGCCCGGAAGCCTTCCTTTACACGTGTGTAGATACCCGCTCCGATATTCTGGGCGGAAAAATTAGATATTCCGTTTCCAATGGTTGTAAAAGAAGTGATAACCAGATTGTTGAGCTTTACGGCGGCGGAATATCCTGCGGCCACACTCACGCCAAAGCTGTTGATGCATCCCTGAATCAACATATTTCCCACGGAGACAAAGGACTGCTGCAAAATACTCGGAACCGCAATCACCAGTATTTTTCCTAAAAGGCTCCATGAAAAAACAGTAATCTCCCCGCTCGTTTCGATGGCGGTAAGCCTTTTCAAAATCAGCAGCACGGAAAGCACACAGCTAATCCCCTGACATAAAAAGGTCGCCCACGCAACCCCGGCAATTCCCATATAAAACACTTTTACAAACAAAATATCCACAACAATATTGGCCGTGGAGGAAAACGCCAGAAACAGAAACGGCGTCCGGGAGTCCCCCAGCGCGGAAAAAATTCCGGTGGCAATATTGTAGAAAAATAAAAAGGGGAGGCCGAAAATATAAATTCTCAGATATACGGCGGAATCCGCCATAATTTCTTCCTGGGTTTTCATCAAACGAAGAAGGGTATTGCATGATAACAGGCCGCCAATCATTAAAACAAGGCACAGCGCTCCGCTGAAAATCAATGTGGTGCAAACCGAGGTTTTCATCTTACCATAGTCCTTTGCTCCGAAAAGCTGGGAAACAATCACGGAGCATCCCATATTGCACCCGAAAGCAAAGGCAATGAATATCAGCGTAATATTGTAGCTGTTGCCCACAGCCGCCAGCGCATTTTCCCCGATAAACTTGCCGGCTACCAGAGAATCCGCAATGTTATACAGTTGTTGAAAAATAATACTGCCAAACATGGGCATGCAGAATGTCCATAATACTTTCTGTGGATTTCCCACCGTCAAATCTTTATTCATAATATTCTCATTCTCCTCCTTTATCGCAGTGTATCTGTAACCAGCCTATTATACTACTTTTAAAGAAATAAAGTCAGAGTTTTCTGTTTGCGCACAGCAAAAACGGCCCGAAGGCTTCCAGGCCCCGGACCGTTTCTTTCCGTCTGTATTATTTTCAAAAGCGCTCTGTTATGCGCAAAGTACCGGCATCGACACGCCGTTAATATACACGTAACATGCCTTTGCGGCGGCATTTCTTCTCACATGCTCCTCATAGGAATCGATGCTGTGACGGACTGCACATGCCGCTTTCCTTTTCTCATGGTCTGCATGGTTTTTCTTTATCGCTGTATAAATTGATTCTGCTTTTCTTCCTGTAAGTAATAAATTAGCCACTGTCTTATCCTCCTGTTTCGGTTTTGACATTCCTGTTTTCAACTTCATTCGGGGGATTTTGCTCCTCAGCCTTCAATTTGGATAAACTTGCTCTCCTCGACTGCGGGCTTTGCCTGTTTCTTCGGAACAGACACCTTCAAAATCCCATCCTCAAATCTTGCCCTGATTTCTTCCTGTGTGATTTCCTTGCCTACGTAAAAGCTTCTGCTGCAGGTTCCGTAATAACGCTCGCGGCGGATGTATTTCCCGTTTTCCTCTTTTTCGTCATTGTCTGACCGGGTCTGCGCGCTGACGGTCAAATAGCCGTCCTTGAGCTCTGCCTTTACATCCTCTTTCTTGTATCCGGGAAGGTCAATATCAAGTTCAAATCCCGTATCGTGTTCCCTGATATCTGTTTTCATAATGTTCGTTGCAGGTGTGTTGTATCTCACAACGTTTCTTGCCGGACGGGCAAACTCATCAAAAAAGTCATCAAATAAATTTTCTCCAAAAATACTGGGCATCAACATAATTCATTCCTCCTTTAATCTTCTATGCGGCAGCACTGCTTTTGTTGCTGCTATGCTGTTGTCGTTAACGGTATCAATTGCCTTGAACATTGAGTTGTTTTTCTTTGTTCTGATTATGTTATACCACAATTGTTAGCACTCGTCAACGGTGAGTGCTAACAATTGTGATAAAAGATTTATAAACTGCTTATAAAGGAATTATTAACTCCTCGAAATAAATTTTCCCCAAAGATGAACTATTTATTCGTGGCCCGCTTTTTACCCTTAATAAAAAGACTCCGCCCCTTGACTCTATGCCAAACAGCGTTTTGTGTATCTCTACTATTCCGTTTCTTTCCTTGCTCGCTAATGTCTTACTACTTCATTAAACAAAAATACATTTCGCTCAATAAATATCTTCAGTATCAAATATTATTGTTTGTCATTTCTCTCTATGTTTTCAAGTGCATATTGCAAAGCCATACCTATCAATTCATTTCGAGAACGATTTGTTTCCTTTGCTAATTCATCATAACTCTTTTGCAATTCTTTATCTATACGTATAGTCATTGTCACCATTTTATCTTCTTTGGGGGGAATTATAAATTTACTCATAACTCATAATCTCCTTTTTGTTATATTATAGATTTCATAGTCCTCCCGTTTCTATATCACAATTTATACATAAAATTAATATTAATAATATAATTTCAGAATAATAATATAATTTATATTTACTTTATAATCTCAATTTTATATAATACTTTTATACTTCATATAAATTATATAAATCATACAAATATCAACAACATTAGGGATAATTGCAAATAGATTTAATAGACCTATAAAGCAATTTGGTAATATGTCAAGAGGAAAATGAAGAAGATTTTCAGGAAAAAGGGTATATGCTCAGTTTTAATTTCAATAAGAAGAA
>CAMSTM010000221.1 GCA_947063675.1 uncultured Lachnospiraceae bacterium | reverse complement strand
CCCGCCGGTTTTGGCCATACGAAAGATTTCGGGCATACAAAATCAGGAAGGTATATCATATGGATTCCACAGACAGACTTACCTTTTTTCACGAACTGTTAAACTGCAATTACACACTGTTTTGCTGGGAATATGACAGGAATTTTACCCTTATCCATACCGATTACACCGATAACCTGTTTGCAGACGGCTTTCTCGTCTACACGGGACTGTCCGCCCTGCTCACGGATTATCTGGCGGCAGGTAAAAGTATGCCTGTAATTCTTGAGCTGCCCGGCAATCTTCTGTGGGCCTGCGGCTTTGAATATCCCGATACCCCGGACTGCCGCATTCATCTGATTGGGCCGGTTTTCAGCGGCCGCGATTCCTGGCTGATTATCAAGAGGCGGCTTGACGCCTATAACCTCTCCGTGCAGACCCGGGCGGCTGTCATGAAAAATTTTGAGAACATCCCGGCAATTTCCTCCAATATCATAACAGAATATGCGGTGATGCTTCACTATTGCCTGACCGGAAACAAAGCCTCCCGCAGCGACGTTACCTATCTGTGCGCCGAGGACGCCGCTTTCCCTGATATACGTAAATCCGACGGCCCGAATTATACCGGCATCTGGTATGCCGAACAGCAGTTATGCAAGATGTTTGCAGACGGCGACCCTATGTATAAGGAAGCCCTCTCCCGGCTCTTTTCCTTTGCCCCCGGTATTGGAACGGAATACGGGGACGCTTTAAGGACCCACAAAAATAATCTCCTGGTCTTGCTGACCCTCTGTTCCAGAGCCTGTATCAACGGAGGATTACAGCCCTCCGCCGCCTACGAGCTTTTTGATTACTATGCGCAAAAAATCGAAGAATGTACCTCCATGGCCACCGTCTCAAATGTGCGCGGTAAAATGCTGGAGGATTACATCACCCGCGTTCAGGAGGCCAGGACCCGAACCGGAATTTCTACCCTTATCGAAAATTCCTGTAAGTACATCAGAACCCACCTCGGCTCTCCGCTCTCCATCGCCGAGCTGGCCAGACGCGTGGGGTATACGGAGTACTATTTTTCCCACAAGTTTAAAAAGGAAGTGGGGTGCAGCGTCACCGACTTTATTATAAAGGAAAAAATTGCTCAGGCAAAACTGATGCTGGAGGGCACAAACGACACTATCCAGTCAATCAGCGACGCCTTATCTTTCAGCAACCGGAGCTATTTTTATACCTGTTTTCAAAAACTGACGGGAATCTCCCCCAGCGAATACAGAAAAAGAAACGGAAAGCTGTGAATCCCCGCTTTCCGTTTCCTCTATTTACTGTCCTTCGGCCATCGCCTTCTTTTCCGCAATACGCTTCTGAACCTTCACCATCTCCTCTTTATCCAGCGTACAGTATTTCATGGCAATCAGGGTGATAAGCCAGCCAAGCATGGGCATACCGAAGTAAATCGCCATTGTCATCCAGAAGATTGCCGCCGTAGCCGCATCTCCGGGCTGGGGAACCGTCTGCTTATATCCGATTAACGCCACCGCTCCCGCGGCAATCATTGCGCTGAAAGACGAAATCAGCTTATCTATCAGGCTTCCTGTTCCGGTAACGACTGCCGGGACATACTTTCCGCTGCGGTCAAGCTCATAGTCGATAATATCAGCCATGAAAGAGCTGGCCGCCGTTGTCACGCACATTTTGGAGCCGTTGAGCGCCAGCGTAAAGACAACATACACAATCATTGTCACTCCCATCGCCGCAATAGATGAGGGCTCGATTACCACAAAGAAAAGAAACATGAGCGCCGCAACCGCCATACATATTTTTGTCCAGGTGACAATGGCATTCTTACTGCCGTATTTGCCGGCATACCTGGCTCCGATTACCGCAAAGATAATGGAAGGCGCCATACCGATAACGCTCAGCATGGTTCCAAGCCCCATATTGCCGATAAGAATCCCGCAAAGCATGGTATTGATTACCGCCTGAGAGGCTGTCTGCTGCGCAATCTTATCGGAAGCCTGAGCCGCAATATAGCACTGGAGGGGCTTGTTTCCCTTCAATACACTGATAATATCCTTTATTTTAAGAGGCTCCTGCTTTCCCACGCCGCCGTAATACTCCGGTCTTCAAAGGCGGAAATCCCGATGCTCACCAGAATGACTCCCAATGTCCCTACCGCAATCGTCACCATCACCGCCGCAGACAGAAAACCCTGATTATATTCCCCGCCGTACCTGGGCAGCAGAACCATATTCAGCACAATCGACAACACCATGGGAACCAGATAATTGAACGCCGTCCCCCAAACACCGATGACAGGACGCTGCTTCGGGTCATTAGTCATAATTGCCGCAAAGGTCTGAGCAGTCATGTTGGTGATGGTATAGCCAATCACATATACCACATATAAAAGAGTAAATACCGCCCAGCCAAAGCCTTTGGACGACATAAGGTCAAACATCGCCCACAGGGCAAATGCCTCAATCACAAAGCCGGATATTAAAAGCACCCGAAGCTTGCCGAATTTGGTATCCACCTTATCGTACAGAAACGCCACCAGAGGGTCTGTAATCCCGTCCAGGATTCTTGTACAGGTCAGAATCACTCCCACCACCGCCGTGGTAATACCGTAGCCCACGCTGGCGCTGTAGCTGGCCATGCCAATCAGGCTGTAAACACTCATACCCACAAGGGCGTTGCAGGCAACTAAAATAATCTGCCACGTTTTTGCACGGCGGTACTGCACACCGTCGATTTCACTTTGACTTTGTTTTGCTTTCCTACCCATAATAAGTCCTCCTGAATAAATTTTGCAGCTCCCCCGGCTGCTTTCTCTGTTTCGCCTTTCCGGCTGTCATGATAGACTTATTGTAAGATAGTTTTAGAGTTGGTGCGTTCCTGATTTCACGAAATGGTTTGTTATTTCATTCTTTTTACAACAGGATGACCTGTGAAGCGTATTGCCCGCCGTTTCCCTGGCTGGCCTGCAAGGCGTATTGTCCTCCGTTCCCCCGGCTGACCTGTAAGGCGTATTGTCCTCTGTTCCCCCGGCTGTCATGCGACATCCCGTTTCTGATACACCGCCGCCGCAATCCGGCAGGAGAAAAAGAACCAGATGACGGAAATCACAAGAACGGTGCTAAAGGCCGGAAGGATATGTTCTTTTACCGGGATAAAAAGATTAATAAAAAGCACAATTCCCGCAATGATGCCTGTGGACGCCATAAAAGACATCATAAAAACGATTTGCGATTTTTCCGGGTCAAACAGATAGGCGCAGGGCAGGCTGATGCCTCCTGCCAGCAGCGTGGCGCTCATGCCGATGCTTCCATACAGACGCAGAGAAAAAATCGTGATATCGGCGCCTGCAAACATAAGTATGATACACGGAATAAGCGCCGTCACAAACCCTGCTGCCGCAAGCAGGACATAAAATACAAACTTCTCCCGGATAATCTGTTCTCTTGACACCGGCATGACAATCACATTTTTATTCCACTTAGAGCCGGCGTCGCTTGTGATGCTGATAAAAACTGCCGTGGTGGAGGCCACCGGAGCCAGAACCAGAATCGCGCTCCCTTCCAGCAGAAACGACAGCCCGAAGCCCAGAACTATCAGGCAGACGAGGGTTACTAAAATATTGCTCTTTGCGATATAGAGGTCTTTTAACAAAACGCCTTTCATCCTTTTTCCCCCTTTACATAGAGAAGCATAATTTCATCAATGGAAGCCGGGACAATCAATGCCTTCGGGTACTTTTTCTGCATCTTCTCCCTGTCCGAAACTAAAACCTGCCATTCATAATCCATTTTCCGGTACACAATAATATCCTGCTTATCCAGCGCGCCGAACTGCGCCGCCCCGCATTTGACAACGCCGTACTGTTCAAGCAGCTCATCCTTCGGTCTGGAAAAAACAACCCTTCCCTCATGGATAAATACAATGTAATCGGCAATCTTCTCCAAATCCCCGGTGATATGGGAGGACATCAGAATAGAGTGTTCTTCGTCCTGCACAAAATCCAGAAGCATATCCAGAATATCATCACGTACAACAGGGTCAAGCCCGCTGGTGGCTTCATCCAGAATCAGTAATTCAGAATGATGGGAAAAGGCGGCGCAAATCGCAAGCTTCATTTTCATCCCCTTTGAAAACTGTCTGATTTGTCTGTCAACCGGCAATGAAAACCGGGTAAGCAGGCGAAAATAAGTCTGCTCGTCCCACGAACGATAAATATTTTTCATCACCCTGTTGATTTTCCCCGGGGAAAGTATCTCCGGATAGTTGCTCCCGTCGAACACCACGCCAAGCCGCTCCTTCATGCCGCCGTCCAGCTCCTCTTTTCCCAGAATAAAAACCTGACCCGCCTCCTTCTGAATAAGTCCCAGAGCCGTATTGATTGTGGTACTTTTTCCCGCGCCGTTCTCTCCAATCAGCCCCACAACAGCGCCGCGCGGAACGTTGAAGGAAACGTTATCCAAAGTAAAGTCTTTCCAGGTTTTGGTAAGCCCTGAAACCATCAAAGCATTTTCCATAGTCAGTCCTCCTCATAAAGCAGTCTCAGCAGATTCAGTAATTTTTCCAGCGGTATTCCGCTGGCGCGGGCAATCTCAATGGCTTCATTAAAGTGCGCTTCTATTTTCTTCTGCTGCTCCTCCAGATAGAAGTCCTGATTCTGCACCGATACATAACAGCCCTTCCCGGCCGTCGTCTCTATAAAGCCGTCCTCCTGAAGCAAATCATATGCCTTTTGCACAGTCAGGACGCTGATTTGCAGCGATTTTGCAAGGGCGCGGATGGAAGGCAGAGCCTCCCCGGCTTTCAGCTCCCCGCTCATAATCTGCGCCCTGACCTGCGATGAAATCTGCTCATACAGGGGGCGGCTTATTTTGTTACTCACAACTATTTCCAAGGTTTCACCGGCTTTCTGTTTATAACTGTATTGTTTTGATATATACAGTTTAATACAGAATAGGGCGGTAGTCAAGGGGGAATATGCGGGGCAGATGCTTATGAAACATCATTTTGTCAGAAAAAAGAATCGAGTAGGAGGCGGTGACTAACCGCCGTCCTCTCACAGCACCGGACATACGG
>CAMSTM010000220.1 GCA_947063675.1 uncultured Lachnospiraceae bacterium | reverse complement strand
AACCCCTTGATTTTACTGGGTTCCTCTAACTTGTCCCTATTATAACACGGGCATCAATATAAAAATCCTGACCGCCAACCTCCAAATGAACCTGTCTGCCTACAAATGCAAATCCTTGTCCCAATTCCAACAAAAAACTCTGGATATGCTCCGTCAGCTTACGTTCTATTTCCACTTCACGCCTCGGCATATCTGTTCCCAGAAAATCAAACAGATAAGGGTCTTTGAAAATTTGACTTGCCATATCAGAATCAGGCGGTGGCAATGCAACAGGAAAATTATTAACTGTCTTTCCAGTACGCTCCATCAGTCCGCTCTGTATCTGTAACTCAAGTATTGTTTTACTCCAACCACCTTCTATTGTTTTATCTGCATACCACATACGTTCTTCAAGCGTTTTTAATTTATCCATTAATGTAATGTTTGTCCGCTACGGTATTTGTGCAACGACCCGTTGCACTATTGTCTCATCAGACCAACACTGAGCAAACTTACGCATATACTTAATATTTCTTGGAGAAAAACCAGACATTTCCGGAAATATCTCTTTTAAGTCTTTTGCCATGCGGTCAATAACCTTCGCTCCCCATCCTTCCTGTTCCTGTTTCGCCAAAATAGCCTTGCCAATATTCCAATAAAGGCGTATCATGCTTGCATTGGCATTCATTACTACAGATACTCTCTGTTTCAGAATTTCTTTCTTAATTTCTTCTATAAATTCCAAGTATCTGTCACCCATTTCGGAAAGATTTGGAGCAATCGGAAAAATTACTCCATCCTTATCTTTTCCCATGCGCTTTCGATTATCCATATGTATTCTCCCTTTGTTCTATTTGCCTATATGTTGGGACATCATTCTCACGCTTCCTCAAAAGCCGCCTTCCCCGCGCTGTCCGGTTCTTTTTCCCCGCACAGCCCTTCTTCTATTATTTTAGCCTGTCATGCGCTTCATCTTTTCCCTATCCTTCACTGCTCCTAACGTCATTCCTTCTATAAATTTATCACTTGCAAAAATAAATGCAAGCAGAAGCGGAAAAAACTTCAATCTTCAATCAGGCTTTTAGGAATTCGAGGAATTTTCAGTAAAAAGATGGGAAAATTGTTATTTCTTCCCATCTTTTTTGCACTCTGTATGGTTGATACTGTTTTATGAGTAGCTATCATAACGCGACAGGCTTTTTACAAACTCCTCTGCCGAAATTTCATTCCGGTACAGCTTTTCAGACATCTTCATAAAATTCAGGGCCTTTTCCCCACCCAGATAAAACTCCCAGTAGGGCATCACCGTCTGCGCCTTTGCATCCATTTCCCTGATTACTTCATACAGCCCTCCATCCTCTCTCTTGCTGTCTCCTTTATAAACCCAGACGGGAATCCCGGCGCCGCTCTCTCTCAGATTTTCAGAAAAATAATACATAAGCTCCCAGAGAGCCGCAACTGCTTCCTCGGGGTATTTGACGGCCCCGTTTACCACAAATGCCTCGCTTACCCCGCCTACTGTGCAAAGTCCGCCGGTTCCCGGAAAGGGCGCCGCGCTGATTTTTCCGTACAGCGGGCTGTTTCTCTGCAAAATATTTCCCACAATCCGGTTTTTGGTAAAATACATGGGAATCCTGCTCAAATAAAATTCTTCCTCCACGTATCCCGTGGTATTGCCTGCCGGCGCGCTGCCAAAGGCTCCCATATCCCGCAATTCGCAGAAACGGTTCACGCTTCTTATAAATTCTTCGGTGGCATTCTTTTCCCCGGCTATGATTTCCAGGCATTCTTCCGCTCCCGCTTCGCTCATGCACAAAGCCTCCAGATACATGCGGAAGCCTCTGTCCGTGTCCGCGGAGCAGGCCAGGGGGACAATACCGTTGTCGAGAAATACCCGGCATACCTTAACAAGCTCCTCCCAGCTTTCGGGAACGCTGCACCCGTATTTCTGGAACATTTCATTGTTGATAAGGAGCACCCCAACGTCTTTTGCGAAACCAAGCCCGTAAATCCCTCCGTCAAAGGTCACCTCGTCGTCCATTCCCGGCAAAATCCTCTTTATTGTCCCGCTGCCCAGATAATCGTCAAGCCGCAGGATTTTCCCCGAAGCTACGGCATTTTCAAGGTAAGCGTTTGTATAGCACAGATAAATGTCCGGCGTATCGTTGGAGGCAATGGCGGAGGGCAGTTTTTCCCTGTACAGCTTTGTTTCGATTCCTTCCGGCTGTATCTCCATCTCCTGATGGTTTTTATTGTATTTATCAACCGCGCCGAGAAAATCTTTTTTGTATATCTTCTCCTCGTCTGTCCAGGGATACCACACGCGCAGAGTCAGCGGTTCCTCATAAGCCGTCTCTCCCGCGCTGTCCGGTTCTTTTGCAGTCATTCTTCCAAAAAATAAAAACGCGATTACAGACAGCGTCGCCAGCGCCTCCGCGTAATACAGTCCTCCAAACCGCAGGCGGGACATGAATTTCCTTATAACTCCCGGCAATATCTCCCTTTCCCATCTGCTTCTCACATTTCATCACCACACCATTTCTAACCGCTGATATTCAGTATCTTTTTCACCCTCTCCGCAGCCGCTTCCCCCAGCGCTCTGTGTCCCTCGCCGGTCAGATGGATACAGTCCTTTACCGACACTTCCGCCACATCTCCGGCGTCAAGCAGCGTCACCCCGGGAACGTCCGCAAAAATTTTTTCATATTCTTTCCCGAGAGCCTTGCTTTTTCTCACGGACTCCTCGTCATACATACCGTAAAAGTCGGAGCCTGCAATCTCATCCCGCACAGGCGCCGGGACAATCACCAGCACCTCCGGTATCTTTCCCACCCAATAGGCCTGCGGATTTCTCACCATCTTAACCAGATTATCCATCCCCATGGCAATTTCCTTCACGGACGGGGTAAAAATATGCCTGATATCGTTTGTTCCCAGCATAAAAATTACCAGGTCAAGAGGCTGATGGCTCTGGATACAGCAGTTTAAAAACCTGCTCCCGTTTCTGTCCGCCGCCACAGGGTCGTCGTACATAATGGTTCTTCCGCACAGCCCTTCCTCTATTATTTTTGCCTGTCCGTCTAAAATCCTCTGCAGGACGCCTGTCCATCTCTCATTGTCCCCATATCTGAAATTATTTCCACAAGGCTCCGGATTATGCCCCCATGTGTTGGAGTCTCCATAACATAAAATACGCTTCATCTTTTCTATCCTTTCACTGCTCCTAACGTCATTCCTTCTATAAATTTATCACTTGCAAAAATAAATGCAATCAAAAGCGGAATAAAACTAATCATGGAGGCCGCCATAATCGTTCCCGTCAGGGTTCCGTTCAAATCCTTCATGGACGCGATTCCCAGAGGCAGCGTCTTCATCATAGTCTCGTTTACGGTAATGAGCGGCCAGGTAAGGCTTCCCCACTGATTGGTAAAGTTAAAAATTGCGAGAAGGCTTAACTGCGGCACCGTGATTGGCATTACAATCTTAAAAAATTTCCCGTATTCGCCGCATCCGTCTATTGTTGCCGCTTCCAAAAGGGAATCCGGGATATCCTTCATAAACTGGGTCATCATGTAAACCCCGAAAGCGTTGGCCACGCCCGGAAATATCAGCGACTTGTAAGTGTTTACCCACCCCAGCTTCGACACAATCAAAAACAGGGGAATCAGGGTCGTCACGCTTGGAATAATCTGGGTTGCAATCACAATATTGAGCAAAACGCTTCTTCCCGGAAATTTCCTTTTTGCAAAAGCGTATCCCGCCATAGCTGCGACTAAAATCACAAGGATTGTGTTGGTGCCGGACACAAGAAGGCTGTTTGCCATCCACCGCATGTAAGCTCCGCCCTGCATGGTAAGGACTTCTACGTAGTTATTCACCGAACCGCCTTTCGGCCAGAATTTCGGCGGGTAGCTGATAATTGCGTTGGTTTCCAGAAGAGATGACACGATAAGCTGCCAGAAAGGAAACAATATAATCAGCACAAGCAAAAGAAGCGTTATGGTTTTCAGAGACGAAAAGATTCCTCTTTTTATCACGTATTTATTCATGCCCCGGCCCTCCTTTTCCCGGTCTTTCTTTCACGCAGGAGAAGATTCTCCAGACCGTAAATCAGCAAAATCACAAGCAGGAACACCAAAGAAGCCGCCGCCCCGAATCCTACCCGGTAATATTTGAAGCTGTACTGATAAATTTCATAAATAACCGTCTGGGTCGCGCCAAGAGGCCCCCCGTTTGTCAGCATATAAACTGACTCGAAAATCTGGAACTGCCAGATAGTGTTCATGGTCACGCACAAAATAATGGCGTTTCTGATAAGCGGCAGAATCACATGCACCGTTTCCTGAACCGCGTTTGCCCCGTCTATTCTTGCTGATTCCAGACAGTCCGCCGGAAGGGAACGCATAGCCGACATATACACGAAAATAAAGAAAGTACCGCCCTTCCACAGCTCCAGAATCATCACCGCTATTTTCGCGCTGAACTTTCCGTTCAGCCAACTGACCGGCTGAAGGCCCAAAAACTGAAATAGCAGATTTAAAGGACCGTTGTTGGATATGATATAGGAAATCAGCACGCTTGCCACCACCATGGAAATCAGCATGGGAAGAAAGAAAATGATTTCGCAGGCATGGCTGAATCTGGTCTTTTTCCTGATAAGCAGGGCAAAAAAGATTCCAAAAAACTGGCTTACCGGAACCTCTATCAGCATATAAACAAACGTATTTTTAAATGCGTTTTGAAAATCCGGCGTAACAAAAACGTCCTTAAAGTTTTTCATCCCCACCCAGTCAAATTTTGCCTGCAGGAAGTTTCCGTCGTGTACGCTTAAATAAAAAACATAGCCAATGGGAATCAGCGTAAAAACAATGAAAAATACGGCAAAGGGCAGTAAGAAGCTGTAGGATACCGCATAATCCCTGATTTTTCTTTTATCCATAAATTCACCTTTCTTTCAGAAAAGAGGTTTTTGCAGGAAGGAAAACTCTCTTTGCAAAAACCTCTTGTATTATGATATTATTCGCCGCTGATTGCTTTCATCGAATCATACATACCCTGGATGGCGTCTGCAGGAGATTTCTCACCTCTTGCCAC
>CAMSTM010000219.1 GCA_947063675.1 uncultured Lachnospiraceae bacterium | reverse complement strand
CCGATATTTCCGATATCGCAAAGAGGAGCCGCCAGCTCTATGGTATCTATGTAAGTGTCTGAAATTTTTTCTTCAAATAAAGGTGAAAACTGCATCCCCTGCGCAAGCGTCCGGCAGTTTTTCTGCAGCCGTTCCATATCCTTCTTATTATATGAAGTGTTCTGCGCCGCCACGTCCGCCAGGGCATACAGGAAATTTTTCTTTTCCTGCTCCATCTGCAAAAGCTGTTCGTTTACGGAAATCTGGAGCCGCCTGTTCATTCCACGAAGCTGTCTGGCCATCTCATAGAGACGCAAATGCACGCCCACCCTGGCCTCCACCTCCTCGGGAATAAAAGGTTTGGTAATATAATCCTCCCCGCCAATCGAAAAGCCCTGCACAATGTTCTGCGTCTCATCAAAAGCCGAGATAAAAATAATCGGAATGTCTCTGGTTTCCTCGCTGCCCTTCAAAATCCGGCACAGTTCGTATCCGTCAATTCCAGGCATTGAAATATCTGTCAGAACCAGCATCGGAAGCCGTTCCCTGACCCTCAAAAGAGCCTCCTCGCCGCTCTTTGCCAGCACGAAGTCGCAGCCCATGTTTTTGATGATTTCTCCAAGGATAATCCTGTTGATTTCCACATCATCCACGATAAGGACTGTCGCCTTACCCGCGCGCTTTTCCCCATATCCCATAACGAGTCCTCTTTGCCGCCAAAGGCCGGTCTTAAAATCAGCTTTGAAGGAAAGCCTCAAGCTCCTCAATTCCGGCGGCCGCCTTATCATAATTTTCTTTCTGAACAGCCATCTTGAGCCGCAGAACCGCTCTTGCCGCCTCCCGGGGAGCGCCCTCCGAAAGCTGCCTGATGGTTTCCATAAACATCTCCGCCTTTTCCCAGTTGTCCATTTCCACACACAAAACCAGTTTTGACAGATTTTTTGAAAGAGCCTCCTTATTTTCAGGAGTGCCGAAGATTTTTACGGCGTCCCTTCCCTGTTCCTCCTCCCATTCGGAAAAAGAAAACGGCGTATCCGAAACGGCGGCGCTGCTGCCGGTTTCCCGGGCGTTCTTTGTCTCATCTTCACAATGACCGACCCATACGGAGAAAGAAAAAGCGCTTCCTCTTCCCTTTTCGCTCTCCACCCCTATGCTTCCGCCCATCAGCTCTGCAAGCTGCTTGCAGATATTAAGCCCAAGCCCTGTGCCGCCGTATTTCCGGGAAATAGAGGCATCCACCTGCGAAAAGCTCTGAAACAGCTTATCTTTATCCTGAGGCTCAATACCGATACCTGAATCTATTACAAGGAAAAAAAGCTCCTCTCTGTCGTTCACCTGCGCCGTCTTAAGCACCTGGACGGTAATCTTGCCCACAGATGTGAATTTGAGGGCGTTTGATAAAAGATTGTTTAATATCTGCGCAATGCGGAGTTCATCTCCTATGATATATTCAGGCACCTTCGGCGAAACCGTCATAAAAAATTCCAGTCCCTTTTCCGTGATTTTGCCGATATGATTGCCCTTCACATAGTCCAGCATATCCCTGACACAGAACCTGCGCTCCTCTAACGCAAACTTCCCGGCTTCCAGCTTGGAAAAGTCCAGAATGTTGTTAATCAGCTTGTTCATGTCGTCGCAGCAGTGTTCAATCACCTTTAAGGTTTTCAGCTTTGCGCCGTCCGTTTCCGTGCCAATCAAATCCTTTACATGACCTGCTATCCCGTTTACCGGCGTCCGCAGTTCATGAGTCACATTTGCAACGAACTCGGATTTTACCTTAAGCGCCTTCTCCGCTTCCTGCTTTACCTGGGTGTTCTTCCGGCTTAAATATTCCTTTTCCAGCGTCACATTCGCCATACACACATAGGAACCCGGCTGGGCGGCATTTTCAACGACCCTGGCCTCCGCCGGAAAACACGTAAAATTTTTGCGGTATGCCACAAGCTTATGGGTCTTTCGGTCAAAAATATGATTCTCCTCAAGCTTTCCTCCTGCAAACGTAAAAGTATCAGGAAAAATCTCGCTGATATTTTTTCCCGGCAGGTCATCCCCGTATTCCAGGTTTTTCCTCGCCTCGGCATTGGCACAGGTAATCTGCCCTGTTTCATCAAACATGAGAATCATTTCCAATGCGTCTTCCGCAAAAAACATACCGCAACTGCTCTGCTCCATTTGACCTCCACACCGCGCCTGCGGCTTAAACATCATCAGAAACGCCCGTCGGTTCTGTCTTTTCCGCAGCTTTCGCCGCCTCTGCTGCCAACAGCAGCTTTAGCCGGCAGTTTCCGCTGCGCAGACACGAAAGAAAAGCAGCTAAAATAGAACATCCCTCTACTTCCTGCTGCCTTCTGAAATATGTAGCGTCTTCGTTTGCTCTTCTTCCATGGCTTCTCTTGTTACCCCTTCATCCGACTGGCAAATCTTCACAAATAAACGTAGCATTTTTTTGTATAAATGTCAATGTTTTTGCTCGAACAGAGAAGAATCAATTTTTGGAAACTGAAAAGGGGGTAAAGCCTTTCCCCTCTCATTTTACAGCACCTCGGCCACCAACAGATTCCGCAACTTCCTTGTAAGGGCAAAGGTTCCCGCATCCCTTTTCTGGATTCCCATCAGAATCGTCAGCTTCTCTTTCGGGAAATTGGCAAAATAAGTGCCCAGCCAGCCGTCCCATCCATACTCGCCTTCGGCGGCAAAAATTCCCGCCCGCAGCGGCCTTTTACAAATCCGCATGAGATTTCCATAGCTGAATCCCTCCAATCCAATCCAGTGATTGAAAGCGCTCTGCTGGTATTCCATCAGCTCCGCCCCCGTCATATACCGGACCGTTGCCGGTTTCAGAATCCGGATGCCGTCCAGCGTGCCCTCCTGCAAAAGCATACGGGCAAAGCGCATATAATCATCCAGCGTGGAAGCAAGACCCGCGCCGCCGGACTCAAAGGCCGGAGGATTTTGCATGCGGTTGCAGACAGCCAGATTATTCCCCTCATACCGCAGCAGCATCTTTTTTCCGTTTTCCGCAACGGTCTCGTAGGTTTCCGCCAGACGGCCTTGCTTTTCCCGGGGTACCCAGAAAGCCGTATCTTTCATTCCAAGAGGGCCGAACAGCTCCTTTTCCAGAAACTCGCCAAACCTTTGCCCGCAGGCCGCCTCGATAACCGCTCCCAGCACATCCGCCGACGTGCCGTAACGCCAGGAGCTGCCCGGTTCAAAGGCCAGGGTGCATCCGGCCAGTTTGTCCGCCGCTTCTCTCGTGGTCATTGCGTCCTTTGTATAAAGCCGCCTGTCCATCTCATCAAAAACAACTGCTGCCTGACGTCCCGCTGCAGTCGTCTCGTCAGGATAGACAAGCCCCGACGTCATCCGAAGAAGGTCATATACCCGCATAGGCTGCATCACCGGCCGCACTTCCATAGAAGATACGGCTTCACTGCCTTTCGTCTCCTTCTTCGAACCGCCCGCCGCCGCTTCCCCGATGCCTTCCTGCTTTGCAAAGTAAGACTGCTTTGCAAAGGCCGACAGAAAATCAGAAACCGGCTGGTCCAAATCCAGTATTCCCCTTTCCATCAAAATCATTGCTGCGGCTGCAGTTATCGGTTTGCTCTGGGAATACAGCCTTAAAATGGTATCCCTTTCCATTGGAATACCCCTTTCCCTGTCCGCCATTCCCGCCTGACAATAACAGATTTCCTCTCCGTCCTTTTCCGCCAGCAGGTTCATACCTGCTATCTCGCAGTCCTCCACCGCCTGTGCCATCACATTTTCCAGTTTTTCTTTCAAACTCATTTGATTATCCCCCGTTTTTCTGCCTTTCTTCCCTAATGCATCGGAATTTCCGAATATGGTCCCGTCACCTCCAACACCTCCCGAAGCGCCGGATTATACATCACTTCATACCACTTTCCTGACCTCGTCTGAGTCGTCCACATATCTTCATAACGCTGATACGTAGTTTTTACCTTTTCCCTGTATGCCGCCGGCATATGCTCAAAATACCAGATAACCGCCTCTTCGTCCGTCATGGCATCTATATTTTCCGGCAAGTTCTTCCAGCTCACCGGAGAATACCATGCGCTCCGTCCGGAAACCACGCCAAGGGACGAAATGCTCTTATCATAACCGCTCAGGTTGTATTCCGAATCCGCTCCGAAAGAACGGCTGCAAAAAATTCTTGAATGCTCCATATCCTCCGGGGATAAGGCGAAAACAACACCGCCCATATTGGAAACCTGAAAGCAGGCGGTGTCTATCTTTTCTCCTGTCCACTCATAAAGCTCCGTCAACGCCTGTTTGGCCATGGCAACCATAGTCTCATTTAAATTTCCTTCCTCCTCAATTGCCGGAAGAACATAGATACTTCCCTCCTCCACATATGTGAGGTCAAGCCGCTCGAAAATTTCGGTTTCCGAAGTGTTTTCTTCCACATATCTCACCATATGAAGCCTGTTGTCCGCATCGTAACGATAAAAGGTGACAGACTCCCGTCCGCCGCTTTCCCGAATCCTGCTGGATATCCACTGCTTTTCCGGGTCTGTTTCTACATTATAAAGAGTAACGCTGTATTCAAAACGTCCTTTCTGCTGATTCCAGAGCATACAGGAATAGGGAACATTCCCTTTGCCGTCATAGGATTTACGGATACACAAATCATCCCAGCCGTCAAAATTCAAATCCTCCGCTATAATATCCGCGGTCCCGCCCTGAAGCCTTCCCGGAAAAGGTTCTCCTGACGCCAGAACGTTTTCCATTCCGCCTCCCGCAGCCTTCCCCGCCAGAAACAGCGCCGCGAAAAGCAGCAGGAAAACTGCCGGCATCTTCCTTTTCAGTATTCCGAAACCATTTCCAGCCATTGCAACCTCCTCTGCGAAACAGCTCTTTCCTTTTTTACAGATTGTTGTTTTCCCTGACAGACTGTTCCGCCTCTGCGCTCCGATTTTATCACAGGCTCTGCTTCCAGTCAAATCCCCCGGCAGCGAAAAAAGCGCCAAAGCTTTCATTTTTCTTTCAGTTTGTATTTACTTCAGCAGCAAAAATTTTGCTGCATAATTCTGCATATTCATCATATGAAATTTCATCTCCATTCAATGTATATTTTATTCCGGCTTCTGCATTATTTGTGTCAAATTCCTCACCGAAATTCATTTCTGCAGTTAAGTTATCAGCTCCTTCAAAT
>CAMSTM010000218.1 GCA_947063675.1 uncultured Lachnospiraceae bacterium | reverse complement strand
CAATATCTCACCGTCTCTTCCGCTGTTTCAAGCCGGCTGTTTTTCCATATCCGGGAAACAATTTTTTCCAAATCCGCTCCCTTTTCCTGAATGATTGTTCCTGTATAATCCAAAAATACTGCTTTTACCATTTTTTCACCTCCGATTTTAACTAGTATACCACATACCACAGATATATCAATATTTATTTCCCTTTATTTTTCAGCATATATTTATATTTTTGTGGTATGACAGTAATATTCTTTTCTCTCTGTAAATATGATTTTTGATAAAAAATGCTGCCGCACTAAATTTTCATTTTGTGCGGCAGCATCAAAGTTGCTTAATATGTTTGTCTTTGAACCCAGACCGAATATCAATTTTAACTCTTTCTCAGAATCATTTTCGATGTATTACTATATTCTCCTATTAAAACTCCCTGATTGTAATAGTTAACAAATATACCTTGCGCAATATGGTCAAAATGTATCGTACAATCACTGCCGGAGGGAATATTTGGCAACCGGCCGTCCTCTATCCATATATATTCCGTATTATCTTTTTCTCCATTGTTAAGAACTGCTTTTACACGAATTTCAAGATAATCGCCCGGCAGGCTGTAATTCTCAATCGTACCAAGATAAAACATGTCTCGGTCGCCATCGGACATCGGTGTCGCCGGAGTAGTTCCGGTTGGAGTTACAATCACCCAATCTGCATCGGGCGCTGTACGGAAAGCCACTTCAGACACATGGCTTTTCGGGTCGCCTGTTAAATCTATATTCAATGTTTTTCCTGCCGTCTGCGGTATATCGGCAGACGTTTCTGTTGTTTCCGCAGGTGCAGCTGTATCGGCCGATGCGTCAGCAACGGTTTCAGGTGCAGGCGTTTCCGTTTCTGACGCCGGTGCAGGCGCTGCATCTGAATCAGGAATCGTGAATACCTGTCCTTCATAAATGAGATTAGGATTTTTAATTGAATCCCTGTTCGCTTCATAAATAACTTCCCATTTTGAAGAATCGCCATAAATCTGTTTTGCTATCTTTTTGAGATTATCTCCGCTTTGCACCGTGTAACTTTCTGCCGCAAAGGCTGACATGCTTGTAGCTAACATTCCGACAGCGGCGCATACTGCTACAAGTCTTTTAAATAGTTTCTTACGCATAACTCTTTCTCCTTTTCAATAATTTTTTGTCTCTTATATGAATAAGAGCATTTGTAACTGCAAATACTACTTTATCCTACTTTATACTATCAGTCAATACACAATACTACGAAATGATATATTTTTTAAAAAGGAGTTGTGTTATGAAACCATTAAAAACAAAAGTGAGTATTACACTTGATACTGATATTATTGATTTGATTAAAGAATTAGCGGAAAAAGACGACAGGTCGTTTTCACAATACATTAACCTGGTATTAAAAGAACATCTGAAAGAAAATAAGGATATACAGAAATAAAAATTTCTCAATGCGACAGTCCCTTTTTAAGGATTTAGAAATTGCAGGGAAAAATAAAGCTCGAGTCCCGTCCCGCACTCTTTTAAATAAAGTGGAAACGCTTATATTTCAAGCGTTTCCACTTTATTGTTCTGTGAAACGGGAAATATTCACAAAAGTACCCGCAGAAGAAAGGGGAAAAACCAACGCACAACTAAAACTTATAGATGATTTGCATCCGTTCTGCTTCACCCCGGCTCATTGCCCGCGGGAATAAACTGCCAGACAGGCAAACAGCGGTATTTCTATCAGGCAGGCGCCCATAATCACATAAGGCGTCCAGAGAGACAATGCGCCGATATTCAGGAACCTGAAATCCGTAATGGCATAAAGCATACTTGCCTGTATCCCCGTACCGCCCGCCGGAAGGATACTGCAAATCCAGTCGGATACCTTCCCCGGCACCGTCATGCAAATCACTGTCGGGGCAATGGCCGATACCAGAGCTGCCGCAAGGGACGTCACCGTGCTTCTGCATCTGGACGACAAAAACAAAGTAAAGCTGACCTGTGCCAGAACGGAAAGAAAACCGGCAAGGGCAAACAGCTTCTGTAGCTGTCCCATGTTTATCCCCGCCAGAGTGACGATTGAGTACACCATCTGAACAGAGGTTTTTGTGCATTCCCATCCAAACAGACTGTTGGCCGTCAGAATATATGCCACAGCGCATATGAAAAATGCAGCTCCGCTGACCAGAAGGGATGCGGAAACCTTCACAATACCCAGCCGGGCTCTGCCGTACTTTGTACACCGCTGGATTTCGTCAGCCCCGGACTGGTAATCAGCGGAAAATACGGGGGCGGCAATCACAACACAAAGCATCAGAACCAGAAAGCCCATAATGTTCTGATAATCCATCACTGTGGAATTAAAGCCTGCATACACCTCAAAGGGTTTCTTCACCTTTCCGTACATCTCCGCAGCCTTCCGGCGGACCGAAGGGTTTCCCGGCTGTTCCATCTCCATAAGCGAGGTAATCCTCTCCCCGCAGACCGAATAATACCCGTCAATCCGCTCCGGGCTAATTTCCATGAGCGCGGGCGCCATGCCTGTGTCCGGGTCGGCAAAGGCTTCCTTAACGCCGTGAAGCAGCGGCGCAACAGGAAGTATCTCCCGTTCATAGACGCCTTCCGGCAAATCATAGGATTCCCCCACGCCGTATTTGTTCAGACAGTCCTGATAGTGTTCAACCGCCTCCCGCACCCGCTTTGGAGTGACAATGCCCGATGCGCCTGCCTGACGCTCCTTTTCATATGCAATCGACGCCAGCCCGGTGAGACTTACTTCATTTCCGTTTTCATCAACGTAGCTGCTATAACAAAATCCAGTGGGCAGATAAGCCAAAAGAACGGAAAGCAGCAGGGCAAGGGCCAATAAAATCCAGGTGCGCTTCGGTTTCAGCACTCTTTTCAGTTCCAGCCTTAAAAGTCGAAATTTCATTGTATCTCCTTTCTTTCTCATAAAAACAAACAACTCCTGTTCCGGCACAGCCATTGTACCAGAAGCAGGAGCGTCCTTTTCCTCTTTACCCTTACAATATCCGATTGTTTTACTGAAATCATTCTTACAGTTTTCCTGCAAAAATCCTTTTCACATGCTGCCCGGTCTTTTTTACAAAAAATATCCGGCTCACTCTACCCTGTCCCGAAGCTTCACTCTGAAAATCCTCTGCAGCGATTCGTCAATACGCGCCTCCGACAAAGTCCCGTTATTTACTGCCTCCAAAACGCTGTTATATGCCTCCTGAAAATCATCCGGCATTAAAATCATATCCGCCCCGGCGGCAATCGCCTTCACAGCCGCATCGCCCGGCTCGTAATAATCCGTGATAGCCTTCATATCCATGGCGTCCGTAATTACAATGCCCTGATAGCCCAGCTGCCCCCGCAAAATTTCCGTAATCATTTTCTCCGAAAGAGAGCATGGCGTATCGTCGCCCGTAACGCCCGGAACGGAAAGATGGCTCACCATTATAAAGTCAACTCCGGCGGCTATACCGGCCTGATAGACGGGAAAATCCTTCTCAGTAAAATTTTCAATCGTCTTTTGACTGCTTACCCTGCCGTCGTGCATATCCTCCGTGGTATCTCCGATTCCCGGAAAATGCTTCATGCAGGCGCTGACGCCGCTTCCCTGAATCCCCTCTGCAAAAGCCGCTGCCATAGACGCGGTCTGAGCCGTATCGCTGCCGAAAGAACGCTCTCCGATAAAAGCATTTCCCTCCTCAATTACGTCCGCAACCGGCGCAAAATCCACGTTAAATCCGTATTTTGAAAGATATCCTCCTATAGCGGAACCTGCGTCCCGCGCCGCCTGGACATCTCCTGACGCGGCAATGTCCGCCGCGCTCCCCACATTCTCCGCAAGGCCGCTGTCCGCAACCCGGCTTACAATCCCGCCTTCCTCGTCTATGCCAAGAAACATCGGCCCCTGAAAGTTCTGGGTATTTTGAAGCATCTCCGTAAGCTGTGTCTCATCCTGTATATTGTGTGAAAAATAAATCAGGCCTCCCACCGGGAATTCGCTCAGCTTTTCCCTCGTGGTATCGCCTGCTCTGATAACTGTTGCCGTATCCGTAAGTTTTTCCGGTGTAATCATAAAAAGCCCCGCCACCTTACTCTCCAGATTCATTTCGGCAATGTACGGTGTCACAATTTCTTCCAGCCAGTCGACATTTCCTTCCTCCGGCAAAGGCGCGTCCACAGGCGCCTCCACCGCGGCCTGGTCATCTTCCGATTCAGACAGCTCCTCCAACTGCTTCTGAAGCTCCTGCGCCTGCTTTTTATCGTTAATTATCTGCATAACCTTTCTGACGCCTGCAATGCCTCCGGCAATCAGTCCGGCAAGGATAATGAAAAGGACTATATAAGCAATCGCCTGGTTTCTCACCCTGCGCTTATGTCTGTATATTTTTCTATCCATATCTTCGCTGTTATTTGCCATACTTTATCCTTTACCTTTCTGTACCCGACGCCGCAGGCGGCTTTTTTTCCTTTATCCGATACGTTTACATCTTATAAGTGATACATATTTATAATAACTGATTTATCTTCTATGTCAAGTAAAAGCGGGCATCAATCTTTTTGATTAACACCCGCTCTCAAACTATGCTATCCAATGGCCTTTACCTCCTTAGGTTTTATTTTGGATACTTTCCACTATTCAGTTTTACTTTTTCTCTTTCGTACTTCTGCCTTTTCTCTTTTGTACAAATGTACTGTAACGTTATTTCTGTTTCTTCTTCTGTCTTTCGTTACTTCCTCTTCTGCATCTCATACGAATTCGAAAATCCGCTTTCTTTGGTACTTAGTTCTTTTGTACTTTAAAAGCTTAACTCTTCCACATTTTTGTTATCTGATTGAATCAAATAACTTATCTTATGTTTTCGGTGGTCCGTACCTCCTTTTCTTTAAGATTTTTATCTATGTGAATTTGTTTTTGTAAGTTCATTATATACAAGCCTTTTTAATTTGTCAACACATTTTTTCAAATTTTTCAATATTTTTTTATTTTTTTCTCTTCTTCTGCAATTTATCAGTATTTTTGACATTTTTTTCAAAATATTCTCATATTTGCCAGTATTCGGCAATTGGTTCCTGTATCAGTCGCCTGCGTCTTTTCACCGTCCCGGCAGCGATACGGCATATTATCAGAAAAGAGCGGCCCTCCGCAGGAATGCCGCTCTTTCCAAAACGCTTTTCTCTTTTCCGGATTTCTCAAATTAAAGGGTACTTATCCGTAAGCTTCTGAAC
>CAMSTM010000217.1 GCA_947063675.1 uncultured Lachnospiraceae bacterium | reverse complement strand
AATGGTGTAATTCATTGGATTTGGAGTTGTTCGAGGATTTTTTAGATTTTTATGACGAACATATCCATTAACCAAAAGCTAAAAATCGCTGCTGCATTGGCATAGCATTATATATATTTCTGCATCAAAAAAGGACTGCATCTCGCAATCCTTTTTCCATGCCCGCGTTTTCTTAATCATAAATTTCCCTCCTGCTAAAATCATTTTTCATTTCTGTAATCTAATGATATCTGCATTATAGGTAATCTATAAATTAATTTGAATATGGTAAAACTATGAAATCAGGGAGTTTTTTATGTTTCTGCAGCTTATAAGAATCCTTTTCAACCGTTTTCCAGCACGTCAAACAGTTTTTCACGCAGGGATAACAGGTATTCGGCGCTGTGGGGATAATTGCGGAAAGTGAACCCTCCCTTTTCTTCCCCGTAAATGATTTTTTCCGCCTCCTGACGCCCCTTTTTTTGTTCCAGGGTATCCAGAATGCGGATATCCGCCAGCCCTTCGCTCTGCACCTCCGCCCGGATGGACGTCAACGGCATACCGCCTTCACCGGAGTAAACAAGATACGCGTCCCCCGAGGGAAAGGCGTAATCAGCGTGCGTCATCCTGTAAGGGTCCGCAAGCCTGCGGGAAAACTGGGTATAATAAAAATTGTGTCCCCAGTGCAGGAATCCTTCTATCCGGTGCAGATACATCAGCACGCCCATAATCCGGTTCCTCTGACTGGGCATTGCATAAAAGCGGTTGGGAACGTCCACTCCCTGACAGCAGCAATAATAAACCCACAGTCCCGGAACCCGCGCGTCAAGGAACGGCTGGATGTGGTCGTTTGCCGGCACCGACTGCTTCACGATTCCTTTCTGGTAAAAGGAAAAGCTGCTCAGAGCGTCAATCACAGGATACCCCTCCAGCAAATCCAGAACCTGCCTTTTTGCCACAAGATAGCTGTCCATATGTTCTTCCGATGGCTCGTCCGAAATATGGAAATAAACGTGCTCCCTGTCGTACCCCATTTCCTCAAGCGACGCCTTAAGCGCCGAAAGAAAGCTTTCCAGAAATTCACGGTACGCCGGGCTGTCCGCCGGAACATCCCACCCGAAAATCCGTTTCATCTCTCCATCCACACAGGCCATGATTTTAGGCGCCGCGTACGCTCCCCACTGGGTAAAAAGATGCGCGATTTTCAGATACTGTATCCCGCTTTTCCGGCAGAGCGCCGCCGCGTTTTCCCAACAGTGAAAATCCGAGGGCAGCAATTCCACAAGATACAGTTCGGCCGGTACCGGCGCGCCCTTTACGGAAACGGTATAGCTCTGCAAAAGACTCCCGTCCTGATAATCCGACGCCCTGAAAACAAGCTGCACTGCCGCCCGCATCCGCCCCACACCGACAGAGTCGTTCCGTCTAAGGCTCTGGGCTTTTTGTATGGAAATACTTTTTCCAGAGAGGACGCCAGGAAAAATTCTGTTTTACTCATTTTAATCTCCTCCTGATACATTTGTAATAGCCAGTAACAAAAATAATCTCAATAAAAACATCAGTGCTTTTCCGGCATCAGACAAAAAGCTTCCCCCCTCTGCCGGCTCTTTACGGCTCTCACTCTATTCCATGGAAAACCCTTCATAAGCCTCCGTCAGCAATTTCTCCGCCTCCTCGCCGCTCATTCCCTCCAGCGTTTTCACATCAATCCACTTAAACGCAGCCGTCTTTTTCGTCAGCCCCATATTCCCGTAATAAGTATCCGCAAAATTCTCATACTCCTCCTTAGTCAGCGCGTTCCCGCCGCAGTCCTCGCCGGTGATATGGGCGGAATGTCCCTCCCCCTCATAGACAGTCCGCAGACTCGCGAGGGGCGTTTCCAGCACAAAATCATCCGAAACGCACAGGGAGCTTACCCGTTCCAAATAGGTAACGGGAGAATCCCTTATCAGGTCATACACGATAAAATGATTCTTAATACCCTCCGCGGAAAAGCTGCTGTACACAGTCATACTCTCCCCGATAATATCCGGCTGGGAATCTCCCTCCTGAAAAGAGGTTTCCAGCTTCTGCAGCTCTCCTTTTTTATCAATTTTATAAAAGTTACTGTAGGTATATATTCCCGTACCGCCCTGATTCGACACAATCAGAACCGGCCGGCCGTCATTGCTCAGCCCCGCAACCGTAAACTGAAAAACGTCATTGGCATAATCCATGCCTTCCATCCATACCGCCCGGTTTTCCGCGAAAATTTTTATCTGCCGCTCCGTGCTGAAACTTCCCGCAAGGCTGTCCGCATAATCCACATAATCCGCCCAGCTATCCGAAAGGTCCGCCATGCGCTCCGTCAGTTTCTGTTTACTCAAATACTCCTCCAGAAAAGTGTCCCTGTAAAATGACGGACCCGTCTCCGTCTTTCCATCCACCTTATAATCCTTAAGTTCCGGGTGGTCAAGATAAAACATATTGTCGGAATTTTCCTGCAAAAAGACCATCGCCTCACTCCACCGGTTTTCGCCGCTGCCGTATTCCGCCAGTACAATAGCGTCCTTTTTCCCGTCCTTGTTGTAATCCTGGAACGATACCGCGCTCACTGCCTCGAACTTCCCCTCCGGGCTTATTGATGTTTCCGGAAAAGTGTAAACCGTCTCCCCGTTCTTAATCAGCATAAATCCCGGCGTCCCGCTTTCGCCCTGGGGCATAACGGAGGCAAAAAATACCTTTCCCCAGCCATCCAGCTCCGTCTCAAAGCTCTGCTCCGGAATCATTCCCTCTACAAAGAGGACTTTCGTTCCGTCTCCGCCCGCTTCTTTTTCATTTCCCGCCCCGGAAGCGTCCGCGCCGTCCATGTTTTCTAACGCCCCGCCGTTATCCGTATTTGGGGAATTGTTCTCCCCGTCCACGCTTTCCCACTGAGGCTCCGCCACAATTTCCCCGTCGCTTTTCCTGCATCCGGTAATGCCAAAAGACAACACCGCCATTAACAATATAATTCCTGCTTTTTTCATAATCCGGCACACTCCTCCCGGCCAACATCCGTCGGCTGACTAAAAAATGTTTTCCCTTATGCATGAGCCAGCGACGGAATCCGAAGCTTCTCCTCTTCCACCACTTTCATCCCCGCCCCTTTTATAAAAAAGGTGCAGTCCTCCTCATAATTCCGCGTCACAAGATACTTTTCTTTTTCCACAGGCGCAAACCCCAGCGTGACCTCCTTTACCTTTTCCCCGAACAATTCGGTCACCCTGTCCAAATCTTTCAGCGTCCCCGAAAAAACATTATGAACAAGCACCTTCTCCCCCTCTGTCTCCGCAATGACAAAGGTGTCGGTTTCCTTATGGTAAAACACGTTTTCCTGCATGAACTTCGTCACATAAAACATGGTAAGGCCGTGGTTGTTCACCAAATCAAATCTTCCACGGAAAACATTCTTATCCATCACGTCCCGCAGCCTTTTCCACGCGGCGGTATTGTCCATTCTGACCGCTTCCATTTCCCATTTCCCTGTATTTTCAACCCTTCTGCAATACCGGTATTCCTCCGATTTTTCAAATCCGAATTTGGGATAAAAATTAAGAACACTGTCGTTTGCAAACAGATAAATCCCGTCCGTCCCTCCGCCGTAATCTTCACCTATCCGCTCCATAATTTTTCTGATAAAGCCCTGATTTCTGTAAGCCTTATCCGTCATCACCGTGCCAAGCTGCAGAAAATGCCTGATATTCCCGTCCTGACTCGCCGCCGCACCTGCCCCGGACAGCCTCATATCCGTCCGGTTCACCGACACATTGGCTATCACCTTTCCATCTGCTACGACGGAATAAGGGTTATAATCATCCCCCCAGAAACCGTTCCGATACCAATCCTCAAAATCCAGGCCGAAAGTCTCTTTTGCCAGTTCGTTAAAGCTGTGCCTCAGCCTATCATTGTCCCGATAGTCCTTTTCAATTGTCCACTTCATAATATTCCGCCGAAAAAGGCTGTAACGTCACCGAAAATCCTCCCTCCCCGGCTTTCAGTAAAACGTCCTTCTCCTTTTCGCTCCCTCCATAAATATTCTGATTGCTGGATAAAAGCCTTTTCAATACCGCCGCGTTTTCAACCTGAAAATGATAATCCTTCCAAACCTTACCGGAAAAATTAAAAACCGCCGCAATCCGCTCCTTTGCGCTTATGCGCTCGAAAGCGTAAATGCATCCTGCCTCCTGATGGCAGTCAATCCACCGGAATCCGTCCCGTTCATAATCTTTCTCAAAAAAGGCCGGGTGCGCCAGATAAAAGGCGTTCAAATCCGCCATGAACCTGTGAAACTCCCGATGCTTCGGATAATCCAAAAGGCTCCAGTCCTGCTGCCTCTTTTCATCCCATTCCCGGAACTGCCCGATTTCATTTCCCATGAAATTCAGCTTCTTGCCGGGATGGGCGTACATATACATATAAAAAGCTCTTGCCTGCGGGAACTTCTCCTCATACTCCCCGTTCATCTTCTGCAGAATCGTCGCTTTTCCATGAACCACCTCGTCATGGGACAGTGGAAGAAGAAATCTGTCGTCATAATAATACATCATGGAAAAAGTAAGCTTATGATAATTTTCACTGCGGTACTTTGGCGCTGTGCGGAAGTAATTCAGTGTATCGTTCATCCAGCCCATATCCCATTTATAGTCAAAGCCAAGACCGCCCTCGGATACCGCCTTCGTAACGCCCGGATAAGACGTGGAGTCCTCCGCCGCAAGAATCGCCGAAGGATGAAGCCCTTTTATCCCCTGATTCATATACCGCAAAAATTCCACCGCATTCAAATTCACGCCCCTTTCCGGATTCCCCTGCCAGTAAATCGCCCGGCTTATGGCGTCCATCCGAAGCCCGTCCATATGAAATTCCTTTAACCAGTAGTTTGCAGCCGACTGCAGAAAGCTCCGTACCTCTCCCCGGGAATGCATAAAATTACAGCTTCCCCACTCGCTGACCCCCACCGCGCCGTTGGGATACTCGTAAAGCGCAGTTCCGTCAAAACGCGCCAGCCCGTAGTCGTCCACCGCAAAATGTACGGGAACAAAATCCATGATAACCCCAATCCCGTTCCGGTGACAGGCGTCCACAAACATTTTAAGCTGCCGCCCCGTCCCATATCTGGACGTGGGGCTGAAAAACCCCGTCCCCTGATATCCCCAGGACTCGTCGCTCGGATACTCGTTTAAAGGCATAATTTCCAGATAACTTGAGAGTGAAAAGTTCTATAGCAAAAAATAACCCTTTCATATAGGTTTATGGT
>CAMSTM010000216.1 GCA_947063675.1 uncultured Lachnospiraceae bacterium | reverse complement strand
TATAACCTGATCTGGGATATCCTGTTTGAGAACGCCTGCATCAGTATCAGTCCGATATGGGTATCGTTGAGTCCCATTTTGGATACAAGGATAAACTGCGGAACCATATACACCTGCCAAGGAACCGCTATGGTAGTGACGTACATGAGGAAAATCGTATCTCTTCCCACAAATTTACACTTTGTAAATCCATATGCGGCAAAGCAGCTGGTACACAGCTGAATGGCTGTGGTAATCAGGGTCAGCTTGGCGGTGTTTTTAAAGAAAGTAACCAGCGGAAGCTTTTCCCAGATGACCCTGTAATTTTCCGGGTGCAGCGTTTCCGGCCACCACCGCATGGGTATGGAAAATACGTCCTTATTCATCTTCAAAGACGAGATTACCATCCAGTAAAAGGGAATCAGCATCGCCACCGACAGGCAAATCAAAAGAACATACAGGATTATTTTTGTCACTTTTCTCTTTGTATTCATTACCTTCCCCTCCTATAAGTCTTTGAACCATTTCTTTTCTCCGCGGAACTGGAGCAAAGTGATAACCAGAACAATTACAAACAGAACGATTGCCCCCGCGCTGGCAGGACCGAACTCCCAACTGGTAAAGGCTTTCTCATAAATATAGTTGACCAGCGTCTTGGTGGCGTTCCCGGGGCCGCCTCCCGTCATTACATAAACCAGGTCAAAGACCTTAAAGCACTGAATCGTCAGCATTATCATTACGAAAAATGTGGTCGGCGTCAGCATGGGCACCGTAATGTGCCAGAGCTTCTGCCATCCGTTGGCCCCGTCTATGCTTGCCGCCTCGTATAAAGAATTGGATATTCCCTGCAGCGCCGCCAGGTATACAATCATGTAATACCCCATGTATTTCCATACGCTTACAATGGAAACGGCTATCATGGCCCAGTCCTTATCCACCACCCATCTGGGGGGATTGCTGATGCCGATAAACTTAAGGATTTCGTTGACGGGCCCGAAGTCCGGCTGAAACAGCATATTCCAAACAGCGCCTACCGCAACGATAGAGGCAATGTACGGAAAGTAAAAGGCGGTTCTGAAAATTGCCACCCCTCTTAACTTGTTGTTTAAAAGCACCGCAAGCAAAAGCGCCAGTATCAGCGTCGGAATAACCGTCATCAATGCGTAGCTGACCGTATGTACCAGCGTGCCTCTGAATATTTTGTCTCCGAAAATATCCGCAAAATTAGCCAATCCCACAAACTCCATGGGTTTTTTAGAGCCGTCCCAGCTCATGACGCTCAGCACAAAGGAAAAAATAACCGGTACGAATACAAATACCGTATAGCCGATTAAATTGGGGAGGATAAAGGCAAACCCCGTCACATTGCTGCGAAGCTTTCTTTTCTGGCCGGAAGTGAGATGAATTATTTTCCTGCTGTCCATATGCATGCCCTCCATGAAAGGGGCTGGTTTAATTCCAGCCCTTAATCTCCGCAACTCTTTCTGTCAGCTCCGCAATTCCGTCGTCCACACTGTAGGAGTGAATCATAATCATCTCATGCACCTCATTCATTACCGTACGAATTTCTTCAATCTGAGGGTCTAAAGGACGGTCAAAGGAATAGTGGGTATAATTAAGCGCCTCGACATTGCTTTCGCCTTCGGGGAAGCGCTCGGCAGCCGCAATCGTCTGGAAGGCAGCCTCTGAGGGAATCCCTGTAAATACGCCCTGCTTTGCAAGGATTTCCGCCGCCTCCTCGGAGGATGCAAATTTCACAAAATCCCACGCCAAATCCGCCTTATCCGTATAGGCGCTGATAGCGATAGGGGTAAGGGCGCCTACGGTGTAGCCTGCTTCCGTGTCCTTCGGATGCGGAATCGTTGCAATTCCCCAGTTAAAGTCGGTTTCCCCTTCCTCCTGGGACTGCATCATGGTTGCAATAAACCAGGTTCCCATGGGCATCATTGCGCATTGCTGGTTTTTAAATACCGACGAATAGTGGATGTTTGCCGTCTTTAAAGTGGAATAGTCCTGTATGTAACCGTTGTCCTGAAGGGCAAGACCTTCCTCATACCAGGATTTCATAAATCCGTAATCCTTCTCCACAACCGTATGCTTTCCGTCCTGAACCGCCCAGTTTGTCACCAGCGCCTGCCACGTATGATTGTGGGAACCGTACACCTTGCTGCTTCCTTCGCCGCTTGTCATTTTCGCGGCCAGCTCGTAATATTCATCCCATGTCATGTCGTTGGAGGGATACTCCACACCGGCTGCGTCAAACAAATCCTTATTGTAATAAAGAACATACCAGTCATTTCTGTAGGGAAGGGCATAGGATTTTCCATTGTACATCAGCTGTTCCGCCGCTCCCTTATAGATGGACAAATCAAGGCTGTCCCCTGCAATAAAATCATCGATGGGAAGAAGCTGCTCCTTGTCTGCCATTTGAAGCATGGAGCCCATATCCTTGACCCAAATCACGTCCGGGTCAGGCTGCGCCGCAGAGAGGCTGATTCCCAGAGAGTTGTTGTACTCGTCCGCCGATGTGTCGATAATCTTAATCTTCACGTCCGGGTTCTTTTCCTCGTAAGCGTCGATAATTGCCTGGAACTGCGGGCTGGATTCATTGTCCCATGTGGTTACGGATAATTCCTGTACGCCCTCCGGCGCTTCGCTCCCGCCTTCCGCTTCCGAAGCCTTGTCTGTCTCTGCGGTCTGCTCCGCTCCATCCGTGCTTTCCCCGCTCTGTGAAGCTGTGTTCCCACAGGCTGTCAGCGTACCGAATACCATAGCTCCCGCCATCAGCAACCCGATAATTTTTCTTCTTTTCATGATAAATTCCTCCTGTCTCGAACTTTTCAATAACTTGTTGTATTTAATTTATCAAAAGACCTCCCCCTTTTGAATCTACAATTTTCTGATTAGGATTTCCTTTTTTCGGCATTCTTATTTTTGTCTCTTTTGAAATATACTTTTTTAATTTTCTGTTACTTTTTGTATATGTTGTATACTTTTTTCTCTCTGCATACAACAAAAAATCCCGGCCGGACAGTCGGGATTTTTCATATCTGTTATATCGGCCAGCTTTCAGAATCGTCTCAGGCAGGCCGCTATTTCCTTCATCCTTGGCAGGCAGGCGTCGAAAAACATTCTGTAGGACTCGCAGAAATAATTTTCCCCCGCTTCTTTTCCCGGCTGCTCCCGGTGCCTGCGGCATCCTCCGCGGCATACCGCAAAATACGGGCAGGTTCTGCATTTCTCCGTGTGGTTCACAGAGCTTTCCACAAACCTTTTTTCCTTTCTTTTCCGTTCAATTTCAGCAAAGCTGTCTTCTTTCAGATTGCCAAGGCAATAACCATCCAGCACATAAAAATCGCAGGGGTACACGCTTCCGTCCGCTTCCACAATATTTTGAAAGCTGCAGATTCCCCTCTGCTCGCAGGATTCCGGGAGATGCCCCAGAAGAATCCCGATATAATTTTCAAACTGGCGGATATACGGTTGCTTTCCCTGCCGCAAATCCAAGTCCCACAGTTCAAACAGTTCAATCAGAAATCTCCCGTACATTTGAGGTGTCAGAGAGTATTCCTGCTGCCCCGGCTTCTCGTAGATGGGGTCCAGACAGGCAATATACTGCTGCCAGGAGAATCCCAGCTTCCTGTACTTCTCATATATTTTCCGTATGGCGGGGGCCGTTTTTCCGTTCACCACCGTAAGAATATTGAATTCTACTCCCGCCCTGTCCAATTCCCGGGCCTTCTCAAGGACATGGAAATAGGTATCCTGCCCATGGACATCCTTCCTGTATGCGTCATGCGTTGCCTTAATGCCGTCAATCGACAGCCCTATAAGAAAGCGGTTCCGGGCAAAAAAGGAATACCATTGCCCGTCCAGGGCATACCCGTTGGTCTGCAGGGCATGGGAAACTGTTATATTTTTTGTGTTGTACTTTTTCTCCAGCTCAAGACACTGTCTGTAGAAATCAAGACCTGCCAGCGTCGGTTCTCCCCCCTGAAAGGCAATCGTGCATCCCTCCTGCGCGAAGCTGAATATTTCCCTTATGACGCACTCCAGAGTTTCTATGCTCATAATCCCATAGGAGGCCTGCTCCCGCTTTTCCATCTCGTCCGCATAAAAGCAGTAGCGGCATCGCATATTACACAATCCTGAGACCGGCTTTATCATTACGTGAATCTGCGGCATTGTGTTCCCCTCCTGACCGACATGTCCCGCGGCCGTCTCCTCATTTTCCTCTTTTTACTATAGCCGCGGCATGTCCTTATCTTCGTCCGCACTCAACAACACCATGCAGAATTTACTTTCCGCATGGTGCTTACTGTTTTTATTCCGAGAACAAATCACGATACCACTGTAACGACTGGATATAGGCCTGATATACTTTCTCTATATCGATGTTTTTCAGCACCATCAGCCTGGATACCTCCTGCCAGTCTGCTCTTTCATAATAATGAATGAACTCCATCACCGGTGCAAAAATACCTTTATCATTTACCAGAGCGTCTTCAATCTCCTTTGATACCTTCACCCGCTTTAAAGCATCCGCCATAGGCTCGCTGAACGCCAAATCCAGTACCGAGAACAGTCCCATCAAAAACAACTCCGATGCCTGCAGCGCCAGTGAAAACGTAGGGGCCAGATTTTCCGCAAACTTAGCCCGAAGGAGAGAGAGTCTGGTGATTTCATTGGGTTTGTCCGCATAAAGCTCTCCTGCCAGCGCCGTGTTAATCCACTTGCGCAGCTCCCGCTGTCCCAGCATGGCAGCCGCATGTCTAATAGAAGTGATTTCGGAATTTACCGCCATCCTGTTTACCATCTTAAGGAGGGAAATCACAAGCGCGGTATCCCTTCCGATAATATCCGCCGCTTTGGTAAGCTCAAAGTCGTCCGCATTTACCATATTGAGCAGTTCAATATAGTTTGTCTTGATAGGAGTTATCTCCGTTTCCCCCTTTGTCACGGGCATCCGGTAGAACTCTCCCTCATAAAGCTGAAAACCGCCTTCCCTAACCAGCGCGTCATAAATCTCCTGATTCTGGATATTCCCCACGCATACCTTTAAGCCGGGGTATACCTTTGAAAAATAAAGCCTGACTTTTCTGACCTCAACCTTCTTATCGTCAATCAGAATATAATCCATCAGAAGAAGTATCTCGCGGTACCTCTCAAAATCCGCCACCTCAAGCTTGCGTATCGCCAGCTTATATCCCAGCTTTTTTAATTCCTGCATCCGCACTCTCCACATATCTCCCATAATAGACATGTCCCACTTATCCTT
>CAMSTM010000215.1 GCA_947063675.1 uncultured Lachnospiraceae bacterium | reverse complement strand
AGTTCAAGCGGCAGAAAACGGAAGACCATGTAGTTGTCAGGGATACCCATGAAGCTATTATTGACAGGGATACATTTCTTCAGGCAGCTGATATTATCCGCAATCGCAAGACTGTGCGCACTGACAATCGGCAAAAGAATGAAAACCTGTTTTACCAGAAGATTTACTGCGGTCATTGTGGATGCAGGCTAAAACACGAAGTACATACACGCCACTCCCAAATCCATGCGGTATATTATTGCCCCCATGCAAGACCTTCAGGCGGCGGTACATGCAACTTACATTCCATAAAAGATGAATTTCTAAAGGAACAGGTGCTACGTCCGCTGCAGGTTCAGGTTCAGCTTATTTTGAACAAACAGGTGCCTCTCCCAAAGTCTGACAAAGAAAAGCTCCAGAGCAGACTGCGGGCAATTTCACGGCTGCTGGAACAAAATAAGGGGAAAATTCCCCGCCTCTATGAAGAATTCAGAACAGGGAACATAAGCCGGGAACAATTTGTCAAACAAAAAGATGCTATATCATCTGCTAATAATGAGCTTGACTCAGAAAGGAGTGAAATAGAAGAAAAACTACACGCCATTGAATCCGCACAGAAAAAAACTGAGTCAGAGTCGCTTCTGGAAATAACCAGACTAAAAACCCTAACTCAGAATGCTGTTGATCTATTTGTAAGTAAAGTCGTTGTAAATTCTCCTGATTCCATTGAAATCACTTGGAAGTCAAAGGATTTATTTGATGAAATTTACAATAGGAATGCCTAAAAATCAGCATTCCTATCGAAAAATGAATGATATACAAAAGATTGTAACTATAAACCGGTTTGTCTGTCTGAAACACAATACTCCACAATCACAATCGGCCTGGAAGTCTTTTTCAGCAGGAAATAACTGTCGTTTCCCTTTGCCTCCCTGTGGTTTTCGGAATCAAGGCTCTTTAGCTGCTCCTGAATAATGTCCGCAAGCCGTTTGCTGTTCTGGCTGGTGGCATAATAAAACACCTGAGCCCCCTTCACATATTCCTCATGGTAGCTGTTCTGGTGGATACTGACCACCAGCGCCGGGTCCGCCTCCTCTATAATTTCCAGCCTTTTCTTCATATCCTGCACCTTTTTATTGGAAGCATTTTCATCGTACAGACCGCTGTCCCCCTCCCGGGTCATCACCACGTTTATTCCCTCCGACTGCAGAAACTGCTTTAAAATCTTTGCAACCTTTAAATTGATGTCCTTCTCCAACTGGTCGTTGACTCCCACCTTTCCGGGGTCGGAGCCGCCGTGCCCCGCATCTATCACCACGCAAATATCCTTCTTGCTTTCCACCTGCCGGGAATTAACGTAGGCCGCCCCCTCTCTCGCCACCACAAACATGGAAAACAGCAGTATCCCCGCCATTACCAGCTTTAAAACCCTGTTCTGATTGTCCGTCACGCCGCGCCTCATTCAATTATGCTTTATTTCATATGTATGAAAAAGGGGCCGGAGGTATAACCCCCGGCCCGTTGATTCTCATATTTCATTTGGCCTGTTATCTTCCCGGAAGGAACCGCAGCCGTCAATGTAACGACTTTCATTGCGCCGCCAGGAATTCCAGCGCCTGCTTCTGCAGTTCATCAAAAACTTTCTGTGCTCCTGCCGCTTCCATCTTTTCCCGAAGCTTTGCAATGTCCGCCTCCGGGTCATCCGTAAAGCCAAGTCCCAGAAGCTTGTAATCCGTGTCGAAAATTTCACCCATAGCGGCTATCTCGTTCTTTACGGATTCATCGTTAAATACAAATGTCTGGTAACGCTCGCTTCTGGCGGTTTCCTGCCAGCTCTTATTTAATTCCTGCAGATTCGGGATTCCGCCTTCAATCACACGCCAGTTGGCATCGTTTCTTACGCCCCAGTTGCAGTTGCCGTCGTAGGCATAATTTGCGCTGTCGGGAAGGGATACCAATGCCTGGTCTCCTGACGCTTCCCAGTGTTTTCCTTCGATTCCATAGCAGAACAGGCTGTTTACTTCTTTATCATTGCGCAGATAGTCAAGCGCCATTAAAGCCCGCTCCGGATTTTTGGACTTGGAAAAGATACTCATACCGTTTGCAAGATAAGAATTGAGTACCGGAGGTACGCCGTCCTGTGCGTCAAATACGCGTACGTCCCATTCAGGATGCTCTGCCGTAACAGACGCGTAAACGCTCTTTGCCGTGTTGCCGTTCATCATTGCCAGCGCGGAACGGCCCGCCTGGAAGCTTTCCGTGTTGTTCTGTGTGTTGACAACCGCATTCTTGCTCCAGAATCCGCGGTCCTTCCAGTCTTTCAAACGTGCGATTGTATCCTGGAACGTCGACTGGTCATAATTTCCCATAACCGCGGCGCCGTCGTCAACCTCGCTTACGCTTGCCATTACCTGCCAGGGCCCGATACCGATTATCTTCTCCTCGCTCTCCCAGTTCGCTTTCTTCCACATACGGTCGAAAAGGAAAAGCTTGTCATAATCGGAACCTACGTCGATAGGAATCAGTGAAGGCTCGTTAGCCACAATGGCGTCCATATAAGCTTCCGCTTCGTCCAGTGACGCAACGGAAGTGATGCCGTACTTATCCATCAGGTCGCCTCTTACCATGTAAACATAAGCTGTAATTTCCTTGTAATTCATAGGAAGCATGTAAACTTTATCATCAACCTTTGCCTGCTCCCATGCTTCGGGATACATTGTTTCCGCACTCATCGGCGCGTAGGTCTCCAGCGCTTCCCGCGTAATCTCATAAAATCCCTGTTTGGTAGCCTGTGCGTTATAGAAGCACCAGTCAGCCGTGTAAATGATGTCCCAGTCCTCACCTGAAGCAAATATCAGAGGGTATTTCTGCTCGTATTCGCCCCAGCTCATAAACTTCACGTCAATTGTCGCGTTGATTTCCGCTTTTAAACGTTCGTTAATCTTTGCAAATACCTCGTCGTTGTCCGCGGGACGGTCGCCGATTAAATACATAACGAGCGTAACCTCCTCGGAAATATCGGGCCCTGCTTCCTCTGTGCCGGATGCCTCTTCCGTTTCGGTCTGGGCGTCCGCCGTCTCTTCTCCATCAGACTGGCTTTCCGTCTGCGTATCTGCAGGCGCGCCCGTATCCTTTTCCTTGCCGGAATCACCGGAACCGCAGGCGCCAAGTACAGTCGTCAGCATGACCAGCGCCAGCAATAATGACAAAACCTTTCCTTTTTTCTTAAACATAACTTTTTCCTCCTTTATATTTTTAAAAGTTTCAATGTTTTCGTATTCTTTCGCGGCCTATCCTTTTACCGCGCCGATAGTAACCCCCTTTACAAAATATTTCTGTAAAAACGGATAGAGCAGTACGATAGGGCCGGTTGCCACCACCGTCATAGCCAGCTTCATTGGCTCGCTGGGCACGTCGGAGGCCGGAATCCCGCTGCGGGCCGCGGCCGCGTTGATTGCCTGAGCCTTTGTCAGTATATTATTTAAATAATACTGCAGCGGATAAAGCTCTCTTTTTCCCTCGTCCAGAAACAGCATGGCGTTGTACCAGTCGTTCCAGTAGTTGAGGGCGATAAATAATCCTACCGTAGCCAGCCCCGCCTTGCACAGCGGAAGCGCTATCCGGAAATACACCACCCAGTCCCCCGCGCCGTCCAGTCTGGCGGATTCATAAAGGGAATCCGGAATATTCATCATGTAACTTTTCAGAATAAGCAGATAAGTCACATTGACCAGTATCGGAAGAATCAGCGCGATGATATTGTTGTGAAAGTGCAGATACTTGGTATTAAATATGTACCAGGGAACCAGACCGCCGCCAAAAATCGAGGTAAAGTAAAAGAAAAACGATACCTGATAGCGGTAACGGAACTCTTTGTCCGCCAGCACATATGCCGCCATGCTGGTAATAAACAGCCCAAGGCCCGTGCCCGCCGCCGTCACAAAAATCGTAATTCCATACGCCTGCAAAAGCTCCTCCGGAATGCGGAACAGCATCCGGTAAGAATCCACCGAAAAATTCTCGGGAATCAGCCGGTAGCCGTTCAGCCGTATGGACTGCTGGTCCGAAAACGAACCGCTGACCACCAGCCAGAAAGGCAGCAGACAGATAAGGGACAGCACCGTCAGCACCGTAAACGACAATATATTAAACACCAGACGGTCAGAGCTTACGCGTCTTTTTTTCTGTCCGTATATTTTCCGCATAAATAACGCCTCCTTTTTCTCCCGTCCGTTGTCAGAACAGCGCGTAATCGGGTTCCACTTTTTTCACAATATAGTTAGCCGCCAGAACCAGCACAAAGGAAATTCCCGACTGGTAAAGCCCCGCCGCGCTGGTCATTCCAAATTCCTGCAGCGTCATCAGGGAGCGGGTCACGTAGGTGTCGATAACGTCCGTCACATCCAATACCATGGGATTGTTTCCCGTCACCTGCCAGAACATCTGAAAGTCTCCCTTCATAATCGTCCCGATTGCAAGCAGGAACAGAATCACTACCGTAGGCCGTATACATGGCAGCGTGATGTAGCGTATTTTCTGCCACATGGTAGCGCCGTCCAAATCGGCCGCCTCAAACATTTCACCGTCTATGTTTACAATGCTTGCCAGATACATGACCGTGCCGTATCCTACGTTTTTAAAAGCGCTGACTATAATCAAAATCACGGGCCACGCGTTTTTGTTGGAATAGACATCCACCGGCTCCATTCCCACGCTCTTAAGGAAAGAATTGACCGCCCCGAATTCATAATTAAACAAATTATAAACAAAGGCTCCCACTACCACCCAGGAAATGAAATACGGCAGAAACATCACTGACTGGGTAATGCGCTTAAAGACCTTTCCCGCAAGCTCGCTCAGCAGAACGGCGCATGTAATCTGCAGAAAAGTGTTCACGCACAGAAACGCGATATTATAGAGAATGGTGTTTCTTGTGGTGAGCCAGGCTTTACCTGACTTGAAAAAATACTGGAAGTTCTCCAGCCCCGCCCACGGACTTCCGAAAACGCCGTCATGGTAGTTGTATTTCTTAAAGGCAAGGACAATCCCTCCCATCGGAATGTAACACATTAAAATCACCACGACCGCCGCCGGAAGAAGCATCAGCCACTTGGTCCTGTTGTGGCGCAAATCATATAAAAACGGATGTTTTCTGCTTTGCATAAGTTTTCCTCCTTTTGCCCTCCTTTTTACAATTTCCCGGTGCGTCTTTGCAGTTTTATCTTAGCAGACCCCTTCCGCCCAATACAATGGGACGAATTTTCGAAAAGGGTACAAAATTATGTTGTTTGACATTTTGCACATGAATATTATTATTTTTAA
>CAMSTM010000214.1 GCA_947063675.1 uncultured Lachnospiraceae bacterium | reverse complement strand
CGGCCTTCTTCTGCCAGACTCATCTGGCTCGCCCAATTCCATGCGGACGCAGGCCGTGACTGGCTGAATGTGGTAAAGAGCACTCAGGCCAAAAACAAAATTAACCAGTGGTTTAAAAATGAGTTTAAGGAAGAAAATATTGTTAAGGGCAAGGAGCTTTTAGGCGCTTACTGCAAGGCAAAGAGCATTAACGCTTCCGAAATTATGAAGTCCGAATATATGGAAGTCATCATGCGAAAATACGGCTTCCGGGACTGGGACTCCGTGCTGGCGGCCGTAGGGCATGGCGGCTTAAAGGAAGGCCAGATTATCAATAAGATGCTTGAGGTTTACGAGAAAAACCATAAGAAGGAAATGACCAATGAGGAGGTTCTTGCGGCGGTAGCGGGAAATGATTTTGCCCGGGAACCGGCGCAGATGCGCTCCAAAAGCGGTATCACGGTCAAGGGGATTCATGACGTGGCTGTGCGTTTTTCCAAATGCTGTTCTCCTGTGCCGGGGGATGAGATTGTGGGATTCGTCACCAGAGGACGCGGCGTTTCCATTCACAGGACGGACTGTGTCAATGTTATCAATCTGCCCGAGCCGGAGAGAGTGCGTCTGATTGATGCGGAATGGCAGGGTTCCCCTGACGAGGCAAGCGGGGAGAAATATCTGGCGGAGATTATGATTTACGCTAACAACAGAAACGGCCTTCTGGCGGATATCTCCAGAGCCTTAACCGAAAAGGACATTGACATTTTGTCCATGAGCACCAGGGTGAACAAGCAGGGAGTTGCAACACTGGCGACATCTTTTGAAATCAGCAACCGGGAGGAGCTGAACCGGATTATCGATAAAATTGCAGGTATCGAGAGCGTGGTGGATATCGAGAGAACTACGGGATGACACAGCAGATGCCTGAACCGGAATAGAAAGGAATATTATGGCGGAATTAAAAATCGGAAGAATAACCCTTGGCGTATGCCAGACAAATTGCTATTTTGTGTATGAGGCCGGAAAGAAGGAGGTCCTTGTTTTTGACCCGGCGGACAAAGGCGATTACATTTATAACAGATTAAAGGACAACGGCTTTTCGGTGGCGGCCATTCTTCTAACCCACGGCCATTTCGACCATATCTGGGGCGTGGAGGAGCTGAAAGCCCTTTCAGGTGCGCAGGTATACGCTTATGAGGCGGAGAAGGACGTCTGCGAGGATGCGGTTTTAAACGTTTCGGGGAATGTGGGCAGAGCCTGCACCGTGGCGGCAGATGTCTATGTAAAGGACGGGGAAGAAATTACCATTGCGGGCGTTACCTGCCAACTGATTGCCACGCCCGGCCACACGAAAGGAAGCTGCTGCTATTATTTTGAAAGTGATAAAATATTAATCAGTGGGGATACTTTATTTCAGGAGTCGGTGGGAAGGACAGACTTGCCCACAGGCAGCATGAGCACACTGGTGCGTTCCGTGAAGGAAAAGCTGCTGCCGCTTCCGGAGAGCGTTAAGGTTTATCCGGGGCACGGAGATTCCACGACCATCGGACATGAAAAGAAATATAACGCTTTTATATGAGCCTAAAATCCCGCAGCAGCCGCCAAATGGACATGCAGGCATGCCCGCCTGGCCCGCTGCACGCAGGAATAAACGCATGAAATTTGAAATACAACAGTAGAAAGGGAGGAAGAAAATGACTTTAAGAAGAAAATGGCTTTTGGCAGTAATCGGGCTGTCAATTGGTTTGGCGGTATCAGGATGCGGAAAAGAGGAGGACAACTCACAGCCTCAGGTGACTGTAGAACCCATTCCGACAGCGGAGCCCATACCTGAACAGGAAGAAGAACCGGAGGAGGAACCGGCGTCCACAGAAAGAGAAGTAGTGGACGGGAAAATGCAGAGCTATTTAACCGGAGAGTGGAAGGATGAAGAGGTGGTGAACAGACGCCCCATCGCCGTTATGGTTCCCAACAATGCGCCTGCGCTTCCGCAGTACGGCATTTCCAGGGCAAGCATCATTTACGAAGCGCCCGTGGAGGGGAGAATCACCAGATTAATGCCTTTGTTTGAGGATTTTGACGATTTGGAGAGAATCGGACCTGTGAGAAGCAGCCGTGATTACTATATCTATATCGCAATGGGTTACGAGGCTATTTACTGCAACTGGGGCCTTGCGGTTCCTTATGTGGAGGAACTGATTAACCGGGACACCGTCCAGAACATCAGCGCCTCTGTGCAGGGAATCCATAACCCCGCCGACGAAGCCTTTGACAGGGTCAGCCGTCCGGGAAAGGCCAAGGAATTTACCGGCTACCTTTTTATCGACGGAATGAAAAAGGCGGCGGAGCGGCTTGGCTATGACTGGGAATATGACGACGACCATGTTGCTCCCTTCATCTTTGCACCTGAGGGAACAAAGGCGCAGGACAATTATGCGGATGAAAAAGACGCCACGATGATTTATCCCGGCGGACAGTCCGGTAACCAGAGCGGGTACGGCGCTTACAATCCTTATTTTGAATATCACGAGGATGAAGGAGTTTACTACAGGTATCAGGACGGCAGCGCGCAGATTGACGAGCTGGACAACAGCCAGCTTAAGGTTTCCAATGTCATATTACAGTACTGCCACGGCGAGGTGAGAGACGCCCACGATTATCTTGCTTTCGGTGTTCACGGCGAGGGAAAGGCAATTGTCTTTACCGGCGGAAAAGCCATCGAGGGCACATGGGAGAGATATGACGGCGATTCAACTCCGGCGAAATTCCTTGACAAGGACGGAAATGAAATCATATTCAACACAGGAAAAACATGGATTTGCAATATCTGGGACGAATATGGAAAGCATGTGGAATACAATTAAACGATGATTAGGACCCCGCAGCGCGATAAGCCTGCGGGGGTTAAAAACTGAATAGCCGCCGCTTTTGCAATAAACTATCTTTAATCACTCTCCGTAATCATTTCTTGGCATTTTTAATGCAGTAAGAGCAATTAAAATCAATGTTATGATTGCCGCTATGGTAGAACTGAACTTCATAATTGGAAATTGACTGTATTTCAACATGTAAGATACAAAAGCATTTGGCAGATTTACAAAATAGGACACAATTAAGTTATTTCCTGAAAGCCTGTATGCAATCGCAAACCAAAGGCCTACACCAAATAGCAGAAGAATATCCCCAAAAGTACGGAAGCCGGGATAACCTGAATGATAAAGTGAAAACATTAGCCCGGAAACTAAAATGGCAGGCAGCCAGCCAAATTGTTGTTCAACTCTGCTTTGCACAAATCCACGAAATAAAAATTCCTCAAAAAAAGTAGTCATAATAAGAGGCGCAATACCCATCGGCAATAAGTGCCAGGGGATTTGTTCACCCGCAGCAATCTTTGGAATAAGCTGACCGCCGACTGAAAAAGCAGCAAAGCAAGCTAAAACAATAAATTGCCGTATACCCGGTTTTTTTATGCCAACAGAAGCTGGCAGTTCATTTTCTTTGTGCAAATAATATAGCGGAATAAAAAAACTGAATATCAATCCATACATCAAATTATAGAAAAGAAAATAATGTATGGGTGTCGGATTGAGGTTGGCTAATGCAATACAAATTATCAGCATTATTTCTGTGCCAACAGAAAACAAAAGTAATTTTTCTTTTTTCATAGGGCAATATCCTTTCCTCTGATTTAATTTGTCTGAAGCATTTCAAGTAATTTGTTTGTTCCAGCCAATTCTGTTTTTGCAAGGTCTGCCATACGCTCAACTATTACAATGTGTGAAAATGGTACGCTGATATCTTCTCTATATAAAATCCAGTTTTCAATTCCTGCTATATATTTTTTTAGTATTTCTGCTCTTTTCTTCAAAAGGGAAATTTGCTCGTCAGGTTCAAAAAAGTCAATGAAAAACGCCGCAATCGAAAATATATTTGTGTCAAAGTCAAAAGATAATATTGATTTCATCAAGGTATCTCTCAGTTCTTTTTTCCCTTTATCGCTTATTGAATAAACGGTACGATAAGGCATATTTCCGTTCCTTTCGGATATGCCAACAATGAAACCTTTGCTGTCCAATGTCCGAAGCGTGGCATATACCGTTGAATTTGCTATATCATACCACCATTTTACATTCATACATTTCAAAACCTTAATTATCTCATAGGCATTTTGTGACTGTTTATTTATAATTTCAAAAAATATGTTAATAGGTGCTATAGAAAAGTAACATTTCTTTACCAAACATGAGCAAATACCGTGGTTTACAACTGCGGGTGTTTTGTGTATAATGGTGTTCGTGGCACCTTGATAATTGAATAAACGGTGATAAAACTGTCATTGTTCCCCATCTAGCGCCATGGCCTTTTTACAGAAACGGAAGGCGGGATGCTTTCGGAATTCTCTGCTGTAAGCGGATAATTTGCAGAAAGCCTCCGGCAGCCTTGCGGCGTGGGAAAGGCTGACGAGGGAAAGAGTTATCGAAAATTCGGCGGATGCTCTTTCGTACGGCTCCGGTGCGAGATATACCGGCAAATATGCGGGTAACTGCAAAACAAATACGGTATAACAGGAGATATGAGACGCGGCAAAAGCTGTGTCAGAAAGCGGAAACGACTATAAAATAAATTAAAGTTATTATAAAAAGAAAGATGAGGGAAACAATTATGTGTGGAATCATTGGATATACAGGAAAAGGAAAGGCGGCTAAGATTATGCTGGACGCTCTTGAGCTTTTGGAATACAGAGGCTATGACAGCGCGGGCATTGCGCTTTTAAGCCGGGGCGTGACGCAGATTGTAAAGGCGGCAGGGAGAGTAAAGGATTTGCGGCGTCTGTGCGAGGAAAAAAAGCCGGAGGGCCAGTGCGGTATCGGCCATACAAGGTGGGCGACTCACGGGGGCGTGTGCGATGAGAACGCCCATCCTCACAGATTCGGCAATGTCACACTGATACATAACGGTATCATCGAAAACTACAGGGAACTCATTGAAAAGTACTCCCTGGAGGGTCAGCTCAAATCCGAGACGGACAGCGAAGTGGTGGCTGCGGTTTTAGAGCATTTCTATTCAGGAGACCCTTATTCGGCAATCAGAAGAACCGTGTTGAAGCTCAAGGGAACCTTTGCCCTTGCTATTATGTTTGACGACCAGCCCGACCAGATTTTTGCAGTACGGAATGTAAGCCCGATTGTTGCGGCGGTTACAAAGGAGGGGGCAATTTTGTCCTCTGATGTGGCGGCGATTGTGCCTTATACGACGGATTATTTTGTGCTGCCTGAATTTCATGTGTTGCTGTATGGTAGGCTACTGTTTCTTCTGTTGCTTCGGCTAATCCACCT
>CAMSTM010000213.1 GCA_947063675.1 uncultured Lachnospiraceae bacterium | reverse complement strand
TGATAAAGGATATTTTGTTTGACGGCACCCTGTACCACCTGTGGTACAGGGTGCCGTCAAACAAAATATCCTTTATCAGCTCCGGCAAAAGGGGCGCCATCCGGAAATATCCGTTATAGATATTAACGGGAATATAAATCACAATGGCCAGCGCATAGATGGCGACTGTCCTTTTCACAAAAGAAAACAGCCTCCCCTCATCGCGGGAATATCTGGAAATCAGAAAGAATCCCGATGTCATAAAAAAGAAAGGCACGCCGATACGGGCGACAATTCTTGTCAAAATGAAATCTCCCTCCGCGCTGACAGAGGCCAGGGGCGAGGTGTGAATGGCAACTATCAGGTAAGCCGCAATCAGCCGGAAGCAGTCGATTCCTGTATAAGATTTTTTGTTATTCATGTTCTTCTCCGCCACCCGCATACAGCCCCGCCAGTTTATCCAGCATTTCCGCAAATGACAGCCCGATTCCCTTCATCATATTGGGATAGCGGCTGTGGGCGGTAAATCCCGGAATCGTATTCACCTCGTTAAAAACGATTTCCTTATCCGGCGTCAGAAACATATCCACTCTTGCAAAGCCCTCGCAGCCAAGGGCTCTGTAGATTGTCTTTGCCGCCTCCTGAATCCGCTTTTCCGTATCTGTATCGATTCTCGCCGGCATATGGATTCGGGAAGATTTCAGGGTGTATTTTTCCGTAAAATCAAAAAATCCATCCGACAGTTCAATTTCATCCACCCGGCCCACAATAAGTTCATCCCTGCCAAGCACGGCGCAGCCCACCTCAAAGCCGTCCACCGCCTCCTCCGCTATTGCCTTGCTGTCATAAGACAGGGCAAGCGCTATGGCGTTGGCAAGCGCGCTTTCTTCCGTCACCTTCGTGATGCCAAAGGAGGAACCGGCCCGGAGAGGCTTTACAAAAAGCGGAAAAGACAGGCTTTTTCTGATTTTCTCAGCGGCCTTTTCCCTTTCATTCCGCCCGAAAACCACGGATTTCGGCGCTTTTATTCCTGCTAAAGCCGCCAGCTTGTGAGCTCTGTCTTTATCCATGCACAGGGCGGAAGAAAGGATGCCGCACCCGATAACCGGGATACCCGCCAGTTCAAACACCCCCTGTACGGTTCCGTCCTCCCCGTTTTTCCCGTGCAGCACAGGAAACGCAATATCCGCCTCCATCAGCTCGAAGCTTTCGCCGGAAAGCGCAAGAAAGCCTCTGCGGGAGGGATTCACAGAAGGAATGACCTCCCGCAGATTCCCCTTTTCCTTTTCCCACGTACCCTCTGCAACCTTCCGGCAGGGACCGGCATAGTGATACCATTTGCCCTCCCTGGTAATCCCGATTGGAAGGATATCGTATTTTTCCGTATTCATATTTTCCAGAACCGCCGCCGCCGACTGCAGCGACACCTCATGCTCTGTGGAGTTTCCGCCGAAAATCACGGCGATTTTCTTTTTATTCATACTGTCCTCTCTCCTGTTCCGGCGCCGCTTTCCGTATCTTTGCTGCTTTTTCATTTCCGGGAGACGGTTTCCGTCTCTGCCCGGAAAAAAAGCGGCGCCCTGGTCTGATACCTATTGTATCGAAAGCAGAGACGCCGTTTCTTTATTTGCCACTAAAATATTCAATTATTTTTCTGTAGAAATTCTTACGATTTTCCTAACAGACTTTATAAAAAATTATACTCTATGACAATGGAAGGGTCACCGCAAACTCCGTAACCCCGTCCTTACTGGATGCGGTAATCGTCCCCCGGTGAAGTGTCACAATCTGTCTGGCTATGGAAAGTCCAAGCCCCGCCCCGCCTTTACCGGTTCCCCGGGAGGAATCCAGACGGTAAAACTGCTCAAAGAGACGCTCCAGCTTATCCTCCGGAATTGTATCCCCGTGATTGCAGAAAGAAACCACCGCATTTTCATCCCGACGCTCCGCCCTGACTACAATCTCCGTATTCTCATAGCTGTAGTTTACTGCATTGCGTAAAAGATTATCAAAAACCCGCTCTATTTTATCGGAATCACAATTAATCATGATATCGTCTCCGGCGGACAGGCAGCATTTAAGATTTTCTTCTTTCAGCATAGGATTAAATTCATAGACGAGCTGTTCCAGAAGACGGGTAAGGTTGATTTTGCTGTACTGCAATGTGATGTCTGACAGCTGGTATCTTGCAATCTCAAAAAATTCATTAATCAGCTCTTCAAGCCGCTCCGCCTTTGCAAGGGAGATTGAAAGATATTTTTCCGACAGCTCCTCCGATATCTGCCGTTCGTCCCGCAGAAGGTTCAGATAGCCTATCACAGAAGCCAGAGGCGTCTTTAAATCATGGGCCAGGTACATAATCAAATCATTTTTCCGTTTTTCCGACGCCAGCATCTCGTTTTTCTGCCGTTCAATTGTGTGTTTGACGGTGTTCATTTTCCGCTCCAGAGGCAGCATTTCCGGGGACAGGGAAATATCTCCCGCATCCTCCTTTATCAGAGAATCCATTCCCTTATTGATTTCCACAAAATACTTTGTGAACCAGTTAAGATATATCATAAAAATAATCAGGATTGTCAGCAGAATGATTGTCCATATGATAAAATCCTGATTTTTGCGGATAGAATTATGATAAAGCAGAACCGCCGCATCATAATCCAGCCGGAATATTTTCTGAAAAACAGCCACCGTCCAGTTGGCAACCCTCCCATGCCATAAGAACATATAAAGAAACACGGGAATTGCGGCCCCCGTCAGTATCAGCAGGCTTGTCTGCATCAGAATCCTTATGCGGAAGGGCCGAAACTCCCTGTTTTTATGAAACTCTTTATTTTTCAATGGTGTAGCCCACCCCCCATACCGTTTTGATGAATTTCGGATTTTTGGCAGGCTCGTTCATCTTTTCCCGCAGCCTTCCTATGTGCGCCATAACCGTATTGTTATTATTTAAGTATTTCTCTCCCCAGACATTTTCAAACAGCTCCTCCGAGGAAACCACCGCTCCCTGATGCTCGCACAGATACCAGAGAAGGGAAAATTCTATGGGCGTGAGCGAAAGCTCCTTTCCGAACAGGCTGCACTTGTGGGTATCTTTATTAATCACAAGCCCCCTGATGTCGTACTCATTCCATTTATCGTCCCGGACTGCATTTCTTTGGTTTTGATTATAACGCTTGTATCTGCGAAGCTGTGTTTTTACTCTGGCAGCCACTTCAAGGGGATTGAAGGGCTTTGTAATATAATCGTCCGCCCCGATGGCAAGCCCCATGATTTTATCTACATCCTCACCCTTTGCGGTAAGCATGATTACCGGATAAAAATACTTTTCCCTGATTTTCCGGCAAATACGAAAGCCGTCGATATCGGGCAGCATCACATCCAGAATTACCAAATCCAAATCCGTGGTTTCGATACATGCAAGCGCATCCCTCCCGTTATAAAACTTATAGACGGTATAGCCGTCGTTTTTCAGATATACCTCAATCAAATCGGCAATTTCTCTTTCGTCATCTACTATCAAAACCCGCTCGTTCATTTCTTCCCCCTCTTCCGCGCCGTGTTTATCTGTATGGCAGTAAATGCCTTTATCTTCTATGTTAACAGAAAGGGAAATCCATATCCGATTTTTTTCTGCGGAATTCCTTATGATTTTCTTAAGAAGTCCGTGAGATTTTTCTTATGAGAAATATCTCATGAGAAATGTCTCATGCTGCCGGAGTCTCCTCCACGGAAGCCGCGGCCAGGGACCGGATTTTTTTCCATTTTTCCGTAAAGAAATACGCCAGCATACACAGCATTCCGAAGGTAAAGCTGATGGGGAAGCAGGCCATAATATATTTTCCGTCAATAAAACGCCCAATCAGCCAGGCGCTGGGAATCCGCACCACCCACAGCATGACGATATTGACGATGGTGGGGTACTTCACCTCCCCCATTCCGTTCACAAAAGAAATAATTCCGTTAAAAACCGCAAAGGTCCACAGGGAAGGCACCACCACTTTGATATAAAGCTCCGCCATCTCAAGAACTGCAATATCTTTTGTAAAAAGCCCTAAAATAGGACGACAGAACACCGCCACAAGGATGCCCAGAACCAGCGTGCAGAGCCCTGAGTAAAAGGGAATCGTGCTTCCTCCCTTTTTCAGCCTCACATAATTTTTACTGCCCAGATTCTGCCCGGAAAAGGTGGTTGCCGCCGATGAAAAGGAATTAATCGCCACGTTGGCAACCCCCGTCACCTTTGTTGCCACGGAGCAGGCAGCCATAAAGGTGGAGCCCTGAGCGTTTATCAGGGACTGCATCAGCACATGTCCCACGGAATAGATGGAATTGTTAAGCCCAAGGGGCAGCCCTACCCGGATAATGGAGTGAAGCATGTCCTTATCCAGATGCTTTGGCAGCACCTTATATTCCAGCTCCGGGTATTTTTTCCTTATGTAAAAAATGCTGAAAGCCCAGGATGCGTACATGGCAATGATGGTCGCCAGGGCTGCGCCCGCCACATCCATGGAAAAGCCGGCGACAAAGACAACGTCAAGCACAATATTCATCAGGCAGGATACCAGAAGGAACAAAAGGGAAGCCCGGCTGTCGCCGACACCTCTTAAAATCCCCGCATTCATATTGTAGCCCATGTTTCCCAGCGTCCCCAGGAAAAAAATCCGCAGATAAGCCACAGACAGGTTCCAGGCGTCCGGCGGCGTCTGCATAAAGTGCAGAATAAAAGGTCCGAGGAAAATCCCCGCAATCGTCAGGGGAACGGAGCACAGAAAGACAAACACGGATGCCGTATCCACAAGGCGGTTAAGGCTCTTTATATCGCCGCTGCCGGTATACTGGGATACCAGAATCGACACCCCTGTCCCGATTCCTAGAAAAATACACAGAAAAACCTCCACCGGCTGCGCGCTGGTTCCCACCGCCGCCAGCGACACGGAATTACAGAAATTTCCGATAACCAGCGTATCAACGGTGTTGTAAAGCTGCTGCAGGATATTGCCGAAGCAGATAGGTAATGCAAACAAAACCACCAGCTTCATAATCGGCCCATGAGTCATATCGATTTTTTTTGACGAATGCATGATTTCTCCTCTTTCCATAAAAAATCTTATCAAATTAACCTCAATATACTCCTTTTCCAGGATAAAAGCTACTGTTAAAATTTTTTTACATTTTTTTAACACATTTTACTGAATATCCTGTATACTAAACAGGTAGGTATCCCATAATACAACAGACATAAAAGCCGTTTATACGGCTCATTTGACATCAAGGAGGGTTGTTTATGCACTTAAAAGCCAACATCAATATCGTGGGAGAGGTGAGGGGAGCGGAGGCCGTGGAGATGCTGCAGGCCATGAAT
>CAMSTM010000212.1 GCA_947063675.1 uncultured Lachnospiraceae bacterium | reverse complement strand
GGTCAAAAGATATACATCGCCGAACTGTGAAAATATCAGCGGATACAGGCAAATGGAGGGATTTGCGAACGCCTGAATCAAGGCATGCAGAATAGAAATAATTTTAATAATTCCGTTGGATTCCATACGAATCGGTATCGGAGACATATTCTCCCGCAAAGAGACAAGTTCTACTCTATATCCCTCCTGTCCGGAATCCGTCAGCTGCCTTCCATAGTTATAAATTCTTAACTCCATTCCCGGAATAATTGTAACCAGAACCATATTAATCTGTGAAATAATCTCCTCCATGAGATTTTTTCTATCTTCCTCTACAACGACAGGCTCATTAAAGGGAATCGTCAAATCTCCCTTCATGCCCCCTCCCTCGCGCTCTTTTTTAAATGTCAGCGGAAGAAAAAAATTTGCGGAAATCATGCCGGAATGCATATTGCTGATTACAAATAAATCCTTCAACGCAAAGTTAAACAATGACCTGATTACATTTGAACAGTGCCTGAAACTATTCTCATAATTCCGGCCGAAAATCTCCCGGCTGCTTTCTCCGAAAATATAGGAGCAGTTGTTCTTCTCCGCTATCTTTCTTGCAACGATAAGGTCAGTCCTGTTTTCCTTATCTGCCTCTGTCACCTCTGCAAACCGCTTCGCCGGCGAAAAAACAATTCCTTTTTCCAGACGTTGATAATCCATGAATACCGTTTTATTGCTTCTGGATTCTCCTTCATTCACTGCGCTGCTCAAAGTTTCCCGGGCAATTTCGACACCTTTTTCATTTTTTTGCAGCAAAACATCATAATGTACCTCATATATGGCTTCCTCAGAGAAAATATTGAAATCAGCTCCAATCTCTGACTGACGGCAGTCCGCACCAATATAACCGGCGATTTCACCTTCAAGGGTAAGCCCAATCATAACTCTCTGCAAAATATCCAGTGCATCAATAACCGCAGTTTTTCCGGAGCCGTTTTGCCCGTACAGTCCCAGCACCTCTGCCTTTTTATAAGATAATTGCTTCTGATGGGCGTTCGGCATGACAATCCGCCCGTTTCTGACATTTTTGATATTGGTAATTTCCAGTGCCGCCAGCCGTACGATGCTTCCCATAAATTTCCCCTCCATAGAATTTTAGTCTATCATATACTCACTTTTTTTTCAATATTTTTTCTTTTTCTATATTTTTTATTCCATTTTCGCAAAAAATATATCAAATACAGCTCCAAAGATACCACGTTTGTAACAAATGCGGTCATCCTCCGGCGCTTCCGTGTATATAAAAAGATGCAAAGTCCTGATATTTCACAGAACCCTGCATCTTAATATTTTGTTTATTCTGCCTGCTTTCCCAAAGCCGGCGTCCATTGCCGAAGCTTATGCCAGCTTCAAAATCATGCCGAGCACGCGTTTTGCGGCAAGCTGCAGTTCCGCCTTACTGAGCGCATAGGGATGCTCAGCGTTCGCAAGCGCCTCGAGGATATCCTTCTTATCGGAAGGGATACCGGGCATGGTAATATCGTTACCGGCCTTCACATTGCCTGCCGCGGAAGCGCAGGGCCATTTTTCTCCCTTAGGCCCCATGCCGCCCGTTACCAGCCAGTCGGTCATGACAACGCCCTTAAAGCCCCACTCGTCCCGCAGAGTATACGTCTGGACATCCTTGGAGTTGCAGGCGTGCTCGCCGTTAATCAGGTTGTAGGAGGTCATGATAAAGTGCGGCTGAGACTTTTTGATACAGATTTCAAAGCCTTTCAGATAAATCTCGCGCAGCGCCCTCTCCCCTACATTACTGTTGGAGAAATAACGGTTGGTTTCCTGATTGTTGCAGGCATAGTGCTTGATGGTGGTTGCACAGCCTTCATGCTTCTGTACGCCGTCCGTGATATCCGCCGCAATATATCCGCTAAGCACAGGGTCCTCCGAATAATACTCGAAATTACGCCCGCAGAGGGGAGAACGGTAAATATTCATCGCCGGAGCCAGCCACAGGTGGGTTCCGAACATTTCCATTTCTTCTCCCACCAAATCGCCGCAGCTTCTTACCAGCTCGTCGTTCCAGGACTGTGCAAGGCCTGTTCCGATGGGAATCGCCACACAGTACTGATAATAGGTGGGCGCGGCTTTCATTTCTTCGCTCTGGTTTTCAGCCGCTTCCGCCATTGCCTTAAGCTCTTCCGGCGTCAGCATGGCCGCCGTATCTCCTGCAAGGCTGGAGGAGGTAGACTTTGCTTCTCCGTTCACATACTTGTAGGTCGGGGACAGGCGAAGCCCGGCAGGGCCGTCGGCCATTACCAGTGCGGGAGTGCCCAAATCCTTAAGCTGCCTTGTGGTTTCTCCGGCCGCGCCAGCCACGCCGCTGGAGGCGTTGCCGATAACCTCCATCATATCCTCTGCGTCCTTGTACGCGCCGATGCACAGATAAGCCATCTGCTCGTCCGTTAAGCCTGCCACAAATTCATCCAGGGATTTGCTTCCGCTTACCACCTCGTCCCATTTTACGGAAGGCCCTGCCGGAATTTCCGCCGGTACTTCCTGATAGGTCACTTCCTTTACAGCCAGGTCGGCCGCCTTAATCTCGATTCTGACAGCGGTTTCCTTTTCTTTTTCCTCTCCCTCATAGGTAAAAGGCGTCTTTTCCGGCTTCAAATCCTCAAAGCCGCTGTCGCCGCAGATATTTTTATCCTTCTCAATTACCTTTGTTTCATCTAAGACTACCGCCCCCGCAATATGGGTGTTTCTGGAGCAGTTGCCTACACGCACAAAGTAGGTTCCCTTTTCCATCACATAGGACGCGCATTTCACACAGTAAGAGGCCATGCTTTCCGTCTCAAAGGTAACTGTCACATCCTCGCACTCGCCGGGCGCAAGCTCTTTTGTCTTTGCATAGCCTGCCAGTTCCTGATAAGGCTTGTCAAGATTGCCCTCCGGTGCGGAATAATATACCTGTACAACTTCCTTTCCAGCCCTATCGCCGGTATTCCTGACCGCAGCGGTTACCGTCACCTTCTCCGCATCAGCCGTCATGCTTTTGGGCTCTACCGTAAAGGTTGTATATCCGGCGCCGTAGCCGAAAGGGTAGGACGGCACATAGCCGACTGTGTCAAAATAACGGTAGCCCACATAGATGCCTTCCTTATAATATGTATCGTTGGGGTCGCCGAAGCCTTCCGTGGAGGCATAGTCCTTAATCGGCGCCCAGGTCATGGTCAGCTTGCCCGAAGGGTATGCTTTTCCCAGCACCACATCCGCCAGCGCATCCCCGGTAGCCATTCCAAGCTGTCCCATCAGCAGAATAGAGGAAACCTCTTCCACAGGTTTTAAATCAATCATGCCGCCCACGTTAAGGACAAGGACAAACTTCTCATATTTCTTATTCAGGGCAAGAATATCTCTGATTTCCGTTTCCGTTAAATTGATATCTCCCGCTTCCGGCTTGCGGTCCGCGCCTTCGCCTGAATTTCTTGACAGCACATAAATCGCCGTATCTCCTTCGCCGTCTAAGGGAAGCTCGTATTCCGGTTCCGGGCACATCCGTCCCATGGCAAACAGCATCATCTGCATTCCCTTTGCTCCCGCCGCCTCGGCTTCCTTGCGGATAGCGCCGTAAAATGCTGCCTTTGCGTCCGCCACTATCTTATCGTAGCCGTCAAGCCATGCCTTTGTGGTAATCTCAAAGCCGGCGTTCTCAAGCCCTTCTTCCACATTGACAAAGTGGCGCACGTTAACGTCCCCCGAGCCGGTTCCTCCTTTAATGGTTCTTCTTGCTCCGCTTCCGTAAAGAGCCATCTTTCCGGCTCCTGAAAGAGGCAGAGTGCCGTCATTTTTCAGAAGCACCATACATTCCGGCGCCACCTTTCTGACGGCGGCAATATGCTCCGTTTCAAATGCCTGTACATCCGGTGAATCAATTCTGACTGAGTGCATTATAAATCTCTCCTTTCTTTTCCGCGTCCTCGTGCAATTTGTATACTTTTTCATGGGTACGCAGATAATATATAGATATTATGATTATAACATCAGGAGACAGGATTTTCCAGAGAAAGATTTGTCAAACATCCACTGAACGCCTGAAAAGGAGCCACGTACTTAAAAAATAACACACCAGCAAAAGAACCAGAATTCCCACAGTAATTCCCACCTGCCGCAGCAAAGAGGAAAATCCGATGTAAGCCGAAATTTCCGCCGATATGGCCCGGACAAAGCAGGCAACGGCAACGGAGGCAACCGCTATGGCAAGCATCACCGGCAGGCCAAACCAGACTCCCAACTGTTTTAACATCAGCCCTTCTATGTTCCGTTCCTCAACCCCCAGTTTCCGCAGCACCGAAAAGCGGTATCTGTAATGCCCCGCGTCCAGAAGCTGCTGCAGGGAAAGTACAGTAAGGCAGATAACCATCAAAACCACAGCCCCGTAGAGCATGGATGCCTGCAGGACGAAATTGCTTCCCTTTACCTCGTTTATCTGCAGGGTGCGCAGGCGGATTCCATAGCTTGCGCCCGTCTCCGTTTCCTCGGGATAGACCTCTGCGAATTCCGCCGCAAGAAGTCGGGCCGTATCATAGGAAAGGGGCTCTTTTGTTATGATATAGCGGTTCTCGATGACCGGCAGCAAATCCCTGCAGATATTGTCGGGGAACACAAGCAGTACATCCGTATAAGCGTTATACATTGTCTCTCCCATTTTTTCCTGATGGCAGGGGCTTTGGGCCAGGGTCAGGTTTCCTTTATCGGTTTTAACTGTTCCGTGGGATTTCAGAAAATCATCCTGTTCTTCTCCTGTTGCGACAGCCTTCCAGTGTGTCGTAAATTCATTTTCTTTCAGCGTAATTTCTTCAAACCCCAACATCGACCTTACGGCGTTATAATCGCTCAGGGAAATTGCCGCAGCCGGAAAATCATACTTCATCCGGTTATGGAAATCCTCCCTCACCGGCAGATACAGGTGAAAGGTACAGTCATACGCCGTCTCTATGCCCTGTCCTTCAAGAAAGCCTGTCACAATCCCATAACCTCCTCCGGGCAGATTTTCCTCCTCATACACATTGTTGTATCTGGAATAAATCTGCACGTCATACATGGAACGCGAGTCCAGATAGCCGGACGCCCAGTTTACCAGTATAGGAGCGGCAATGAACAGAAAAACTGCAAGGGTCAGCGTGATACTGATAATGCTCATTGTCTTACTGGTTGTGTTCAGCTTTGATATCATCTGCCCGAAAAAGAAAAGATTTTCGTTATGATATTTATGCTCCGGCGATTTTTCCTTCCAGGAGAGAATGGCGCTGCCTGCAAGATAAACGACTCCGCAGATGAAGAAAAGTAAATCGGCCAGAACAAACAACAGATACTGGTTGACTGTTCCGTCTCCCGGCTCACGGTGTCTGATTTTTACAGCATAGATCGGAAGAGCACACGTCT
>CAMSTM010000211.1 GCA_947063675.1 uncultured Lachnospiraceae bacterium | reverse complement strand
GCGGCCTCGACCTTGGCAAGGTCGCGCTCCACCAACTGAGCCACTCGCGCATTTTGTTGCCCGCATCCAACGGACAAGTAATAATATACAATATGTCTTTTACTTTGTCAACTCCAATTTTCAAATTTTTATAAAAATCGAAAAACAAGTTTTTTTGTTTGCAAAATTCAGTTATACATGTAGCTGGAAACGAATTTGACCCCCGGAAAGCCGGCGGAAGAAATCGGCGGTCTGTGTCAGACCGCCGAAAGTTTTGGGTAAAGCTTCAGAAGCAAAATATTCCGGCTCACAGGATTTAATGAGAAGCCTCTCAACCGGATACCGAGGGCAGATTTCCCAGATTATTGTTTTCAGAGCCGTCAGGAAGGGATTTTAAATATTCGGTGTCCTTCCGGTGGGCAATGCCGACGCCTTTGATGTCGCCGTCCTTTGCCATGGCAACGCCTTCCTCCTTAGAGACCGTGGAGCCGTCGGATAACTGGTATCCGGTAATCCGCCCGCTGCTTTTGGTCAGGCCGATAATTTCCTTTGCATTGCTTTTGGGCTCGGGGATATCGTCCAGCGTGTTTCTTGCCAGAGCTTCGTCCAGTGAATTTTTATCTATATCTTTCATGTCATTTCCTCCATACAAATTTTTTACAGGAATTAGGGTGCGCAGATGAAAAATTATTATACACTGTCATAAATAACAGTTATCGGCAATCCGAGCTGCATAACAGCCCGTAATCCCGCTAAGCACCGGCGTTTTTATGAGGACTCCTTAAGAAATATTCCGGGTTGACATCCTCTTTGGCAGTATTCATTTCACTGAAATCTGAAAATTGATTTCCGTGTAAAAATAAAAAAATGTCTTGCCATAGATTTTTCCCTGTGATAAAATATCTTCCGTTGGCAAACAAATGTCCACGTAAAGAGAACAAAACAGAGCGGGACAGCAAGGCGGAGCCGGGCAGCGGATGGGATGTGGATTATGGGAAGCAGGTATTTTGTGGTAAAGGAGCAGGCTGTGCCTGAGGTGCTTTTGAAGGTAGTGGAGGCCAGGAAGCTCCTTGATACCGGTAAAGTTCATACGATTAACGAGGCGGCGGACCAGGTTGGCATCAGCCGCAGTTCCTTTTATAAGTATAAGGACGACATTTTTCAGTTTCACGACAATGCCCAGGGAATCACGATTACTCTGACGTTTCAGATGAAGGACGAGCCGGGGCTTTTGTCGGATGTACTGAAGGTTATCGCCGAGTTTAAGGCAAACATTCTTACCATTCATCAGAGCATTCCGATTAACGGGGTGGCATCCTTAAGCCTTAGCGTACAGGTGCTTCCAACCACAGGCAATGTGTCGGAGATGCTTGAAACAATGGAGAGGCACAGGGGCGTCAGAAATGTAAAGATACTTGCAAAAGCATAAAACGGCAGACAAAGGAATACTGTAAGTACGTCTGCGAACTGGAACAGGAGGACAACATGATACAGGTAGCGGTAATGGGATACGGCACGGTAGGCAGCGGCGTCGTGGAAGTAATCGAAAAAAACAAAGAAGAAATCAACAAAAAGTCAGGCGAGCCGATTAACATTAAATATATACTGGATTTACGGGATTTTCCCGGAGACCCTTATGCAGACAAAATCACTCATGATGTGGAGGAGATTTTAAACGATTCGGAAGTAAAGATTATCTGTGAAACCATGGGAGGCCTTAAGCCGGCTTATGATTTCACCAGAAGGGCGCTCCTTTCGGGGAAAAGTGTCTGCACTTCCAACAAGGAGCTGGTAGCGACGTACGGACCGGAGCTGATTAAGATAGCCCATGAAAACAACTGCAATTATCTTTTCGAGGCCAGTGTGGGCGGAGGGATTCCGATTATCCGTCCCCTCAACTACTCGCTGACAGCGGAAAAGATTGACGCTATCACAGGGATTTTAAACGGAACCACTAATTATATTCTGTCTAAAATGGAAAAGGACGGCGCCTGTTATGACGAGGTCTTGAAGGAAGCCCAGGAAAAGGGCTACGCGGAGCGGAACCCGGAAGCGGACGTGGAGGGCTATGACGCCTGCCGCAAGATTGCAATTCTGTCTTCCCTTATGTGCGGAAAGACTATGAAATATCAGGATATTTACACGGAAGGAATCACGAAAATCACCACAACGGATTTCGCATACGCCCATGCCTGCGGAAAGACCATCAAGCTTCTTGCCTTAAGCAGGGAGGAAGACGGAAAATATTATGCCATGGTAGCGCCTTTCATGATTAGCAAGTCCCATCCTCTTTACATGGTAAACGGGGTGTTTAACGCGGTTTGCGTCCATGGAAATATGCTGGGGGATTCCATGTACTACGGGCGGGGAGCGGGAAAGCTGCCCACAGCCAGCGCGGTGGTATCCGACGTGGTTGACTGCGCAAGGCATATCGGCAAGGTGATTATGTGCTTCTGGGACGCGGAAGAAGTGGCGCTTACAGGCATAGACAGGACAAGCCGGAGATTTTTTGTCAGAGTGCCTCTGGAAAAGGAAAAAGAAGCGATTCATGTATTTGAAAAGGTAAGTGTTATCGAGGCGGACGTACCGGGAGAATTCGGATTTATCACGGATGAAATGACGGAAGCGGAGTTTAACGAAAAGGCCGGAAAACTGGGAATTATCAGCCGCATCAGAGTAGAATAAGAGAGAGTCGGAAAAGAGGAAGCTATGTCGGAAAGAAAATATATTGTGGTGCTTGGAGATGGTATGGCGGACGAGCCTGTAGCGGAGCTTGGGGACAAGACACCCCTTGCATATGCCGACACGCCGGCCATGGACGGGATATGTAAAAAATCGGAAATCGGAATGGTGCAGACAATTCCCGACGGAATGAAGCCAGGGTCAGATACGGCCAATCTGGCGGTACTGGGATATGACCCGAAAATTTATTATTCCGGGCGTTCTCCCCTTGAGGCGCTCAGCATCGGCGTGCCCATGAAAGATACGGATGTGGCTTTTCGCTGCAACATTGTCACAATATCCGAGGATGACGTTCCTTTTGAAAAAAAGACCATTATCGACCACAGCTCAGGGGAAATCAGTACGGAGGAAAGCACGGTTCTTTTAGAGGCGGTAAAGGCACAGCTTCAAAACGAAAGCTTCCGGTTTTATGCGGGCACCAGCTACCGGCATTGTCTGATTTGGAATCAGGGAAGGGTGATTGAACTTTCCCAGCCGCATGATGTTCTCGGGCAGGTTATAGGCCCTCATCTTCCCGAAAATGAAAATTTTCGTTGCATGATGGAGCGAAGTTATGATATTCTTGTGAATCATCCAATAAATATAGAAAGAAAGAAAAAAGGGCTCCGGCCGGCAAACTGCTGCTGGTTCTGGGGAGCCGGAACGAAACCGGCGCTTTCCTCTTTTGAGGAAAAAACAGGCCGTAAGGGTATGATGGTTTCGGCGGTGGACCTTTTAAAGGGAATTGCTGTGGGAGCCGGAATGGGCGCGGCGCAGGTGGAGGGAGCAAACGGCGGTCTTCACACCAATTATGAAGGGAAGGTTCAGGCGGCCCTTGAGGCATTAAAGCAGGATTACGACTTTGTCTACATTCATGTGGAAGCCCCGGACGAGATGGGGCATCAGGGCAGCGTGGAAAAGAAGGTGCAGGCCATTGAGTACCTGGATAAGAGGGTTATCGGGCCTTTGACAAAGAAGCTTGATGCGGATGGTATTTCCTACCGGCTTTTGGTGATGCCTGACCATCCCACGCCAATCAGGGTGAGAACCCACACGGCGCAGCCGGTTCCTTATCTTTTGTATGACAGCGATTTTCCCGTTGCCGGCACTTTAAGCTACAATGAAAAGGAGGCTGCCGGAAGCGGAAACTTTGTTTCGGCCGGTCATAAAATAATAGATAAGCTGTTTGAAAAATAATATAGATTTTTATGAGGAGATATTTGTTATGAAAAAGGTAGTGAAGTTCGGCGGCAGTTCTTTAGCCAGCGCGGAGCAGTTTGCAAAGGTGAGGGACATCATTCTTGCAGATGCGGAAAGGCGTTTTGTGGTGCCCTCAGCGCCGGGGAAAAGATTTCCGGAGGACACCAAGGTTACGGATATGCTTTACGAATGCTATCACATGGCGGAATCCGGTCAGGATTTCCACAGGCTGCTTTCTGAAATTGCAGCCCGCTATCAGGAAATTATCGAGGGGCTTTCTCTTTCCCTTTCCCTGAAAGCGGAATTTGAAACCATTGAAAAGAATTTTAATGAGAAAGCCGGAGAAAACTATGCGGCTTCCCGGGGGGAATATTTAAACAGTATCATCATGGCGGCCTATCTTGACTTCCAGTTTGTGGACGCCGCCGAGGTTATCCGGTTTACGGAAGAAGGCGATTTTGACGCGGAGCTTACCAACCGTATTTTGAGGGAGCGTCTTGAAACTGCGGACCATGCGGTGATTCCCGGATTTTACGGCGCCTACGGGGATGGAAGAATCAAGACCTTTTCCAGAGGCGGTTCCGATATCACCGGTTCCATTGTGGCAAGGGCGGTAAAGGCAGACGTGTACGAAAACTGGACGGACGTGTCCGGCTTTCTGATTGCAGACCCCAGAATTATCGAGGAGCCGGAGGGGATTGACACCATTACATACAGGGAGCTGCGGGAGCTTTCTTACATGGGCGCCAGCGTTCTCCACGAAGACGCGATTTTTCCTGTGAGAAGGGAAGGGATTCCCATCAATATCCGCAACACCAACAGGCCTGATGATGCAGGGACCTGGATTGTGGAGAGCACCTGTCAGAAGTCAAAATATGTGATTACAGGTATCGCGGGAAAGAAAGGGTTCTGCTCCGTAAATATTGAAAAGGCAATGATGAATTCCGAAATTGGATTTGGCAGGAAGGTGCTTCAGGCATTTGAGGACAGCGGGATTTCCTTTGAGCATGTGCCCTCGGGAATCGATACCATGACGGTGTTCGTGCATCAGGATGAGTTCGCGGATAAGGAGCAGAAGGTGGTTTCCGCCATTCACCGGCTGGCCGACCCGGACAGTGTGGATATCGAGGCCGACCTTGCCCTCGTGGCAGTAGTGGGGCGCGGCATGAAGTCCACCAGAGGAACGGCGGGGCGTATTTTTTCCGCGCTGGCTCATGCGAATGTGAACGTAAAGATGATTGACCAGGGCTCCAGCGAGCTGAATATTATCATCGGCGTGGCCAACGAGGACTTCGAGGCGGCGATTAAGGCGATTTATACGATTTTTGTGATTGCTCAGTTATGAAAGGATTCTCGCAACAAAGATATATGCGGTCCGTTATAAAATGCTTTTGGAAGCGCCGAAAAAGTTTCTGAAATTTTATTTTTGAAATTCTATTTCTGCGTACTTGACAAAGTTCTGATTTTATAATAATATATTTATTGTTGCAGAGGAAGCAACACATGTGCGCTTAGCTCAGCTGGATAGAGCGTTTGGCTACGGACCAAAAGGTCGGGG
>CAMSTM010000210.1 GCA_947063675.1 uncultured Lachnospiraceae bacterium | reverse complement strand
TTCCGGGAATTTCCATTGATGCAAAAACGCTTCTTCAGATGATTATCCACGGCAAAGCGGGAGAGGCTTTCAGGATGCTGGCGGAAGGGATTAAGGAGGCTCTTTTGGGGGAACTCTCAGGTCTCAAAAATATATTCATTTATATCCTGCTTTTAGGTGTGATTTCCGCGGTGTTCTCGGAATTTTCCGATTTGTTTGCAGGCGGGCAGATTGCCCAGGCAGGTTTTTATTTTCTCTATTTGTTCCTGATGGTTATTCTTACAAAGGTATTTCTTTTTATTTCGGACATTGCAGGCGGAGCCATTGAAAATATTGCGCTTTTTATCAAGTTATTTATTCCTACCTATTTTACGGTGGTGGGAGCGGCTTCGGGAACGGCCGCTGCGGTGTATTACTATCAGCTTATGCTGGTGATTGCCTATCTGGTGGAAAGTCTGTTAAAAGCGGTGCTGATTCCTTTGATTTACAGCTATGTGATGCTGGCGCTTTTAAACGGTTTGTGGTCGGAGGAAAAGCTGACATTGCTTCTGGATTTTATTGAAAAAGGGATTGGCTTTGCACTGAAAGCGGCTTTGGGAGCCGTAACGGGTTTAAGCCTTGTACAGGCCGTTATCATGCCGGTAATAAATAATTTGAAAATATCTACAATGCGGAAGGCGCTTTCCGCTATTCCCGGGGTGGGCGGGGTGGCCGAAGGGGTAACGGAGCTGGTGCTGGGCTCGGCGGTTCTGATTAAAAACAGTATGGGGGTTTTACTGCTGGTTCTCCTTTTCGGGGCGCTGCTTTTGCCGCTTTTGAAAATAGCTGTGGTCACGGCGGTTGTGAAGCTGGGAGCGGCGATTACGGGAATCGTAAGCGACAAAAGGATTTCGGAATGTGCCGACAGGGTGGGGCGCGGAGGGTTTTTGCTTTTAAGATGCGTCTTTACTTCGGCGGCGCTGTTCATCATTGTAATTGCAGTGGTGTCGGTCACGGTTTCATCTTAAGGTGAGGATGATATGCTTTTATGCGGAGGCGTGGTATGGTTTCTATTGTAAAGGAAATATGCATTTTCATGATTGTCGCCCAGGCGGTTTTGTTTTTTGTGCCGGGAAGCGTTTATGTGAAATATGTCAGGGTACTGGTGGGAATTATGATGATTATGGGAATTACAGGGCCTTTATTCGGACTTTTTCTGAGCGAGGACAAAAAACTGGAGATAGGGCAGAAGATTGAAGCGCTGGAGGCGGGTATCCGCAGTGAGGAAAATCTATTTGCGGTCCCGGACAGCCGGCAGGATATTTACAGGGCTGTGGAGCAGGAACTGAAAGAGCGGCTGGAGGAAGGCGGCGGAAGCTATCATATTTTGGATGCGGAGGTTGCGGAGGATAAGGTGGTTGTTACTGTGAAGGAGGCGGAAAGGGGAATGGAGAGGGATTTTCAGGATGAGGAGAGGCAGGAGACGATTCAGATAGAGCCGATAAGGATTGGGGAAGAAAAGGAAACCGGGGCTTTGGGGCAGGCAGTCCCGGATAGTGATATTTTGGCGTTAAAGGAACTTTATGGAAGCCGGATAGGAGTGGACGGGGAGAATATTGAAATTATTTTCCGGTAGTCCTGTGCGTTCGGAGGGGTTATCAATTGTAAGCGAGAGGGAAACGGAGGCTGTGTATGCAGGAAAAGGGCATGGCGGGAAAATGGAAAATAAAATTTACAAGAGATAATTTTCTGATTGTAATCCTTGTGGGGGTGCTTCTTCTGGTGATTGCCTGGCCTGTAGAAGAAAAAAATAAATCACAGTCCAATCAATGGGACAGTAAAAATGCTATGATAGGTTTACAGTCAGATGGGGCGGAGGGTACGGGAAGTAAAGCCGGGAATGAGGAAGCAGACAGTTCTCTTGCTTCTTATGCCGCCCGGACGGAAAGGTCTCTGGAGGAGCTGCTATCCACCATGGAGGGCGTAGGGAAGGTAAGAGTAATGGTTACGCTAAGGGATGCCGGGGAGGCCGTTGTGGAGAAGGACGTAAGCAAAACCAGAAACGGCGCCACCGAGGTGGACTCCGCCGGGGGCAGCAGAAATACCACGAGTATCACCGACAGTGAGGAGACCCTTTATCAGAACGGACAGGGGAGCGGAGGCAGTCCCTATGTGAAGAAGGTTCTGGCTCCGCAGGTGGAGGGCGTGGCGGTATCGGCCGAAGGGGGCGGTAATGCGAAAACCGTGCAGAATATAACAGAAGCAATTCAGGCATTATTTGGTATAGAGGCACATAAAATTAAAATAGTTAAAATGATATCACAATAAGAAGGAGAAGCAGATTTGAAAAATATGGTGAAAAAGAATCAGATTATGATTACGGCGCTGGCAATCATGATTGCGGTTGCGGGATACCTCAATTTTGCCGGAAGCAAAATTACAGAAGAAGAAATCATGACGGCAGGTTCGGGAACGGTGATGAGCGAGGATGTGGCGGACTCGGATGTGGCGGCGCTTTTTGAGATATCCGACGAGGATATGGAGCAGGCGGATATCCAGAGCATGGATTCCGACGTGGTTTTAAACGAATCCAACTATTTAGATGAAAACATGGAAGAAATCATGGCGGAAAATATGACGGGGGAAATGGCGCAGAACACGGAAAACCAGCTTTCTGACGGGGAAACGCCGGGGGAGGCAGTATTTACTTCGGCTGCAAGCCTGGATACCCTTTCAGGGGCCAGACTGTTAAAGGAACAGACCAGGGCCAGGAATAAAGAGACGCTGCTTGAGATTATCAATAATGTAAATATCAGCGAGGAACAGAAGCAGGAAGCCGTGGATAATATGATAGCAATCACGGACGTGGCGGAAAAGGAAACTGCCGCCGAGATTCTTCTGGAAAGCAAGGGATTTGACGATGTGGTGGTCAGCATTACGGACAGTACCGTTGATGTGGTGGTAAACGCTTCCGAGCTTTCCGAGGCCCAGCGCGCCCAGATAGAGGATATTATCGTGCGCAAAACAGGCGTGTCGCCGGATGCAATTGTCATCAGCACTCTGCCCGGGGAATAAAAGGATGCTATATTTAGAAAAATGTGGTATCCTATTACAGGAAACAGGATGATAATCGTTAAGAACTTACGCGAAAGGAAGAAAGGAATACCCTGATGAAAAGAGTGTTTTTGATTGTTTTGGACAGTGTGGGAATAGGCGCCATGGATGATGCGGATGATTTTGGAGATGCGGGGACAAATACCCTGAAATCGGCGTCAACAGGCTCCTGTTTCCATATGCCGAATATGGAAAAGCTCGGGCTTTTCAATATTGACGGAATCGACTGGAGAAAGGGCGCGGCGCAGCCGGAGGCCGTTTACGGGAGAATGCGGGAGGCCTCTAAAGGGAAGGATACTACTATCGGGCATTGGGAAATTGCGGGAGTGATTTCCGAAAAGCCGCTCCCTGTCTATCCAGAGGGATTTCCCGATGAAATTCTGGTTCCTTTTTCAGAGATGACGGGAAGAGGAATCTTATGCAACCGACCCTACTCGGGAACAGAAGTTATCAAGGATTACGGCGACGAGCATGTGAGGACGGGAAAGCTGATTGTATACACCTCTGCGGACAGCGTTTTTCAGATAGCGGCCCATGAGGATGTGGTTCCGGTAGAAACATTGTATGAATACTGCCGGATGGCAAGGAAGCTTCTTAGCGGCAGACACGGCGTGGGCAGAGTGATTGCAAGGCCCTTTGCGGGAGAGAGCGGGAACTATCAGAGAACCTCGGGGAGACATGACTACTCTTTAGAGCCGCCTGCGGATACGATACTGGATATCATCAGGGATGCCGGAAAGGAAGTAATCGGCGTGGGCAAAATCAGGGATATCTTTGCCGGCCGGGGAATTACGTCCTATGTATACACGAAAGGGAATACCGAAGGGATTGAAAAGACGCTCGGATATCTTGAACAGGATTTTGAGGGCTTGTGCTTTATTAATCTTGTGGATTATGATATGCTCTATGGGCACAGAAACGACATTGAGGGGTATGCCAGGGCGCTGGCGGAGTTTGATAAGGCGCTGCCCGCCATGCTGGATAAGCTCAGGGAGGAAGACGCGCTGGTGATAACCGCCGACCATGGCTGCGACCCGGGATATACCGTATCCACCGACCATTCAAGAGAGCATACGCCTCTTATCATTTACGGAAAGAATATCCCTCCCCGGAATCTGGGAACCAGAGATACTTTTGCGGATATCGGAGCCACCGTATTAGCGCTTTTGGGAATTCCGGGAAAGACTGACGGTAAATCCGTGCTCTAGAGCATAGATAAGAAATACATGAAAGATTTGGAGGAACAACACGTGGACAATTATGCGCAGGAAATAAACAGAAGAAGGACCTTTGCCATTATTTCCCACCCGGATGCCGGGAAAACCACTCTGACAGAAAAATTTCTGCTGTACGGCGGAGCTATTAATCTTGCGGGGAGCGTTAAGGGAAAGGCAACGGCAAGACATGCGGTTTCCGACTGGATGGAAATTGAAAAGGAAAGGGGAATTTCAGTTACTTCTTCCGTGCTGCAGTTTGAATACGGCGGGTTTTGCATCAATATTCTGGACACGCCGGGGCACCAGGACTTTTCGGAGGACACCTACCGTACGCTGATGGCGGCGGATTCCGCCGTGATGGTGATTGATGCGTCCAAGGGTGTGGAGGCTCAGACCCGTAAGCTGTTCAAGGTCTGTGTTATGCGCAAGATTCCGATTTTTACCTTTATCAATAAGATGGACAGGGATGCCAACGACACCTTTGAGCTGCTTGATGAAATTGAAAAGGAGCTGGGGATTGCCACCTGTCCTGTAAACTGGCCTATTGGTTCAGGGAAGGGCTTCAGGGGAGTTTACGACCGAAAGAGGCATTGCGTCATTACCTATTCCGATACGGAGAAGGGAACCAGGGAAGGAGAAAGCAGGGAAATTCCGATAAAGGACGGAACAGAACTTGAAGGGGCAATCGGAAGCGGGGCAAAGGAAACTCTGGAGGAAGAAATTGAACTTTTAGACGGAGCCAGCGCGGAATTTGATTTGGATTTGGTTCGCTCGGGGGATTTGACGCCGGTGTTTTTCGGGTCGGCTCTTACCAATTTCGGTGTGGAGTTTTTTTTGCAGCATTTCCTTGAAATGGCAACGACACCGCTTCCCAGGAGGGCTGACAGCGGCCTGATAATGCCTGCGGAGAATGATTTTTCCGCATTTGTGTTTAAAATACAGGCGAATATGAACAAGGCTCACAGGGACAGAATTGCCTTTATGAGAATCTGTTCCGGCAAATACGAGGCCAGCATGGAGGTAAAGCATGTGCAGGGAAATAAGGTCATGCGTCTCTCGCAGCCACAGCAGATTATGGCAAGCGAGAGGAAGATACTGGAGGAGGCCTATGCCGGGGATATCATAGGCGTGTTTGACCCCGGAATCTTTTCTATCGGCAGATCGGAAGAGCGTCATGTAGGGAA
>CAMSTM010000209.1 GCA_947063675.1 uncultured Lachnospiraceae bacterium | reverse complement strand
CTGATGAAAAGAGCAACAAAATGAAATTTATGAATAAGGAAAACAGCTTGTGCTAAGATAAAATAAGGGGTAGAATGAAAATACAATTCAGTTGAGAAAATGGAGGAATATAGTGGCAAGAACTGTTGCAATTGGTCATCAGGACTTTAAACAGGTAATTGAAAATAATTATTTTTACATTGATAAGACTGATTTTATCAGAAAATTAAGTAAAGAGTCGATTTTTTCGAATTTAAATAACCTTAAAGTGGTGACATCAATATCTTATGAATACGGAACAGCTTTTGGCTTTACAGAGGCAGAGGTGTTTGCGGCATTGGAAGAATATTATCAGAGAAGGTGAGCCGGCGGTAAAGATAACGATGGAGGATTTACTTCATGGCGGAGTGCTTCACACAATAATTGACGAGCAGATTGTGTTTAATCAAATGAACCACAGAACCAGTGCTATATGGAGCCTGTTACTTGCCAGCGGCTATTTAAAACTGGAGAGCTTCGAGATTAATGACGGGAAAACGGAATGTGACCTTAAGCTGACGAACAGGGAAGTTAGGGTAGTGTTCGAGCAGATGATTGAGGACTGGTTTTCGGAATACACTTACGCTTACGGCGTATTTCTTGATGCGCTGCTTCTTGGTGACCTGGATGCCATGAATGAATATATGAACCGTGTCGCGAATGAAACTTTCAGCTTTTTTGATACCGGAAAACGGGCTTCGGGACAGTTGGAGCCAGAGCGTTTTTATCATGGATTTGTGTTGGGGCTGATGGTGGACTTGGCGGACAGATATACAATTACCTCCAACCGGGAAAGCGGTTTTGGCAGATATGATATTATGTTGGAACCCAAAAAGCCGGGACTTGACGCCTTTATAATTGAATTTAAGGTATACAATCCAAGAAAAGACAAAAGCCTTGAAGATACCGTAAGGTCTGCGCTTGCTCAGATTGAGGAAAAGCGGTACGGGACGGAGCTTGTGAAAAAAGGAATTCCGGTGGAGAAAATCAGGAAATACGGCTTTGCCTTTGAGGGAAAAAACGTACTGATAGGATAATTGAATATTTAAAATACACGTTTGCGAGGGAACTGAACAAGTTGAAAAAGGTAAGACCTGACCTCTGGACCTGTCGGCTAATACCGGCGTAGGGAAGCAATTTCTTACGCCATAACCATGCACAAAATGAGCCGGCAACAATGCAGACACGGCGTTTGAAAGAGCTTCTGATTTTTCGGGAGCTTTTTTTGCGTTCTGGAAAATGCAGCGGCTGTCAAAAGCGGTCCGGTGCGAAGCTTTTTCAGAAGGCTGAAAAACCAGATATAAAAACAAACGAAAGAGAGGTAGTAAATTTATGAAAAAAGTATTAAGTATTGCAGGCTCCGACTGCAGCGGCGGCGCGGGTATTCAGGCAGATTTAAAAACTTTTGCCGCCCACGGCGTGTTTGGAATGAGCGTGATTGTCTCCGTTGTGGCTGAAAACACCAGCCGTGTAATCGGCATTCAAAACATTACCGCAGATATGATAGAAAAGCAGATGGATGCCATTTTTGAGGATATCGGGGCGGACGCTGTCAAAATCGGTATGCTGCCTGTGCCGGAAAGTATGGAGGCCGTTGCTGTCAAAATCAGACAATACAGGCCGCGAATCGTAGTGACAGACCCGGTCATGTACGCCAAAAACGGCTGTCCGCTTATGGAGGAAAACGCAATTGACACGTTTATAAAAACGGTGCTGCCGGTTTCCGATATTCTGACGCCTAACATTCCCGAGGCGGAAAAAATAAGCGGCATGAAAATTGCTTCCGTAAAAGATATGGAAAATGCCGCACGTAAAATATGCAGTCTGGGATGCCGGGCGGTTGTGGTAAAAGGCGGCCATGCAGAGGGAAGCGCGCTGGATGTGCTTTACGACGGAAAGAAATTTTTCTACTATGATACGGAAAGGATTGCGACAAAAAATACCCATGGAACAGGCTGTACCTTTTCGTCGGCGGTTGCGGCGCAGATGGCAAAAGGAAAAGATATCCGGGAAGCGGTAAGTCTGGCAAAGGATTACGTGACGGCGGCAATTAAGCATTCCCTTTCGATTGGAAAAGGAAACGGGCCCACGCATCATTTCTGGCAGCTATATCAGTCGGGGCTGTGTGAGAAAGAAAGACAGGAGGCGGACTGAAATATGAAATATGATTATTCTCTCTATCTGGTGACAGACCGCGCCAATATATGCAAGGACGCGGAGAATGCGGACAGCGGAAGCCTAAAAGATACGGCAGAAAACATTGCAGCGAAAAATGTTACAGGGAAAAGCATTGAGGAAAAAGCAGTAAGCTTTCGGGCATTATGCACAGCGGTTGAGCAGGCTATATTGGGCGGATGCACCATGGTACAGCTCCGTGAAAAGAAGATATCATCAAAGGATTTTTATAATCTGGCGAAGGAAGTAAAGCAGGTGACGGACAAATATCATATTCCTCTGATTATCAATGACAGAATGGATATTGCCCTGGCGGTGAAGACGGCAGGCGTACATATCGGGCAAAGGGATATTCCCGCGGCGGCGGCAAGAAAAATAATCGGAAAGAATATGCTTTTGGGCGTGTCCGCGTCGTCCCTCCGGGAAGCCGTGTGCGCCTTAAAAGATGGCGCCGACTATCTGGGCGTGGGCGCAATGTATCCCACACAGACGAAAGGGGATGCAGAGCACGTGACAAAGGAGGAACTGCAGGCAGTCAGGAAAGCCGTTCCCATACCCATCGTGGCAATTGGAGGAATAGACAAAGAAAAGGCAGCAGAGCTGATGAAGCTGGGAATAGACGGCGTGGCGGTGGTCTCCGCTATTCTGGCGCAGCCGGATATCAGAAAGGCGGCTGGGGAACTGAGAAAAGCCGTCAGGGAGAAATCAATATAAGAAAATGTCACCGGGCGGCGGTTCATCTCATCCTCTGATAGGCAATCCGGGGCGTGCCGTCCTCCACGTGGATGATGCCGCATTCGTGGAATCCCTCTTTTTCAAGAAGGTGACGCATGATAGTATTATCCTTATGGGTGTCGATTCGGATATTGGGAGTAAGGGATTCACAAAAATCAAGACACACTTTCAGGATACCCCTGACAAGGCCGCCGGAAGCAACCCGGTGCACCGTCCCGTAGGGCAGTTCGTTTTGCCATGCCCCGTTTATTTCCTGATAAGTCGGTTCTACACCGATAATAAAGGCAAATACCCCCGCGGGCTGCCCATTATTTTCAATGATATATAAATTCCCGCTTTCGATATCAGATGTCAGGGCCTCTACGGAAGGGTGGCTGTTTCCCCACTGTGTGGGATTTCCGTTTAGAGCCATCTGTTTTCTGGCATAGGAATAAACGGGGAGAATGGACGGAAGGTCTGTAATGAGAGCTTTTTTGATGTTCATGCCAACGGAACTCCTTTAAAACAGATTACAGATTTTCCAGTATTATAACATAAATCCGAAGACGCGGAAACGGGGGATTTTCTGCCGGGGTCCTTTAAGTAAGTCCGTATCTGCCTTTATATTTTGCGCGGCGGGCGTATTGCTTACTGTCCATCCATCATATCAAGGAGTTCAATACTGTATTTCAAATTAATTTGCTTCTTCCCTAAAAATTTCAATCAAGAATTACTAATATTTTCAAAAAACAGAGTCCGCAATGCCTGCAAGGACGGTAACCTTGTGACCGTAGTTCTTCATAAGATTTTCAAATCTTATCTACCAATCAACGCCACAATTATCAACTCCATATTTAGCCTCCTCAGAAGTAAATTTATCAACATCTTCAAGCATTTTTTTTAGGAACTCATACGAATACTCCGTTTCAGTAGCCAAATATTTTTTTGCCTTTATCACAGCTTGATTATTCCAATTAGCACCACAGTTATCAACGCCATATTCAGCCTGCTCAGGAGTAAATTTATCAACATCATTAAGCATCTTTTTCAGGAACTCATACGAATACCCCATTTCAGTAGCCAAATATTTTTTTGCCTTTATCACAGCTTGATTATTCCAATCAGCACCACAGTTATCAACGCCATATTCAGCCTGCTCAGGAGTAAATTTATCAACATCATTAAGCATCTTTTTCAGGAACTCATACGAATACCCCGTTTCAGCAGCCAAATATCTTTTTGTCCTTATCACAGCTTGATTATTCCAATCAGCACCACAGTTACCAACGCCATATTCAGCCTGCTCAGAAGTAAATTTATCAACATCATTAAGCATCTTTTTCAGGAATTCATACGAATACCCCGCTTCAGTAGTCAAATATCTTTTTGCCCTTATTACAGCTTGATTATTCCAATTAGCGCTACAGTTATTAACCCCATATTTAGCCTGTTCAGGAGTAAATTTTTCATAAAGAAGCATCTCTATTAGGGAATCATATGAATACCCTATTTCAGTAGCCAAATATTTTTTTGCAACATCTATTACTTTTTTCTGCCAATCATAATCAGGATTGCCGGTATGCGTTGGCGTATTAGTTGGCTTAGGTGTAATAACAGGCTGTGGAGTGCTTGTGGGGCGTGGAGTGCCGGTAGGGCGTGGTGTATCCACCGGTGCATTAGTCGGTCTTGGCAATGCAGTAGGTGTTGACTGCGGCCTGATTGTAGATGTTGGCGTTGGTGTATTTAATGATATATTGGTGGCACTGGAAGCATCAGAAGATGGGCTGGGAAGTATCTCCTTTACTGCTATTCGCCTTAAATCTAATAAAATACCGCATACCGCACAAGTACGTTGTTCTGCACCGAGTGTTGTGGTGGTAGGTTCTTCTACTGTTGTCCAATCTGTAGCAATATGACCTGGCGCCGAAATCTGTTCTGAGTAAATATCTCCACAGCTACAGGTATATTTACGAAGTCCCGCAAGGACACAGGTAGGTTCCCGTTCTGTGGTTACTGCGTAATTATGAACATGTTCTTCATCATTTACATAGCCTCCAATATTGAGGTAAGGAATGTCTTCTATTGCGGCTATTGAATCGCAATATATGCAGTATTTAACCCGTAATCCCGTTTCATTTGAAGTTGGTTCTCTTACAGTTATCCAGCCAAAGTCTTCTTTATGTTTTGTAGCGGGGACATCTATATAATATGTACTTCCACATATATCACAGATATATTTTAATCTCCCTTCTCTATAACAGTTAGCTTTTACGTCTACAGATTCAATATAATTGTGAGTGTGTTCAACATAGTTTATTCCTTCTATATCAACACTATCTGGGAATGTAGTAAAGACTTGCGGGAAGGTTGAAGAATAATCCTCCATTTGAACTTCTAATGTATTATTGGATTCTTCAGCTACGTTTACAGGTTCTTTATCTATTAAAGCATAACCCAATATACCTATCGTTGATAAACAGGCTACTGTTCCTATTCCTGCTAAAATCCCTGTTGCTATTTCTATTAGCTTTTCCATTGAAACAATCTCCTCGTATAATAAGTTTGTAAGCAAGAAAAACAGCTTACAGACTTATTCT
>CAMSTM010000208.1 GCA_947063675.1 uncultured Lachnospiraceae bacterium | reverse complement strand
TGCCAGATTTATCAGAAAAAAAATATAAGTTAATTGATATAGGAACGGGAGCCGGCTTTCCGGGAATTCCTTTGAAAATTGTTTTTCCAAATCTGGAAGTAACTCTTTTAGATTCATTAAACAAAAGAATTAATTTTCTTAACGAAGTTATAAATAAGTTAGAACTGAAAAATATAGAAGCTGTGCATGGAAGAGCGGAAGATTATGCAAAGCCGGATAAATTAAGAGAAAAGTACGATATATGTGTTTCGAGGGCTGTCGCTAATATGGCTGTTTTATCCGAGTATTGTATTCCATTTGTAAAACAGGGAGGATATTTTGCAGCATACAAATCTGATAAGGCGGCTGAAGAATTTGAAAGCGCTATGGAAGCTATAGACATTCTTGGAGGAAAGTACGAAAAACAGGTTGAATTTTATTTACCTTTTTCAGATATATACAGAAATATTATTTTAATAAGAAAAAACAAAAAAACCTCTTTAAAATATCCCAGAAAAGCAGGAATACCTGTAAAGGAACCTTTGTTTCACGTGAAACATTTTTAAATTAATACTAGATAATGTTTCACGTGAAACATATTACCCCAAAATCTTGTAAAGAAATTGTGAAACATTCCATTATATTCCTTTTAAATTGTGAAACAATTCAAATTATTATGGAATATAACTATTATTAGTGCTATAATGTCACGAAAGGATTGAATTATAAGTTTACAGTCAGCGAAAGGAAAATAAATGGGAAAGATTATTGCAATTGCAAATCAAAAGGGAGGAGTGGGTAAAACTACAACCTCTGTTAATTTGTCTGCCGCATTGGCGGCAAAGGGTAAAAAAGTATTAGTTATAGATACAGACCCTCAGGGAAATACCACCAGCGGATTTGGAATAGAAAAAAATGAATTAGATAATACAATATATGAATTAATGCTGAGCGAATGTTCAATTAAGGAATGTATTTTAAACGACGTTATTCAGGGAGTTTCAGTTATTCCTTCCAATGTAAATCTTGCCGCTACAGAAATAGAACTGATTGGAGTAGACAGAAAAGAATTTATATTAAAAAGAGAGATAGAATGGGTAAAAGACAGCTATGATTATATTATAATAGATTGTCCCCCCTCGTTAAATTTCCTTACTATAAATTCAATGACTACCGCCGATTCTGTTTTAGTTCCCATCCAATGTGAGTATTATGCCCTGGAAGGATTGAGCCAGCTTATACATACAATTAATCTTGTAAAAGAGCGTTTAAATCCTGATTTGGCTATGGAAGGCGTACTTTTTACCATGTACGATTCCAGGACAAACTTATCTCTCCAGGTAGTGGAGAACGTTAAAAGCCATTTAAATGAAAAGGTATTTACTACAGTAATTCCAAGAAATATAAGGCTGGCCGAGGCTCCCAGCTATGGAATGCCTATTAATATGTATGATGCCAGGTCTGCCGGAGCAGAAGCATATCTTTCATTGGCAGAAGAAATTATTAACAATAAGCCACTGGACGAAGAATGATGGCGCAGTTTGTTGCAATAAGCGGATTTTATAATTTATTAGAAAGGAAAATAAGATATGGCGGCATCAAGGGGTTTAGGTAAAGGGCTGGATGCTTTAATTCCAGTGGGTATCAATGAAAAAAAAGCAAAGGCCGGGAATATAAATGAAGAAAATACAGAAAAAAAAGAAGGGGAAAAGTTAGTCAATATTACAAAGGTTGAGCCGAACAGGGAACAGCCGAGAAAAAATTTTGATGAGGATGCCCTGGACGAGCTGGCCGAATCTATAAAGCAGTTTGGGTTGCTACAGCCTATTCTTGTGCAGGATAAATCTACATATTATGAGATAATTGCCGGTGAAAGAAGATGGAGAGCGGCTAAAAAAGCAGGTTTAAAAGAAATTCCCGTAATTATAAAAAACCTGACAGAGCAGGAAATTGTTGAAATATCTCTAATAGAAAACATACAGAGAGAAGATTTAAATCCAATTGAAGAAGCTCAGGCTTATAAGCGTCTTCTCACAGAATTCAACCTGAAACAGGATGAGGTGGCGGAAAGAGTTTCAAAAAGCCGTACGGCAGTAACAAATTCCATGCGTTTGCTGAAATTGTGCGATGATGTGCAAAAGATGGTTATTGATAATATGATTTCAACAGGCCATGCAAGAGCTCTTATATCAATCGAAGATGAAAAACAGCAATATGAAATTGCAAAAAAAATATACGAAGAAAAATTAAATGTAAGAGATGTTGAAAAGCTGGTTAAAAATCTGAATAAACCGGTTAAAATAAAAAAGACAATTGTTACGGATGAGAGTCTGGAAGCGGTTTATCAGGATATTGAAGAAAATTTAAAACAAAAATTAAGCACAAAGGTGAGCATCACATCCAAAGGAAACGGAGCCGGTAAAATAGAAATTGAATTTTACAGCCATGATGACTTGGAAAAAATAATGGAGCTGCTTTCCAAATAGGACAAAAGACTTCAGAAGGGTACGAGATGATAAAATGAATAATAATCTATTATCCAGTATTGGATTAAACAACATTGATTTTGGAATCGTTGCTATAGTTTTAGCTGCTGTTATTCTTATTCTTTTAATATTAAATATTGTAAATATCTGTTCTATCTCAAAATTGAAAAAGAAATATCAAAGCTTTATGCAGGGAAAAGATGCGAAAAGTCTTGAAAATGAAATCATAACACTTTTTGAAGATAATAAGTTTATCAAAAATTCTATTGAAAAAAACAGGAAAGATATTCGCGTACTTTACCATAAGCTTGAATCTACCATCCAGAAAGCAGGAATAATAAAATACGATGCTTTCAATCAGATGGGCGGAAAATTAAGTTTTTGCCTTGCTTTGTTGGATGAAAATAATAATGGATTTATATTAAATTCCGTCCATGGAACAGAAGGGTGTTATACTTACACAAAAAAGATAGAAAAAGGCCAATGCGATATTCCTCTGGGAAAAGAAGAAGAAGAAGCCCTTAAAGAGGCAATGCAGGAGTTTCTTGAGTAAAAAGAGCTTGCATTAATAGAAGATACATAATAATATAACAATGTTAAAAGGGAGGAGTTTCCATGATAGACATTAAATTTTTAAGAGAAAATCCTGAGACAGTCAAAGAGAATATAAGAAAAAAATTTCAGGATAGCAAGCTGGAACTGGTGGATGAAGTCATCAGCCTTGACGCGCAGGGACGCAAAACCCAGAAGGAAGCTGATGATTTAAGGGCAAGAAGAAATAAGATTTCTAAAGAAATCGGAGCTTTGATGGCCCAGGGGAAGAAAGAGGAAGCAGAAGCAAAGAAAGCTGAAGTTGCTGCAGGAGCAAAAATGCTTCTGGAACTGGAAGAAAAAGAAAAAGAAATCAATGAAAAAATCACAAAAATAATGATGGTGATACCAAATATTATTGATGAAAGTGTTCCCATCGGCAAGGATGACAGTGAAAATGTCGAAATAACCAAATATGGAGAACCTGTAGTTCCCGAATATGAAATTCCCTATCACACGGAAATTATGGAAAAATTAAACGGAATTGATTTGGACAGCGCACGAAAGGTTGCCGGAAACGGATTTTACTATTTAATGGGCGACATTGCAAGACTTCATTCTGCTGTTATTTCCTATGCAAGAGACTTCATGATTGACAGAGGATTCACCTACTGCGTACCTCCTTTTATGATTAGAAGTAATGTTGTTACGGGCGTTATGAGCTTTGCAGAGATGGACGCCATGATGTACAAGATTGAAGGAGAGGATTTATATCTGATAGGAACCTCGGAGCATTCCATGATAGGAAAGTTTATAGATACTATTATTCAGGAAAATGAGCTTCCAAAAACTCTTACCAGCTATTCACCCTGTTTCAGAAAGGAAAAGGGCGCCCACGGTCTTGAGGAGAGAGGCGTTTACCGGATTCACCAGTTTGAAAAGCAGGAAATGATTGTGGTATGCAAGCCCGAGGAATCCATGATGTGGTTTGAAAAGCTGTGGCAGAATACCGTCGATTTATTCCGTTCAATGGACATTCCCGTGAGAACCATTGAGTGCTGTTCCGGCGACCTTGCCGATTTAAAGGTGAAATCCTTTGATGTGGAGGCATGGTCTCCCAGACAGAAAAAGTATTTTGAGGTGGGAAGCTGTTCCAATTTAGGCGACGCCCAGGCAAGAAGGTTAAAAATCAGAGTAAATGGTGAAAATGGGAAATACTTTGCGCATACATTAAATAATACGGTAGTAGCTCCTCCCAGAATGCTGATTGCATTTTTGGAGAATAATTATCAGAAGGATGGTTCTATAAGAATTCCTGAAGTGTTACAGCCGTATATGGGCGGTAAGAAGGTAATTGGATAAATTATCTGCTGCCAGCAGGAAAAAAGGAGGTGAAAATTCTTGCATAAGTATATGAGAGCCATAGGTTTTGGTAAACTGACAGACAGAAAAGAACTTCAAAGGCTTATCACAGACGTCATTATAGGGGGAACAGAACGCGCTTATACTTCTAATGGAAATGATACCCTCTTAGCTGAATTTTGTAAGGATTTCGCCGAAAATACTATAAACGGAACAGGGGCTTCAATAGGAATTGCCGTTTGCGGTGAATTTGACGCCGATGATAAATTTACTTATGATTATTATTTTCCTTATTTAAGGGGTACTTGTATAAGCTCAGAAGAAGATATCACCGTTGAAAGGCATTCTTCCCAGGAGTCTTATGCAGGAGTATGCGATGATTTGCGGGTGGGAGTTTCTCTGATTTTTTATCTGCAGAATATGATACCTTACATTAAAGCGAAAAATTCCAATATTCTTCCTGTAAGAGGAACAACCCTCACATTGTCCGCTTTATCCATTGAAGGCAGAATTATGATGCCTATCAATAAGAGTGAAAATGATTTGAAGAGAAACAGACAGGTATCCATAAACAGAAGCCAGCTTTTGAACGCTGCCAGAAGAGGTGATGAAAATGCCATTGAAAGTCTGACTTTGGATGATATGGATACCTATACTGCAATTTCCAAACGGATACAAAATGAGGATGTTTTCAGTCTTGTGGATACTTATTTTATGCCTTACGGCGTGGAATGCGACCAGTATTCTGTTTTGGGCGAAATCATGGAATTAAATACGGTCAAAAATAAAATTACAGATGAAGAAATTTATATGATGACAATTAACTGTAATGATTTGACGTTTGATTTGTGTATTAACAAAATGGATTTGTTCGGGGAACCCTGCGTGGGCAGAAGATTTAAAGGCGTTATCTGGATGCAGGGGTATATAAATTTTCCGGGATAATGAATCAGTTCCCACTGACAAGTCTTTTAAAATTTTGCCGGCTGAACGACATGCCGCCGGGAAAATATCGGAAAGTTTTACGGAATATATGAATTAAATTTAGTAGTTGCCACAACCGGTATGTTATGATAAAATAATGTGTGTTTGATAAATAAGTTTTGGTAGCTCAGAGAATGGAGTACTCGCCTCCCAAGCGGTAGATGGTTTGAGTATAAATTAGAAATACAATTTCATATTTTTTCTATAAGTCCACGTAGCTCAGCTGGATAGAGCACACGCCTCCTAAGAGAACCTACAACGG
>CAMSTM010000207.1 GCA_947063675.1 uncultured Lachnospiraceae bacterium | reverse complement strand
GGGCGGATTCGGGACTTTAGCCCGTTAGAAACGTGCGCCGCTGGGCGCACTTGACCATATGAAAAACCGGCCGCCATCCGGCTGCCGGTTTCTTCTGAAATATAAGGCCGATTATTTGTATCAGCCGGAGGCTACATCCTCGCCCTCTTGCGCCACTCATACGGGGAAATCCCCATTATCTGCCGGAAATTCCTGTTAAACGTGGACACTGTCCCAAATCCCGCCCCGGCCGCAATATCTCCGATGGAAAAATTGGTTCTCTCCAGAGCGTCGCAGGCCCTCCTGATTCTCACCCGGTTGATATATTCCACCGGCGTCATCTGCATACATTCCCCGAATACCCGCCTGAAATGGGTCTCGCTGATATGGCACATCTTCGCCAGTTCTTCGATTTTGACGGGACGCTCAGGCACCTTGCTGATATAGTCCACCGCCCGTGAAATAATCATGCTGTTTCTTGAAGGCCAGGCGGTCTTTCCCTCGCCGGCCGGCTCCTCTTTGCTGAAGCGGCCGGCCATACGTACCAGCAGCGTCATCATAAGCCCTTTAAATTCTTCTCTATAATAGGGCCTTTGTTCTTTCATTACCTTAAACATCTGGAAAATCAAATCGCCGTTATCCTTTTCCTCGCCGGACGAAAATAACCATGCATGGCCGCTTATCTGCCCGATAAGCTGCCGCGCCGTCGGGGAATTCTCTCCGCAAAGCTCCTGCAAGAGCCCTTCCGCGTCCACAAACAAATATTTCCATCCGCCGAACACACCATTGTCGGAAATTGTCATATGCGGAAGCTTCCCTGAAATCAGGGTAAAGGTTCCGTCGCTGAAAGCCACCTTTTCGTCCCGCAAAAACATGTAACCTGTTCCCTGATAGCAATAACCTATTTCCAGTACATTGTGGAAGTGGAGAACATCCGCCTCCTCCTTGTAAATTCCTTCTTTGGTTAAAAGCAGAGCCCTACCGCCGGACGGTATCTCGTAATATCTGTATTCCGGCTCCGCTTTCCCCTTTGTCCCCGTTCTCATCACTTCCTCATTTCCGCGCCGGGTTTTCATTTTGGTTATCTCTGTTAATGCGCATAGTAAGAGAGATTCTCTTCTTCGCCGTATCCACGGAAAGCACCTGGACGTCCACCACATCGCCCACGCTTAACGCCTCCAGGGGATGTTTGATAAATCTGTCCGTAATCTGGGAAATATGTACCAGCCCGTCCTGATGTACACCAATATCCACAAATACGCCGAAATCGATTACGTTGCGGACGGTTCCCTTTAAAATCATTCCCGGTTTTAAATCCTTCATTTCAAGAACATCACTACGCAGAATCGGGGTGGGCATATTTTCCCTGGGGTCTCTTGAGGGCTTTTCCAGCTCCTTTAAAATATCGGTGAGGGTGATTTCCCCGATTCCCAGCTCCTGTGCGAGAAGCTTTTTATCCCTGATTCTTCTCTCCAGTGCGCCTGCCGCGGCGTTTCCTTCCGCCGCCCTTGTGCTGCCGCTTCCTGCCTTTGCGCCTGCCGCTTTTGCGTTCCCGGCTCCTGACCTGCCTCCCGCCGCGCTCTTTTCCTGCCCGCTTCCTGCCTCAAGGGTCATGCCTCCCATGGCTGCCGCCAGAGCCTTTCCCATGGCTGTGCTGGTGTTGCGGATGACAATCCTCTGTTGTCCCGCCTTCTTCCCGCCTGCACTTTCGACGGCTCCTTTGGAATCATCCGCTCCCGCGCCACCGGAGCCTCCTTTCACGGTTCCCGCTTTTCCTACGCCGGACTGACCTGCCCCGCTTAGCCGCACCGCCTTTTTCCACGCAAGGCGCACGTCCTCCATGGTAAGCCCCAGCTTATCGAGGAGCCTGCGGGCAGCCTCGTAGGATTCCGGGTGGACGCTGGTTGCGTCAAGGGGATTGTCGCCGTCCGGTATCCGCAAAAAGCCTGCGCACTGTTCATAGGCCTTGGGCCCTAATTTCGGTACGGAAAGGAGCTGCGCCCGGCTTGAAAAGCGTCCGTTTTTCTCCCTGTATTCCACAATATTCCTGGCGACGGTTTTGGAAATGCCGGAAATGTATTCCAGAAGGGAGGCGGAAGCCGTGTTCAAATCAACGCCAACCTTATTTACGCAATCCTCCACCACGCCGCCTAAGGCCTCTCCCAGCTTTTTCTGGTTCATGTCATGCTGATACTGTCCCACGCCGATGGACTTGGGGTCGATTTTCACCAGTTCCGCCAGAGGGTCCTGCAGCCTTCTGGCAATGGAAGCCGCGCTCCGCTGCCCCACGTCAAAATTCGGGAACTCCTCCGTTGCCAGCTTGCTTGCGGAATACACGGAAGCCCCCGCTTCGTTTACAATCACATACTGAACCGGCGTATCCAGCTCCTTAATCAGTTCCACAATCACCTGCTCCGACTCTCTCGAGGCCGTTCCATTCCCCACGCTGATAAGGGATACGCCATACTTTTTGATGAGTCTCTTTAGTTCCGCCTTGGACTCCGTCACCTTATTCTGAGGGGCTGTGGGATAAATCACCTTTGTGTCAAGCACTTTGCCGGTAGCGTCCACAACCGCCAGCTTGCAGCCGGTTCGGAACGCCGGGTCCCAGCCAAGCACTACCTTTCCGGCTATAGGGGGCTGCAGCAGAAGCTGCTCCAGATTCTTTCCGAACACGGAAATCGCACCGTCCTCTGCCCTTTCCGTCAGCTCGTTTCTGATTTCCCGTTCGATAGCCGGAGCAATCAGCCGCTCGTAGGCATCCTCTATTACCTCCCTTAAAAGGGGCGCGGTATATTCGTTTTCCTTTGTAATCACTTTTTTTCCCAGATATTGCAGAATCCTCTCCACCGGGGCAGCCACCTTCACCGTAAGGAATTTTTCGTTTTCCCCTCTGTTCAGGGCGAGGATTCTGTGCCCCGCCGCTTTTTTCACAGGCTCCTCATAATCGTAATACATCTCGTAAACGCTCTGAGCCTTCTCGTCCCTTGCCGTACCGGTAAGCTTTCCCTCCTCCATGGTGAGATTCCTGATAAAAATGCGGTAGTCCGCCTCGTCGGAAATCATCTCCGCAATGATGTCCTTTGCCCCCTGCAGCGCTGCAGCCGCGTCGGCCACTTCCTTTTCTTCGCTGACGTACTTCGCCGCCTCTGTAAGAACCGGTTCCTCCGCATCCTGCTTTAAGATATATCCGGCAAGACCCTCAAGCCCCTTTTCCCTGGCCACGCCTGCCCTTGTCTTTCTCTTCGGACGGTAGGGACGGTAAAGGTCCTCCACCACCACAAGGGTTTCCGCCGCCATAATTTTGGCCTTAAGCTCTTCTGTCATCTTTCCCTGTTCTTCAATACTTCCGATTACCTGCTCCTTCTTTTCCTCCAGATTTCGCAGATACCCCAGCCGTTCGTGAAGGTTCCGCAGCTCCTCGTCATTTAAAGAGCCCGTGGCCTCCTTACGGTAGCGGGAAATAAAGGGAATGGTATTTCCCTCGTCAATCAGCTTTACCGCCGCCTCCACCTGCCATTTTTCTACGTTTAACTCTTCCTTTAACTTCAATATAATATCCATACTCTCTCCATTTCCAATCATAAGTTATTCCGCTATCGCTTTACTATTATAGTGGATAAGCCCTTATGTTTTCAAGAAAGATTTGTAATATCAGGATAAAAGTGCTAAAATAGTAACAACAGTCGGCGGCTGCTTCTGCGTACACTGGCAAAGCCGCTGTAAACAGCGAAAAGGATTTACAAAAAAAATGGATTACAATAACAATTACAACCCTTATACGGGGCAGAACCAGAATAATCAATATGCGCCGGAGCCGGTTTTACGCAATCCCGGTCAGTCCATGGCCACCGCCTCCATGATTCTGGGCATTGTGGGTCTTTTTACAATGTTCACCGTCTATATCCCTCTGATTTGCGGCGGCCTTGCGGTTATCCTGGCAGTTCTCTCCAAGGGCTACGGAAAAAAAATGCTCCTTACCGCCAAGGTGGGTATCGGAACCGCCGTGGGTGCCGTTGTGCTGATTTGCTCGATTATTTTTACACTGGTGGGCGTTCTGCTTGCAAGCAGCGGCGATGATTTGGTGAACTTCGGAAAAGCCATGGATAAACAGTTCGAGCAGCAGACCGGACTGGAGCTCGAGGATATTCTCGGGCAGTCCTATGAGGATATTATGAGAGACTACACAGAAATCATGGGTAAATGAAAGGAATATGGTTATGGTTGGAAGAATCTCCGGAAATTATAATTTCATGAACGTATATACCGGCGGATACAGCGCCGCCATGAATGCAGGCCGGGCAGATACCGCGCAAAAGACAGTGGTCAACCCGGGCGAATCCGTCACCGTTTCCCCGGGGCGCAAGTCCTCCCCCGCACAGTGCCAGACCTGCAAGAACCGCAAGTACCAGGACGGCTCCGACGAAATGGTTTCCTTTAAATCGGCGGCTCACATTTCCCCGGAAAGTTCAGCGGCAAGGGTAATGGCCCACGAGCAGGAGCATGTGAGCAACGCTTACTCCAAGGCGGCAAAGGCGGACGGCAAGGTTGTCTCTGCCAGCGTCAGTTTAAAGACCGCCATCTGTCCTGAATGCGGCCGCAGCTATGTGGCGGGAGGCACCACCTCCACGCAGATAAAATATCCCAACGAAAAGAATCCTTATTCTCAGAACAAAAAGAATCTGGACGCCATTTCCCTGATTGGGAGTAATCTTGACATCGCGGTCTGACCGAAAAGCAGGAAGGCGCTCTTTTTCCGCCTGACCTGCGCAAACGCAATCACAGGAGTTTTCAAAATTATGAATAATAATTATTTATCCTCCTCCAGCCTGAAAGCCCAGGCCAGGGGGCAGCTTCTCGGAAAATACAGGATTGTCATCTTTGTTTTCCTGCTTCATGCAATTTGCATTGTTCCTTTCACAATGGCAATCACCGCCCTGACTGAAAGCGGTAGCTTGGGCGCCGTTTTTTTTAACAGCATCCTTACTTTTCTCTTTCAGTTGTTTACAGGTTTTTTTATCGCCGGTGAGGCTTATGTTTATTTAAAGGTGGCATGTAACCAGACGCCCCTTGTAAACGATTTGTTCCACTGTTTTAAGGAGAATTCCCAAAAGGTCATCCATATTCAGGCGGTTCTGGCGGCAATATCCGTCTTAAGCGCCCTTCCGGCCTCCATTGTCAGTTATTTTATGTCAAAGTCCTTTCTTGGCATTCTCCTTGGCGGAGCCGTCTCCGGCTCTGATACGGCCACCGGCGCCTCCCTGGTCCTTGCCTGGGTGGTTTTGTTTCTGTCAGGCACCGTGATTGAGACTTTTGCAAACCTCTTTTTTTCGCAGGCCTACTACCTGATGCTGGATTTTCCCGAATATACTGCTCCGCAGCTTTTAAAGACCAGCATTCAGCTCATGAAGGGCAGCAAAGGAAGGCTGTTTTATATCTGGATTTCCTTCATTCCCCTTCTGATGCTTGCAGGACTTTCTTTTGGAATCGGCTTTTTGTGGCTCTTTCCTTATACGCAGGCAGTCGCCGCTAATTTTTATCTGGATTTGATTAAAAAAAGACAGGAGCCGTCAGTTTGAACTGCTCCCCGTCAAGTAGACAATTGAAAAAATATAAAATTTTCCTGCCA
>CAMSTM010000206.1 GCA_947063675.1 uncultured Lachnospiraceae bacterium | reverse complement strand
GCTGCAGAAAATCTTTATCCCGCGCTTAAGGACAAGATTGCAAGCGCTACCGCTCCTGTAAGAATCGGTGAAGTTAACCAGGAAGCTACTTCCGAATCCATCACAAGCCGTGGTCTTGGTTTCATTGAAAAGATTATCGAGCTTGCAAAGGCAGACGGAAAAACAGTTGCTGTTATCGGTAACGAGTATTATGTAAACAACTGCAGCGATAAGGGCGACGAAGCAAGCGCCGACATCATCATCGAAGTTGCGGTTCCCGCACAGACAACAGTTGAGATGTGTGCAACAGAGGCATCCGTTATCCTGAACAAGGCTGACACAATCGGTATGTTCGGTTCCAACCAGGTTGCTGCAGAAGGTATCCTTACAGCTAACGAAAACCTTGACGTACTTGGCACAGACCCTGCAACTTCCATTCTTGCAGCAGGCTTCGACGCCGGTTCCGTAATCAAGGGCGCTATCACAGGCGGCAAGATGTTTGGTGCTGTTACACAGTCTCCTCTGGCAATGGGTCAGACAACTGTAGAAGTTCTTACAAAGATTGCGAACGGCGAATCCGTATCAGACGTTCCCACACAGGGCTACTGGTATGATTCCACAAACATGGACGATGAATCCATCGCTCCTAACCTTTATGACTAATTAGTATTTTCATTATTGTAAGCCGAATTGTTGAGCAGGGGACAGGGAGATATCCCTGTCCCTTTTTATAAGCAGGCAGCGAAGGCTTAACCGGTGCATAAATCAATTTACAGACGCATTCTGCGGCAGGAAATTGATTTTGTCAGTTGAAAAGGAGGACAGAAAAATGTTAAAAGGTATACCCAAAATACTATCACCCGAACTGTTAAAGGTATTGGCGGAAATGGGACACAGCGACAGGCTTGTGATTTCAGACGGCAATTTTCCGGCGGAGTCCATGGGAAAAAATGCAATCGTAATCCGCTGCGACGGACATGGCGTCCCGGAGCTTTTAGACGCGATTTTGCAGGTGTTTCCGCTGGATACTTATGTGGAGCATCCGGTAAATTTGATGGAAGTAATGCCGGGGGATAATGTGGAAACGCCCATCTGGGACACCTACAAGGAAATTGTCAAAAAGTATGACGGGCGGGGAGAAGCGGCGGTAGGCAATATCGAGCGCTTTGCTTTTTACGAGGAGGCAAAAACCTCTTACGCGATTATTGCAACGGGAGAATCGGCGCTTTACGCAAACGTAATGCTTCAAAAGGGCGTGGTTACGGAGTGAAGGATTCCCGCAGGCGGCGCGTAAAACGGCTGCCATAAGGCGGTTTTGCAAGGGTTGGCTAAGCGCGCCGGACACCCGCGTTTGCTGCGAAAAGCGGCATGACAGAAGTGAGGAAGAATATGTTAAATCAGGTAGAAACAATGTTCGACAACATGCTGGACATGATGAAAAAATTGAAAAAAGCCACATATGAAAAACATATGAAGGATTTTCTGGATAAAAACGGTCATTTTTTTACGGAAATGGCGCAGCATGTGGAAGCGGCGGCGGATAAAGATGCGGCGGCAAAGGAAGTTGCCGTTGTCTTTACGGAGGCTGTGAATAAGAAATTTTCCGTAAAGGGGAAAATCAGGCCACGCACTCAGGCGGATTTAAACTTTTTTATGATTTATTATGTATTTCCGGCTGTCCTGCTGGCGGAAAGCGAAGATAAGGATTTGATTGCAAAAAATATCCGTGATGAATGGGCGGCGAAATTTAAGGACAGCAATATTGCCTATGCGGATTATGACAAAATTTACGGGGGATTCCGTCAGAAAATATTTGGCATATTCTGAGAAGAATATCTGACGGTGAATTTTGAAAAGGAAATGGCGGAGGCTGCTTTAAAATAAATTTGTGCGCCGCCAGCGGCATGGAAAGGGAAGGTGAGGGCAATGGAAAAATATTTTCTTGCAATTGATATCGGCGCGTCCAGCGGGCGGCATATATTGGGAAGTCTTGAGGACGGAAAAATAAAGCTGGAGGAAGTGTACCGCTTCTGGAACGGCATGGACGAGGAAAACGGCGTTCTTTACTGGAACGTGGAGAGGCTTTTTGACGAGATTATAGCCGGAATGAAAAAATGCCATGAAATCGGAAAAATCCCGGAAAGTGTGGGGATTGACACCTGGGGCGTAGACTTTGTACTGCTTGATAAGGAGGATGAGATTCTCGGAAAAGCGGTGGGTTACCGGGACCACCGGACGGACGGAATGGACGAGGAGGTATACAAAATCATAAGCGAGGACGATTTGTATGCCAGAACAGGGATTCAGAAAGCGATTTATAATACCATTTACCAGTTGATGGCCGTCAAAAAGAATAATCCTGAGTACATGGAAAAGGCGGCTGCAATGCTGATGATTCCGGATTATTTTCATTACAGGCTCTGCGGGAAAAAGGTGCAGGAGTACTCCGAGGCGACTACCAGCCAGTTAATCAACCCGGCCACAAGAAACTGGGACTATGAGCTGATTGAAATGTTAGGTTACAATAAGGAAATGTTCCGGGAAATCCATATGCCGGGCAGCGTTATCGGTTCGCTGACAGAGGAGGTAAAGGGGCTTGTCGGATATGACTGTCAGGTGGTACTGCCGTCCACCCACGACACGGAGTCGGCGGTTACGGCAATTCCTTCCAATGACGAGAACGTGTGCTTTATCAGTTCAGGTACCTGGTCGCTTATGGGAGTGGAGAGAGCGGAAGCGGACTGTTCCGCGGAAAGCAAGCGCGCCAACTTCACCAATGAAGGCGGTTATCAGGGACGAATCAATTATCTCACCGATATTATGGGGCTTTGGATGATTCAGTCGGTGCGGGGAAAGCTGGCGCCGGATATGTCCTACGGGGAACTATGCGATAAGGCGTCAAAAGAAACGATTAAGACAATCGTGGACTGCCAGGATAAGAGCTTTTTGTCTCCCGACGATATGGTCGCAGCCATTCAGGATTATTGTAAAAAAACTTCACAAACCGTTCCGGAAACATTGCCTGAACTGGCCTGTGTGGTTTATAATAGTCTTGCAGTATGCTACAGGGAAAAGCTGAAAGAGATTGAAAAATTAACCGGCGTAAAATATGACAGGATTCATATAATCGGCGGCGGTTCCAATGCCGTGTACTTAAATGAACTGACTGCAAGATACACAGGCGTGCCGGTTCATGCGGGACCGGGAGAAGCGACCGCTATCGGTAATATTTTAACACAAATGTTAGAGGCCGGGGAATTTGAAAATCTGACGCAGGCGAGAGAGTGTGTGGCGAAATCCTTTGAGATTCAGATTTACAGATAGGCAGAGCGCAGTTATCGTGTTTGGAGAGATGCAGATGAGCGGAAGTCAAAGTACCATTACCATATGTTTCACGAATAATAAGGGGGGAAGCGGAAAGTCCACCTCCTGCGCCAATCTCGGTTACGAGCTTGCGGCGGCGGGGCGGAAGGTCCTCCTGATAGACGGGGATATGCAGCTTAATTTATCTCTGTCCTTTTTCGACGAGGAAAGGGTGCTTGACATGGCTGAGGGGGATAAAAACCTCTATCACGCCATCCGCGGCAGAAAGGATTTAAAGGATTACATTGTCTCTACCGATTACGAAAATCTGGATTTGATTCCGTCTTCCACGCTTATGAGCCAGGTTGAATATGAGCTTTTTACCATGATGCAGCGGGAGTTTATTTTAAAGAAATGCCTGCAGACGATTAAAGAGGAAAACAGATACGATTATATTCTGATAGACGCGCCCCCTACCCTTGGAACGTGGGTCATCAATATTCTCTGTGCATCCGATTATGTGATTGTGCCGGTGGAGGCGTCCCCCTGGGGACTTTTCGGACTGGCAAATATGTTTGACTTTCTAAACGAGCTTTCGGATGTGGCGGACGCGCGGATTATGGGAGTGCTGATTACCAAGGTGGACGGCCGCAAAAACTACTACAGGCAGACAAAGGAAATTTTGGAAAGCTACGAGGAAATTCATGTTTTTGATTCCTGTATTCACGTGGATTCGGCGGTGGAATGGGCGCAGGACGCGTCAAAGCCTGTGGCGGTATACAAAAAATCAACGAGAAGCGCGGCAGAGTTCAGAAAGCTTGCAGAGGAGGTATTGCAATGGCAGTAGGCAGAGGAAGTATGGAAAGAGCGGCAAAAGCAGCGGGAGGGGATACGGCAAAAAAGGCCGGCGATAAGGCCCAGGCGCCTGTCAGGCGGCTGACAATAAGCGAAATCGTGGGGGAGCCAGGCTATGTGGAACCGCCCAGAACTGCCAGACCACCCGTGAACAAACCGGTTTCTGGCGGCGGAGGCGTTAAGCCGTCACCGGTAAATAAGGCGGAGCCGGCAGTCAGGCCGTCGGTAGAAGAAAAGCCGTCGCCGGTAAATAAGGCGGAGCCGGCATCCAGGCCGTCGGTAGAAGAAAAGCCGTCGCCGGTAAGTAAAGCGGAGCCGGCAGTCAGGCCGCCAGTAGCGGAAAAGCCGTTGCCGGTAAATAAAGCAGAGCCGGTGAATGTGCCGGAAGCGGCAGCCGCGCCGAAAACGGTGAATAAAACGGAGCCGGTTGTCAAACCGTCGGTGGTAGAAAAGGCAGCGGCAGAAAAGCCGGTGCAGGCTGTTAAGCAGGAGCCGGAAACCAGGCCGTCGCCGGCAGCCGGAAAGACGCCCGCCGTTTTGGAGAAGGAAGCGGAAGGAGAGATTGTTTACCAGAAAAGCAGCGGAATGCTTGAGAGGGCGGCGGAGCCTAATGAAAGATTCGGCCTTGGGGATGCCATGCCGGTTTATTATTTTTAGCAGGAGAGCGGGAACTGGATGATGCCGGTTCCCCTGTTTATTTTAAGTTTATGAGAATGCTCATCAACCGCTGTAATGCAGAACCATTTCCCGTCCAATCATGTGGAGTTATAGAAATAATTCACGAAAGATTCAGTTTTCAAAAGGGATTGTCCAATGTATAATAAAAGCAGTGGAAGAAGGTGATATTTTTGAATACAGCGGAGCAGACAACACATCAACAGGACTTAGAGCGTCTGAAATTACTCCGATATATGGACGATGATTTTATGACGGTCTGCCTTGCAGATAATTTTGAGGGTGTGGAGTTGATACTACGGATTGTTTTAGGGCAAGAGGGCATAAAAATCAAATCGGTCAGGACACAAGAGACGATGAAGAATTTGCAGGGACGTTCGGCTGTTTTAGATGTTCATGCGATTGACAGCACCGATAAGGAATTTGATGTAGAAATTCAGAGGAAAGACGCGGGAGCAGGCGCAAAGAGAGCAAGGCATAACAGCAGCCTGCTGGACGAACACATATTAAAGTCCGGTGATGATACAGAGGATATTCCTGACAGTTATGTTATTTTTATAACAGAAAATGATGTAATGAGAGGAAGCCAGCCGATATATCCGGTAGAAAGATATGTCGCTATTGGGGAAAATAAGGTATTGTTTGGCGACGGTTCGCATATTTTATATGTTAACGGGAAATATAGGGGAAACAATGAAATCGGAAAGCTGATGCACGATTTTTCATGCGCGAATCCCGATGATATGAATTATGAAGCGCTTGCTAAAAAAGCACGATATTATAAGCAAGACGAGAAAGGAGTTGCTGCCATGTGTAAAATTATGGAAGATATGAGGAATGAAGCGGCATTAAACAACGCAAGAG
>CAMSTM010000205.1 GCA_947063675.1 uncultured Lachnospiraceae bacterium | reverse complement strand
TTTATTAAATAAGAAGGTAAAGAAAGCTTTTGAAGCAGGTCTTACACCGATTCTGTGCTGCGGCGAGACTCTTGAGCAGAGAGAGATGGGAATTACCCTTGACTGGATTCGTATGCAGATTAAGTCCGACCTTGTCGGCGTAAGCGCGCAGCAGGTTGCTTCCATGGTAATTGCTTACGAGCCTATCTGGGCAATCGGAACAGGCAAGACAGCAACCACCGAGCAGGCTCAGGAAGTATGTAAAGCGGTTCGTGACTGCATCGCAGAAATTTATGACGAAGCTACGGCAGAAGCAGTTCGTATCCAGTACGGCGGTTCCGTAAACGCAGGCAACGCGGCGGAACTGTTTGCACAGCCCGATATCGATGGCGGCCTGGTAGGCGGCGCTTCTCTCAAGGCTGATTTTGGAAAGATTGTAAACTACAAATAAAAATGTTGTGTAAATAAGACAAACGCTGATATATAATACAAGACGGTGTTTGTAATCAAAAGGGATGTCAGGAGAAGGTGATTCTTTTGACATCTCTTTCTCATTGTAAAAGATACGAAAAAAAATCCTTTCCTGCAAAATTCCCTGTTGTAACTTTCGCCGGAATAGTATATGATAGACAAGTATGTTCTTTATGGAAGTAAGAAATATTGCGCCTTGCAGACGGTAGTTTATAAGACAAGGAGAAAGCACTATGGGTAATATTTTATATCTGGTAATCCCCTGTTACAACGAAGAAGAGGTTTTGCCCGAGACCGGCGCGCGTCTTTTGGACAAATTGGAAAGCCTTACAGGGCTCAAAAAAATAAGCGAAAAAAGCCGTGTGATTTTTGTGAACGACGGCTCGAAGGACAGAACCTGGGAGATTATTGAAGAACTCCATCAAAAGAACAGAATTTTTGGCGGCATTAATTTAAGCAGAAACAGAGGGCACCAGAATGCGCTGCTGGCCGGACTTATGACGGTAAAGGATTACGCCGACATGGTCATTTCCATGGACGCGGATTTACAGGACGATATCAATGCCATAGATGAAATGGTTGATAAATATTTAAGCGGTATGGATATTGTTTACGGCGTGCGCGGCAGCCGGGATACGGATACGGTATTCAAGAAATTTACGGCTGAGAGCTTTTATAGAATAATGAACACTATGGGTGCCAACACAGTATTTAATCATGCGGATTACCGGCTTATGAGCAGACGGGCGCTTGACGGGCTGGCACAATACGGGGAAGTCAACCTGTTCCTCCGAGGTATTGTGCCGATGATTGGATATCCTGCGGATGTGGTATATTATAATAGAGGAGAGCGGTTTGCCGGAAAGAGCAAATACCCTTTGGGGAAAATGCTTTCCTTTGCCGTCGAGGGAATTACGTCCCTGAGCACAAAGCCGATAAGGATGATAACTGCGCTTGGTTTTTTCATCTTTTTAGTCAGTATCGGTATGCTCATTTACAGTCTTGTCCGGCATTTTACGGGGGCCACCATTGTGGGCTGGACAACGCTGATGGTTTCGGTCTGGGCAATAGGAGGACTTATCCTTTTTTCCCTTGGTGTGGTGGGAGAATATATTGGAAAGATTTATCTGGAAACCAAAGCGCGTCCCCGGTTTATTGTAGAGCAGTTTTTAAATGACACAGATGAAATGGAGTAACATAGTGGAAGAGAGATTGGAAGAAAATTTAGAATCAAAATTAAGATTTGACGAGTCCGGCATTCACCCGGACATTTTGAGGGCGGTACATGAAATGGGGTTTGAGGTTATGACCCCCATACAGGAGCAGTCCGTCCCGGTACTTTTAGAGGGAAAGGATATCATCGGGCAGGCGCAGACAGGCACGGGAAAGACGGCTGCTTTCGCTATTCCCATGATACAGAAAATTGACCCTGAAATCAAAAGGCCGCAGGGAATTATCCTCTGCCCCACAAGAGAGCTTGCCATGCAGGCGGCGGAGGAGATAAGGCGGCTTGCAAAATACATGTACGGTGTCAGGGTGCTTCCGGTCTACGGCGGTCAGGATATCGGAAAGCAGATAAGAGCCCTTTCTCAGGGCGTTCAGATTATTGTGGGAACGCCGGGACGTGTGATGGACCATTTAAGGCGGCACACCATTAAAACCGCAGAAGTAAAAATGATTGTGTTGGACGAAGCGGACGAGATGCTTGACATGGGCTTCCGGGAGGACATTGAAACCGTGCTGTCGGATATGCCAAAGGAACACCAGATGGCGCTGTTTTCGGCAACCATGCCAAAGGAGATTCTGGAAATTGCAGGCACTTATCAGCAGAATGCGGTTTATATCAGAGTGACGCCTAAGGAACTTACGGTGTCCGCAATCAAGCAGGCTTATTACCGTGTGGCAAAAAAAGATAAAATCAGGGCGTTATGCAGACTGCTCGATTATTATCAGCCCTCCAGAAGCCTGATATTTGCCAATACAAAGCGGATGGTGGATGAAATTGCGGGAAGGCTCAACGAGCTGGGATACGAAGCAAACGCTCTTCACGGCGATTTGACCCAGGCACAGCGGGACACTGTAATGAACCAGTTCCGCAAGGGTATCTGTGAAATCCTGATTGCAACCGACGTGGCGGCAAGAGGAATTGACGTCAGCGGCGTGGACGCGGTGTTTAATTATGATGTGCCTGAGGATATTGAATATTATGTTCACAGAATCGGGAGAACAGGACGGGCAGGAAGAAAGGGACGTTCTTTCACTTTGATTTCGGGCAGGGAAATCTTTAAAATACGCAGCATTGAAAAGGTGTGCCACACCACAATCAGGGAGAGGCAGCTTCCTTCGGCGGCGGATGTGATTCGGGTGAAGTCGGACAGACTCTTTACCGGCGTGGCAGGCGTACTGGAAAACGAGGATTTATCAGAGACAAAGAAGGATATAGAAATTGCTTCCGAAAAGTACGGCTTTTCCGTACTTGACCTTGCGGCGGCGCTCATGCATATGAATATGGGAGAGACCCCGGAGGATATCGAGGAAGAACAGCCTTATCAGGAAAAAGGCCGGGAAGGCCGCAGGAGAGACCGGGGAAGAAGAAGCCGCGGCGAGCGCAGGGACAGAAGAAGCCGGGACGAATCCGGCAGCCGCGACGAGCGCAGAAGAAGCCGAGATGACCGTGACAGAAGAGAAGCAAGAAAGCCGGGCGAGGGCCGCGGCGAAAGGCTGTCAGAGAGGGACAGGAGAGAAAGAGAGCGAAAAAGCGAGAAAGATTTCTTCGGCGATGGAAAGTCCGGTGCAAAAGAAAAGACCGGAAAATCATCCAAAAGCAAAAAGGGCTCTGATGTAAAAGCTTTCGGCATGTTCCGGTCCAAGAGAAGATAAAAAGATTTAAACAGTTATGAACTGTGCGTTATGGAGCCTGTAATAGGCTCCTTTTTTTGCCATCAATTCTGCGGCAGAGCCTTCCTCCACGATTCCGCCTTTGTCAATCACGAAAATCCTGTCGGCTTTCTGAATGGTGGAGAGCCGGTGGGCAATCACAAAGGACGTGCGCCCCTTTAAGAGAGCGTCAATTCCCTCCTGCACAAGCAGCTCCGTGTTTGTGTCAATGCTGGAGGTCGCCTCGTCCAATATCAGAATATTCGGCATGGAAATCATGGTTCTTGCAAAGGCGAGAAGCTGTTTTTGGCCGACGGAAAGACCGCCGCCGCGTTCGGTAAGCGGCGTATCATAGCCTTTTTCCAGACGACAGATAAAATCGTGGGCGTGAACCGCTTTGGCAGCCTCGATAATTTCCCCGTCGGTTGCGTCCAGTCTTCCATAGCGTATATTCTCCTTAATAGTACCTGTAAACAGAAAATTGTCCTGCGTCATGATTCCCATCTGGCGGCGGAGGCTTTCAATGGATACTTTTTTGACGTCGTGTCCGTCAATGCTTACAGTGCCCTCCTGCACGTCATAGAAACGGCTGATTAAGTTGACAATCGTGGTTTTACCGGCTCCTGTAGGCCCTACAAGGGCGATGGTCTCACCGGGGCGGATGGTAAAGCTCACATCATTCAGTACCTTTTCGGTGTTATCGTAGGAAAAGCTCACATGGGAAAAGGCCACCTGCCCTTTGATGGGAGGGATTTCTGTCACATTTTCTTCGTCTGTGATAGCCGCCCTGGTATCCATGATTTCAAAAACCCGCTCGGCTCCGGCAATGTTAGTGATAATCTGGTTATAAAAATTGCTGAGATTCATAATCGGATTCCAGAACATGGTTATGTAGCCGCCGAAAGCAAGGAAGGTTCCCACAGATACATTTTCCGCACCCAGAATACGCAGTCCCACAAAGTAAAGGGCGGCAACGCCCACGCCCCAGCTTAAGTCGATGACAGAACCCATGGCGTCATTTAAGCGGACCGCCCTGATGAAAGAGGAACGGTGCTCCTTTAAAAGCACGTCGAAGGTTTCGCTGGTCTCCGGTTCTGCGGAAAAGCTCTGGATAATCCGCATGCCGGAGATGTCCTCATGGATAAAGGCGTTCAGGTTGGAGGATTTTTTGCGGAAATCCTGCCATTTCTTATGGGAATAAACCTGAATCAGCCAGATACAGACAGCCATAAAAGGGAGGCTGCACAAGGAGGCCGCTGCCAGAGGAGGATTTTTGATAAACATAATGACCACTACCGAGACAACTGTAATAAAATCAGGTATCAGAGTCGTGACAAAATTATTCAGCACGTCTTTCAGGGAATTGATATCCCCAATCACGCGGGCCAGTATTTTTCCCGTGGGACGGCTGTCAAAAAACTGCAAATCCAGCGTCTGGATATGGGAGTAAAGCTCCTGCCGTATGGTGAGCAGAATGCTGTTGCACACCTTTGCCATAATATACATGCGGAGCCGGATTCCCCCAATCATCAGAAGATTCAGCACAAGGGCTATCCCAATCAGGCGGAAAAGCCCCGGCAGATTTCCGGCGGAAATATAACGGTCGATAGCCTCCTCGATAATCAGCGGGTTCAAAAGGGATACCGTGACGCAAAAGGCCATAATCAAAAGTACGGCTGTGATTTCTTTTTTAAAGTTACGCATATAGGAGAGCAGGCGGAGAATGGTGCGGGCCTTGCCGGTTCCCGCAAGCTGCTCGTCTTCTTTATAGGAATTTATGCTCATGCGCTTTGCTCCTTTCCGGGTTCTCCATATTGGGCGGCGTAGGTTTGATAGTACAGTCCTTTTCTCTCAAGGAGGCTCTGGTGGGTTCCCCTTTCCGCAATTTGTCCATTTTCCAGAATGATGATTTCATCCGCATGGCACACGGCGCTGATGCGGTGTCCGATAATGATTTTCGTTATGCCCTTAAGGCTGTTTAAGGTTTCATGGATAGACTGTTCGGTTTCCATATCCAGCGCCGAGGTGGAATCGTCCAGTACCAGTATGGGGGTCTTTTTTGCCAGCGCCCTTGCAATGGTCAGGCGCTGCTTCTGCCCGCCGGAAAGCCCCACGCCGCGCTCTCCGATTACCGTGTCATACTGTTTTTCCATTTTTTCAATAAATCCTCTGGCTTTGGCCTTGTCGGCAGCTCCCCGGACAGCGGAATCCGAAAGGATGTTTTTCTGTCCCAGACGTACGTTTTCCAGTATCGTGTCGGAAAAGAGAAATACGTCCTGCATTACGAGAGATATGGAGCCGCGAAGCTGTTTCAGGGAAATATCCTTTACATTCACATCGTCTAACATGATTTCTCCGTCGGTGGCGTCATAAAGCCGCTGAAGAAGATAAATGAGCGAGCTTTTTCCGGCTCCGGTGGCGCCCATGATGCCCACCGTTTTTCCCGGTTCCACGGAAAAGGAAATATCGTGAAGAATCTCGTGCTTATCCGCTTTGTGAAAGGAAACATGGGAAAAAGTATCACCACATCCTTGATCCCAGGACCGGATATCCCTGTGAGAAT
>CAMSTM010000204.1 GCA_947063675.1 uncultured Lachnospiraceae bacterium | reverse complement strand
TTAGAAGGAAGCCATGTCATTATCCTCAGTTCTCCACTGAGTTCCTCGGGCTCTGGTTCCTCTAAAACACCTATTCCGGTATCCGTATTATTTTCAGCCGTTTCATCCGTATCTGCCTCTCCTGTTTCAATTCCTTCTGTACCGCATGCAATAAGAAGCATTAGACACATTGAAATGATTATAATAATAGTTCTTTTCCACATAAAAAATCTCCCTATGTCATTGGAATAAAGGGGAAAGAGAATTCCCCCTTCCCCTTTTACCGTTCATCAGCTATGGGCTCCTATATTAAGCCGGTAACCTGCCTCATCACCGCCATTGTTTGCAGCTCTCACAGCAGCATCAGTCCCACCTGCACAACCGCTACTACATAAACACCCACATATGCCACACCCACACCTGTTCTGCAGTACCTCGTAGTTCTTCACTGATTCATTTCTCTGTTTCTTCAATGTCCTCATATTTTCACCTCCTCTCCTTTTGATTTATTTCACAGCGGCAATAAAGCCACCACTGCTTCATCTTTTGTCCCGGTCAGAGACAATTCCCTCCCTAACCGGCGTCTGACAGAACAGCAACCAAATGCTCCGCAAAGCATTCGCCGCTCCCATGTAAAGGCTTTACCGGGATGATATATTCCTCTTCCCCGATATACTTCTCTTTCACAAATCCGGCTGGCACCGTAAAGTAATACGTCCTGTCTTCTTCAATATTTATCTTGCATCCCACACAGCTCATTGCAATCCCCGCCACATTAGCAGAAAACCTCTGCCTGCATATCTCCTTAAGCTCTGCGACGAATCCCCCGTTAATCTCATGGGCCGGAATTGCCAGCAGGGAAGCGTCCGCATCAACCGCATTGCCGACCATATAGGCATATTCTCCGTCGCCGGTATATTCCAGAAGCGACTGATTCAGTATCCCTCCCGGCACGTCTATTATCACGATATCCGGCTTTTCCTCCTTCACCTTGCGGTACAGGAAATGGTTAAGCGCCAGCGTCCGCTCTTTCAACGGCCTGCCAGAATAAACTGCCTCCGGCAACGGAATGCATTCCCCCATCCGGCTTACAGGTTCCCCTGATACCTTCATCACACGATATCCCTGCTCCTCAATGGCGCGTGACACCTCAAGGAATAGCTTATGCCGTTCGCACTCCTCACTGATTCCCATCACCGTTACCACCGGGCAGGGCAGCTCATACAACCGCTTTCCGGCTTTTTTCTGCGGCGTTTTTTCCCCGGATAAAACAGATACCTTTTCCCCATACTCCTGCCCTGCGTCTACGGTCACGTCATACAGATATATTTTCTTCCCCCGCTCCGCAAAGTACTGTATTTTTTCTTCTATCCCTTCGCTGTCACGGTAAAACAGCACGTCCGTCACCTGCTCTATGACTTCTTCCATATTTTCCGTAAAGAATACATTCCCCAAATCCCCCAGCATATTGACGCCGGAAAGGAAGCTACGTCCTGCCACATAGACTTTGCCATAGAGCGCCGCCATCTCTTCCAGCTTCAGGAAATAATTCAAATCAAGGCTCCCGCTATACACTGCTAATGTCTTCATCTTCTCCTGCCTCCTGAAAATCATATCCGCTTTCCATAAGAATACATACGTCCCTGAGCATGTCTTTTGCATGCCTCCTGACATCGCCGCAGGCATATTCCCTGTAATCTCCGGAAATCCCCTCCTCCGTCAGGCATGCCGCCGCGCACAGACTGCAAAACTGAAATGCCCAACAGCCCTTGCACCGTTCCTCCGTAAGCTTCCCTATGTTCATCAGGTTTTGCACCTTCTCCATGTCAAAGCCTTCTTCTGCCGTTCCGATTTTCAGTTCGTCAATTTCCGGCAGCTTCTCACAGGGATAGAAATCCCCGTCCACGGTGACGAACAGCCGCCTGGCGCCGGCAACACAGGGTCCGGAAGGATGGTTCTTCTTAAGATACAGTCTGCCGCTTTTCAGGCTTTTATGGTATCTTTTTATCTCATCCCTGTAATCCGCAAGGATTTTGTATGCCTTTTTGTCTTCTTCCCCACAGCACTCTCCCCCTGACAGTTCGTAAAGCACCTCTGCCCGGTTCTTATCCTTCAGTTCTCTCCACTTCCCGGTATAGGCCACCCGGTTGGCGTCTTTAATCCCGGAAGGCGACACCAGCCCCAGTCTCGGGTGGAGTTCTCTGATGTATTCCTGTTCCTCAAAGAATGTCAACGCTTTCTCATAGTCACAGTCAGGGCTCAGCACCGTGTTTGTCATTATTTTTTTGAAATAATCCGGGTATTTCTCCCTTATATATTTCAGCTTTTCCATGATGAGGTCAAAAGAGCCCTGCCCCGAAACAAAGCGTCTGTTTGCGTCATGGATTTCTTTCGGCCCGTCTATGCTCAGGGTAAGGGAAAAATCATTTTCCGCCAGAAAGTCCACAACCTCATCTGTCAGCAGCGTCCCGTTCACCGTCATATTAAACTGAATCTCCCTGCCCGGATAATTCTCTTTCACATAGCCTACGATTCTCTTAATCAGTCCGAACTGCAGAAGCGGCTCCCCGCCGTAAAATCCCATTGACGGCTTTTCCACCAGCAGGTTCCTTGCCATAAAGAAGTCCACCGCCCGGCATGCCGTCTCGTAGGGCATGACACTATTATTGTGCGTCCTGTTAATGTATTTCCCAGAGTAAACACAATAGGAACACCGGAGGTTGCACTGCTGTGTTACCTGCAGAATCAGGTTTTCCAGCCGCTCGTTCAGATAATAGGGCGCCAGCTCGTTCATGGGATTTTCAAGTTCCTCCACCGCCTTGTCCGTGCACAGCCCCATACTCTGATACCGCTCCACGCATTCTGTAGCCTCTGGCGTTCTGTCCCCTTTTATATACGCTGACAGCTTCCCGGCATCTTCTTCACTAATGGGTACAATCTGGTTTTCCACAGCGTCATACAGATAATAGCATCCGGTCGTATCCAGTAATTCAAACATCATTGTCTCTGAATTCCTTTCTTTTGTATTTTTATGAATTGAACGGGTCAGTGTGGACATTTGTCATATGTCGTTGTTGATATTCTTGAGCCTTTTAACACATATCCGCACCTGGTACACTTTTGGGCGCTGTAGGTTGTTTCCGTACAGCTTCCGTCTGTTTTCTCATTATGCTCCACTATGGTTCCCGATTTGTAGCTGTGCTGGCAGGACGCCCTCTCCTGACCGCTGTTACCCGTCAAAAAACTCCCTTCTTCCCAGACCATGCCGTCTTCATCCACAAATACAATATCCCCCCGGCTGAAATCCAGATACTCCTTTACCCCTTCCTCCTCGCTAATAAATGTCATTCTGTCTATTGTATTCCACTTTTCCACAGTTTTGTCCTCCTCCTCCGTCACCCCATACGTTAAGGGCTTCTGATACGCAAATGCCGGAATGCAGCTAACTATAAAGCATGCTGCCATAATAAGGACCGCAGTTTTTCTTTTCCATCTTCTTTTCATATTCTTTTTCATAATTCGTTCCATCCTCTTATTCAATAATTTCCCTACAGCTCCTAAAGACAACTCTGTTTCTTTAAAAATACCAGGTTCCTCCGCCGCCCTGAGAATACATTCCATATATGATTTCTTTTCCTTATCTGTCATACCTTCCACTGCCGCCTCGTCGCACAGCATCTCGCTTACCGCCAGTTCTTCTTTCATCAGATAATGCGCCAGCGGGTTAAACCATTCAAACGCCACTACAAGAAATGTCAGAAGCCGCCCTATCATATCCCTCCCTGAGATATGATTCATCTCATGGCGTATAATTCCTTCCATGGAACCCGTATACTCTTTATAATTTGCAGGCAGCAGCATGACTGGGCTTATTATCCCTACCGCAACGGGACAGGGTACATATGGCGAAATACCCACACGCACCTTTTTTCTTCCAACATGCCTGTATCCTCCGCCTTCTGCTTCCGGAAAAGAAATTATCACTTTTTTACATTTTTCGCATGTCCGCAGATAAGCTGTAATTCGTACGAATAACAGTAAAAGAAAGGCTATTCCCGCCAGCACGATAACCGCCGTCCATTTCTGATAACCGGTAGCCAGATAAATAGTCCCCTCATTATCCACTATAAGAATGCTTGACCAAATGCTGTCAGTATATAACACATCAGGCAGTTCAAACTCCCGGAAGGTTATACCGGCCTTTTCCAGCCACTGTTTCATAATTAATTTCATCTCTGCCACAAGCCACGGAAGGGGCAGTAAATGGAAAGCAATGTTTGCCCGAAGAAATATCCGGCGGTATTTAAGCGGCAGCTCATGTCCCGGAATACTTTTTAACAAAATGTAAAGCAGAGTACAGGCACTCCCACAGAGCATCATATGTACATACAGTCTCATTTCTCCCCCCAGTTATCCAAAGCCTGTCTCAGTTCCTGAATATCCTCACTGTCCAGTTTCCCGCCTCCCCTTAAGGCTGTGAACATCTTTAGAAAGGACCCTCCAAGGTTCCTGTCCAGAAAATCCGCTGATATCTCTGTTAAATATTCATCTCTGGAAACACACGGCCGGTACTTTTTACGTTTATTCTCACTTTTAACAGTATCCACCAGCTTTTTCCTCTGCATTCTGACCAGAAAGGTATTCAGGGTTTCTTTTTTCCATTCTGTTCCGGCCCTTTGATTAACGCTTTCCATCAGTTCTCCAAAGCCCACAGGTTTTCCCGTTTCCCATAAAGTTTCCAATATCTTCAGTTCACTGTCTGTTGCGCTTAAAAATTTCATAGTAATCCTCCATGCTGCCAACACCTGCAAATTGGGGCGTCAGCACAAATTTGTCTGTTAAAAATTTATTTTTCGCAGTCCCCCTCCTGTCATCATCTATAATTTATGCTATGTATTGTAGCACTTATGGCGGCTTTTTACAATATGTTTTTATACATTTTGTATATAAATCAAATATTGTTTACGCATATCTATACATTCTTAACAAAGCGCCTGTTTGCGTCATGGACTTTTTTCATCCTCTCTTTCCATCCTTCCCCGTCGATTTAAAGCCAATTAAAGAACATTTCATTACATTTTCTCCAAAAATCCCTGTAAAAGCTAATCTTTTTAAATCACCAAGCCGATAATTTTTATAGAAAACTAACCAAGGAGGGTGATATTATGAGCGTAAACGGAGTTACAGGCGCAAGTGAAGCATATAGCAGCGCATATGCATCAAAAACCAAAAGCGCCGAGACCAATACCGAAGTAAAGCAGGGAAGTGTAAAAGAAGCTGCTGCCGCTGAAAATGCAGGCGCGGTGTACGAGCCTTCCAAAAAGACAGGTAAGACTTCTGCCAAAACCTATAAGCCCAATGCCGAGCTTGTTGCAAAAATGAAAGCGGATGCTGACGCGAGAACCGCGCAGTTACAGAGCATTGTTGAGAAGATGCTGACCAAACAGGGCCAGACCTACGGAAAAGCCAACGATATCTGGAGTATGTTATCAAGCGGCAAATTTACCGTAGACGCGGCTACCAAAGCGCAGGCTCAGGCCGATATTGCTGACGACGGCTACTGGGGCGTTTCCCAGACCTCACAGCGTATTCTGGATTTCGCCTCAGCTTTAACAGGCGGCGACCCCGACCAGATTGAAAAAATGCGTTCCGCATTCCTCAAGGGCTACAAAAAGGCTGAAAAGACCTGGGGCGGCAATCTTCCCGGTATCTGCAAGCAGACCTATGACGCTGTTTTGAAAGGATTTGACAAAATGGCCGAAGATTCTAAGGTTCAGACTGAAGGCAGCTCTGATTCAGACACAGACAAATAAAAATCCAAAAATCCATTTAAAACCCAAAGAGCTGTTGCAAAGGCAGATGAATAATCACCTGATATGCTCCCTTCTAGGTAGACAAGAGAAATAATAAAAACTTGTCACTTAGG
>CAMSTM010000203.1 GCA_947063675.1 uncultured Lachnospiraceae bacterium | reverse complement strand
AAACAGGAGAAAACGGCCACTTCCCTGTGCGATAAATACGGAGTCCATGTATTTATTTGATGCGGCAGGCGTTGCATATCCTGAAGACGGAATGAGCATGGCAGATTACCATGAACTGGCAAAACAGCTCACAAGCGGCGAAGGCAACGACAAAGTATTCGGTGCACATGTACATACATGGGCAAGTAACGTTTATATGTATCCTGCAAGAACAGAGGCTTACAAGTTTGACGACCCGACAACTTATGAAAATCTGACAGCTTACTACAATGAAATTCTTGCTATGCAGGACGAAGGACTGGTTCAGGATTATGGTATGCTCAAGTCCTCCAATATCCACTACTCAGGCGTATTCTACAACCAGCAGGCAGCTATGATGCAGATGGGTACATGGTACATCAACATGCTGTTTGAAAATGTAGGCGAAGGCAAGGAAAACAATTTCAACTGGGGCGTATGCTCTATTCCCAACAATGACGGCATGGGTCTTGGAAACTGTATCGGCGCATATGCAGCTCATCCGGCAGAAGCATGGCAGTTCATTAAATATATCTGCGGCGAAGAAGGCGCAAAGGTTCTGGCATCCTGCGGTATCATTCCCGGATACAGCTCACCGGCTGTAGGAGAGATTTTTGATGCGGCTCCTCAGACCTATCCTAACGCTCCCGAAGGTCTTTCCAAGTATATGAACTGCGAAAAGAACCTTCCTGAACAGCCTATGAACGCAAAGGGCGGAGAAATCAGCACAATCGTTGACGAAGAGCACAGCGCAATTATGACAAAGAGCATCACCGCTGAAGAAGGCGTACAGAACATGATTGACAGAGTAAACGCTGCTTTGGGTCAGTAATTACATAAGGTTTTATGATAAGGCATATCTGCTTCCTGAAAGAGCAGGTGCCGCCCCGGCGAGAGGGCTTTGATACAGACCGTAGAGTCTGAATAATTTCACAGCCGTCCGAAGCTAATCTTTCGGACGGCTGTATTTATCACAAAAGAAAGACTGCAGGGCATATTTTCTTTTGTACAGGGAAGGAGGATTCTATCCTATGGGTAAGGCGAGCAGTACAGGCGGGCAGGTGAAGGCATCTACCCTTAGAAGAAGAAAAACGCTGGTTGCGTATTCCTTTATTCTGCCGAATTTGATTGGTTTTTTTGTATTTACTTTTGTACCGATTGTATTTTCATTATTTTTAAGTTTCTGTGAGTGGGATTCCGGTAATCCGCTTAAATTTGTCGGTCTTAAAAACTTCATTACCATGTTTACCAATGACAAGAGTTTTTGGATTTCATTAAAAAACACAATTTATTACACAGTGGTGACGACGCCGCTTACACTGGGGTTGGCTCTGTTCCTTGCAGTTCTGATGAACAAGCCGCTGAAAGGACGGGTATTTTTCCGTTCCGTGCTGTTTTTCCCTTATGTAGCGTCGCTGGTTGCCATAGCCGTTGTATGGATGGCTCTGTTTAATCCTGAAAAGGGACCTGTAAACGGCATCCTGATGGCACTTGGAGTTGCAAATCCGCCCAGATGGGCAGCGTCCACAACGTGGGCAATGCCGACCATCATCGGCCTGACCGTATGGAAAGGCATGGGTTATTATATGATTGTATATCTGGCAGCCCTTCAGGGGATTTCCAGAGAATTATACGAAGCGGCTTCCCTGGACGGAGCCAACGGCTGGCAGCAGTTTTGGAATGTCACATGGCCGGGAATCCTGCCGACAACTTTCTATATCTTAATGATGTTGCTGGTTGCCACATTTAAGTCCTATGACACAATGTATATTACCACACAGGGCGGTCCCGGTGAGGCCACCAAGGTTTTGGCTTACCATATTTACAATCAGGCTTTCAAAAATGCGAAGTTTGGTTACGCCAGTGCGGTTGCCATGGTTCTTCTTGTCATTATTCTGATTGTTACTCTGATTCAGTTTAAGTATGAGAAGAAGTTCACAAACGATTAAGGAGGGCGGAAGATATGACGAGTAGTAATAAATTAACCGCAGGCGATATCGTTAAGAAGGTTCTTTTGTATGCAGCCTTAATCCTCATGGCGTTTGTAATGCTGGTTCCCTTTGCATGGATGATTTCAGCTTCTTTAAAATTTGAGAAGGACGTATTTTCATTCCCGATTGTGTGGTTCCCTGAAAATCCTCAGTGGGGCAATTACAGTGAAATCTGGCAGAAGGTTCCGCTGCTTACCGGTTTTTTCAACAGCGTAAAGCTGACGGTATGCGTTACGCTGCTGCAGCTTGCAACGTCCTCCCTTGCGGCGTATGCTTTTGCAAAGCTGGAATTCAAGGGCAGGGACACGATTTTTATGCTGTACATTATGACCATTGCCATTCCCTGGCAGGTATACATGGTGCCTCAGTATAAGATGATGACAATCTTCGGCCTTACCGACAGCCATCTTGGTATCGTACTGATGCATGCGTTCACAGCTACAGGCGTGTTCCTTATGAGACAGTTTTTCATGGGGATTCCCACGGAGCTTTTAGAGGCGGCCAGAATCGATGGCTTAAGCGAATACGGTATATGGGCGAAGCTGATGCTTCCGCTTTCAAAGCCCGTTATCGCAACCCTCTGCCTTACCTCTTTCACATTTGAGTGGAACGACTTCATGGGCCCGTTGATTTATCTGTCAACTACCGAGAAGAAAACCTTACAGGTAATGCTGAGAATGTTCAACACCCAGTATTCATCGAACTACGCGCTGATTATGGCGGCGGCTACGGTTGCCCTCATTCCGGTTCTTATCCTGTTCGTATTCCTGCAGAGATACTTTGTTGAAGGTGTTGCAACATCCGGACTTAAAGGTTAAAGTAAATATATTACATAGAAAAATGCCCTGTCAGGGCATTTTTCTTTCATGGAAAACAGAAGAACCGAAAAGGCATCAGTAAAACTGAAATGGAGATTAAATATGATTAGAACATTTAAAACAAACAAAATCAGAAAAGTAACGGAACTCAGCGACAGCCTGTGGCGTTTTTCGCCCTGCGACGGCGAGTTTGCGGGAAAGGTTTATCCGGTTACGGTACCCTGCTGCTGGGAAAGCCTGCCGGATTTTGCCGCGTACCGGGGCGTCGGAGTATTTACAAAGGAATTTCAGACGAAAGGAAATGTGCGTCTGGTATTCAAGGGCGTGAGCCACACCGCGAGAATCTGCGTAGACGGAAAGGAAGTGGGAACCCATTACAATGCCTACACGCCCTTTTCCGTTGAAATCAGAGGGCTGGAGAACGGGATTCACAGACTGGAGGTATATGCGGACAACCGTTTCAGCGAGGAAAGCGCCCTTCACGTTCCCAACGATTACATGAGCTACGGCGGCATTTCCAGAGGCGTAGTTTTGGAGGAATTAGGGGAAGCCTATATCGAGTACATTCACGCGGTTCCGGTCAGGGAGGAAGAGGGCTGGAGTGTTAAGACGGCTGTTAAGGTAAATTCTCTTTCCGATAAAGATTTGACAGGAAGCCTTAAACTGAAGCTGGAGGGCTGCGAGGCGGCAGTGGAAAATCTGACTTTAAAGGCCGGGGAAAGCACCGTCGTTGAAAAGAAGATATTTGCCGGCGACGTGGAAGAGTGGAGCATGGAAGTAACCAGACTTTATGAGATTTCAGCAGAACTTTCACTGCTTTTACCTGATTTGTCAAATGGATTGGATGCCGTAAATTCCTCTTGGGGAGCGCAGAGCTGCCCGAAAGACGCGGCGGAAGGCGTAGTCTGCGACGATTTAACAGAACGGCTGGGCTTCCGTGAAATTAAAACAGAGGGCAGGGACATCCTTTTAAATGGAAAGAAGCTCCGAATCAAAGGTTTCTGCCGCCATGAGGACCATCCTATGTTCGGCTGCGCCCTTCCTTTTGCGGCAATAGAGCAGGATTTACAGATTGCAAAGGATCTGGGAGCCAACGCCATGCGTACTTCCCATTATCCCAACGACGAGCTGTTTCTTGATTTGTGCGACGAGCAGGGGATTCTGGTGTGGGAAGAAAACCATGCGAGGGGGCTGTCCCTTGAACAGATGCAGAACCCCAATTTTGAGAGACAGGCGGAGGACTGCATTAGAGAGATGATTACGGCACACATCAACCATCCTTCTATTATTATCTGGGGGATTTTAAACGAGTGCGCCAGCGAGACGGAATACGGATATGAGTGCTATAAAAAGCAGTATGACTTAATCCGCAGTATGGATACGTCAAGGCCAAGGTCGTCTTCAAGCTGTAAGTTCAAGACGGATATCTGCTTCGGACTGCCGGAAATCGTTTCCTATAACCTGTACCCGGAATGGTATCACGACACGCCGGCGGCGGAATATGTGAAGGACATCTACGACTGGGTTCAGACAGACAGCGAGGGAAGCGGGAAGCCTTTCCTTGTGACGGAAATCGGTGCGGGAGCTATTTACGGTTACAGAACGCCCACCATGTGCAAGTGGTCGGAGGAATATCAGGCCAAAGCGTTGGAAGACCAGATTACGGGCGTGCTTGAGCAGGAAGGCTGCAGCGGGATTTTTATCTGGCAGTTCTGCGACGTGAGAATCAGCTTCGAGTGGTTCAGCACAAGACCCCGCACAATGAATAATAAGGGGATTGTGGACGAGTACAGGAGGCGCAAGCTTTCCTATGATGTGGTGAAGAGACTGTATCATTCCTATTCGGATTACAGGTAGAATTGTTATGTTACTATACTGGATTCAGACAGGCCGGCGTTTGGGGAAAGAGGGAAAACGCCGGCCTGTTTTGGTTTTTTGGATTTGGGTTGTAAAAAACGGGGTTTTTGTGTATGGTAGATGTAGGAAAAAGGTGACGGCTGGGGGATGAAAACAATGAGGCTTTATCATGGAAGTAATGTGGAGGTATCCGCTCCACAAATAATGTTAAATGGATTTTATAAAGATTTTGGATACGGATTCTACCTGACAAATATCGAAAGGCAGGCAAAACGCTGGGCGCTAACGAAGCGAGGAGCGTCGATAGTCAGTGTCTTTTCCTATTTAAAAGATTCGCAAAATACCGTGAAATCATTCTCTGGCATGACTGAAGAATGGCTTGAATTTGTTGTAAATTGCCGACGCGGAATCGTGCATAATTTTGATATTGTGGAGGGGCCGATGGCGGATGACCAGATTTGGGATTATGTAGAAGATTATATGGATGGAAGTATAACAAAGGCGGCTTTCTGGGAACTTATAAAATTTAGATACCCAACACATCAAATTGCATTTTGCACAGAGAAGGCATTAGGTACGCTGCATTTTGAAAGGAGTATGACGTTATGACAAATAAATACTTCCCGGATGAAACAATTGAGTGGAACGACCTTTACTTTATTTGCTACATGATTGAACGGGTAGCGAGAAAACTCCATCAGAGAAATCAGTATGTAGTCAATGCGATAGGAAGAGATGAGTTATATCATCTAATCAGTGTTGCAAATGTACTTCATTGTGAAAATCCTCTGCAGGTCGAAAGCGAATGGATTACCGCTTACCATTTAAAGGAAGGAAATGTGGATGTCACTGAAGTGGATACAAATCTTGCAGTGAAGGTGCCCAGTGCCACACAAATGGGAAAAGTCTATGCCCGATTGATTCGGGATACTTCCGCAAGGGAAGAAAATTATGTGGATGGCATTCTTCGTATTTATAATAATTCCATTTGCGAAACTATAGATAACTACAATTGCAGTGCGTACTATGAGCCATCCTATGTGATTGCAAGGGCATATCAGGCAGGAGGTTTCTACTAACAAATGAAAAAAACAATTCAAAATAAAATAGAGCAATTATTGTCCAAAGAATACCATTGCAGTCCGGAAGAATTAAAAAAGAGCGGAACCGTCTATTCCATTAAGCCGGATGCGGAATGTCCTTACATTAAAATACTGGCATATAAAAATTGTGTATTGGTCTGCACATCTAAGGACT
>CAMSTM010000202.1 GCA_947063675.1 uncultured Lachnospiraceae bacterium | reverse complement strand
AAACTCTCCCTGAGGATGCGGCCCAGAGTTTCCGCGTCTTTTACTTTCCGCAAAATGTGCCGTCAGATAGTGGAGGACTTTGACGCGGTTCCCGTAACCGGAGAAATAAAGCCCAGAGTCGGAATTGTGGGGGAAATTCTGGTAAAATTTGCCCCTGCCGCCAATAACCATCTGGTAGCGCTCTTAGAGTCTGAGGGCGCCGAAGCCGTGGTTCCTGATTTACTTGATTTTATGCTGTACTGCTTTTACAATCAGATATACAAGGCGGACGAACTGGGCACCAGCAAGAAGGCAGCTTTCATCTCAAAGCTCGGTATCGACGCCCTGGAGTTTCTGCGGAGCGCCGCCGCAAAGGCCCTTGCAAAAAGCAAGAATTTTACGCCGCCCACCAGCATTTATCAGACGGTGGAATACGCAAAGCCCATTGTTTCAATTGGGAACCAGACCGGTGAGGGATGGTTTTTGACCGGAGAAATGGTGGAACTGATTCACAGCGGCGTTAACAATATCGTGTGCACCCAGCCCTTTGCATGCCTGCCAAACCATGTGGTGGGAAAAGGCGTCATTAAGGAACTGCGCAGGCAGTACCCTTTAAGCAATATCGTGGCCATCGATTATGACCCGGGAGCCAGCGAAGTGAATCAGCTTAACCGGATAAAGCTGATGCTTTCAACGGCACAGAAAAATCTGAAGGAGCAGCAGGCATAACGCCGGCTTTAAACCGGAAATGGAGAAATAAATATCATGATAAAACAGGAAGTCAACGAACTCAAAAGGCTCTACACCCCGAACCGCTGTTCCATCACCCGCATCTGCGGCTGCTATGTGGACGGGGAAAAAAATAAGAAAACGGAATTCAAAGAAGCCTTTCTCTCTCTACCGGAGGAGGAAATCTTTAAATATTTTGAATTGCTGCGCAAGACCCTCTCCGGCACAATCGGGAAAAACCTTCTGAATTTGGAATTTCCCCTTGCCAGCGAGGAGGAGGGAGGAACCCAGGAATTTCTTCTGCGCCTTCGGAACAGCGCTCTGAAGGACGACGCCCTTTTGGAGGAATTTTACGACAGGGTAATCGCAAGCTATGAATATGTGGGGAATTATCTGATTCTCCTGATTCACGATGCCTACGACGTTCCCGGCAAGACCAGCGACGGCCTTACCATGGACGACGCCTCCGACACCGTTTACGAGTATATTATGTGCTGTATCTGCCCGGTAAACCTTTCAAAGCCGGGACTTTCCTATGACGCGGAGGCAAATGAATTTCACAACCGGATTCGCGACTGGATTGTGGAAATGCCGCAAACCGGTTTCCTTTTCCCCAGCTTTAACGACAGGGGTTCCGATATTCACGGCACTTTATATTACACGAAAAATCCCGAGGAAGCTCATTCTGAATTCGTGGATTCCGTTTTGGGGGCCGGGCTTCCCCTTTCCGCGGCGAGCCAGAAAGAGACCTTCCATTCCCTGATAGAAGAAACCTTAGGGGACGACGCGGAGTATGAGGTGGTAAAAAGCATCCATGAAAACCTCACGGAAATGATAGACGAGCATAAGGAAATCCCCGAGCCTCTTACCCTTGACAGGCAGGAGGTAAAACGTCTTCTTGAAAAAAGCGGCGTTGCCGAAGAAAAGCTGGAGGATTTCGAACAGATTTACGACGCCGCCGCCGGGGAAAAGACCGCTCTCCTTGTAGACAATGTGGCAAACACGAAAACCTTTGAGGTGAAAACGCCGGATGTGGTGGTGAAGGTCAACCCCGGACGGACAGACCTGGTAACCACCAGAACCCTTGACGGAAAGCCCTGCCTTGTCATTGAGCTGAGCCAGAACGTGGAGGTGAACGGAATTTCGGTTCGCAGCGGCGGGGATTTTACATAAAGCAAACCATATTACGTATACTGATAAGCATAATTATGACCATAAGCCCCATAAACAGCCTGTTGACCATTTTCTCATCCATGTGCCTGTTTGCGGCTCTTCCCGCCGCGCCGCCCATAATCCCAACGGAAACCATGAGAACCAGCAGCATGATATCAAACGTCGGCACGGTGCGGGTTACCAGCGTGTTTATGAGGCTTGCAATCTGTGAAAACAAAATGATATACAGCGAATTCTGCGCCGCTGTTTTGGTGTCCATGGAAAAAAAGAAAAACAACACCACCAGATTGATGGGGCCTCCCCCAATTCCCAGGAAGGAGGAAAGGATTCCCAGGGTCATGCCTACTGCGATACAGATTGGAATACCCAATATCTCATATGTCTTAATCTTATCTTTTTTTATCGTGTACAGAAAAGTTCCCAGCGTAATGATAAAAAGGCACGCCGACTGCACCGCGCCCACAAGGTTTTTGTTTTCTGTCAGCCCGGAAATATACTGAAACATCATTTTCCCGGCGACGCCGCCCAAAGCCGCCCCGACGGCCAGCGGAGTCCCTCTTTTTTTATCCACAAGGCTTGAACCGCCTGTTTTTGCTCTGACCACGGAGTAACAGGACATGGAAAGCACGGTGCAGCCCGACAGAAAACTGATAGAGGCCACATCAAGAACGCCGAATGCGTCCAGGACAGGCTTTATCAGCACGCCGCCCCCGATTCCGCAGACAGCCCCCACAAGGGATGCCAGAAAACTTACGATTGAAAAAATTATGTAAAGATTCAAATTCATAGCTCCGCCTCCTTCTACTTTCAGTTTAGCGTCCGTCTTTCCGCTTCTGAATCCACAATCTTCAGAATCAGATTTCCTATTTTCGAATTTCTATATCCGGCGTCGGAAAAAATATACTTTTTTCATATTCTGTTACTTTTTGTATATCTTGCATAATTATATTGTAAATCCCCCTCTCGTTTTGTATAATAAGTGATAAATCAGAACTGTGGCTTTGTGCCTATACTATCGGAGGGCGTATCTGATGAATGAGAATAAAATACCTGTGACCTTTCGCAAGCGCATCATATTGTATAATCTTCTGGTAATCGTATGCATTGCATTCCTAATCAGCATTTTTACCTACTCCTTCTATAAAAAAGACGTCATTGCCAGCGAGGCGGGAAATTCAGCCAACCGCCTGCATCTGGTTGCGTCCCGGCTTGAAATCGCCTGCAACGAGCTCATAAATATTGTCCAGAACTGCGCCGGGAGAAAGTCCTTGTTTCTGGCCTCCATCCTCTCCGGCCGCGACAGCCGTTCCAGCGAAGAATCCGGCATTTATGCCGCCAATGTTCTCCGCGACCTCTGTGCTATCTCCGGTTACAATGAATACATCCATAAAATCACGGTGTATGAAAAGGACTCTCTTTTCATACAGGCCGGAACCGCCTACGGCAGCTCCAACGACGCCGAATCTATTATGGCGGCAGCCTGGTTTGACGAGCTTCTGAATAAAAATATGCGGGAATATACGCTGACCCTCCGGGATAATCCCTTTCCCTTAAACGCCAAAACCATACCTCAGCTTCTTCCCCTTATCCGCCCGCTGCAGTATTCCAGAAAGGAATCCCCAAAGGACGCCTGGGTCTGCCTTACGCTTTCCCCAAGGCTGTTCCAGGACACACTGGAGCTTTTATCCCAGGACAGCTCAATCCTTATCATGACCGACGATTTTTCTCCGGTGGGAAGCATGAATATGGAAGCCTTTTCCCTGGCGGAAATAACGGCGTTTCTTGGCTCCCACCCGGAACAGACGGGCAATTTAAGGGTACGGCTGTCCGACATGGACTGTATTTTAATCTGGGAGCGCCTGTCTGTCAGCGGGCTGATTCTCTGTGAAGTACTGCCCTTAAAAAACATCTCCCTGAACCCCGACGCCATACGCGCCACCCTGGGGCTGGTTTTTGTTTCGAGCATTGTGATTGGGCTTTCCCTGTCCCTCTTGTTTATTCGCTACCTGACGCGCCCCATTATGCGTCTGATTGCGCACATGGATTCCATATCCTCCGGCAATTTTGCCCGCAATCCCGATATTGAATCCAACGACGAACTGGGCATTATCGGGCGGCAGATTAACGAAATGTCCTCCCATGTTTCCGACCTCATGGAAAACCGGATTCGGGACGAGCAGGAAAAAATGAACCTGGAAATCAAAATGCTTCAGGCCCAGATTAATCCCCACTTTCTCTACAATACGCTGGATTCTATCAAATGGATTGCCACGATGCAGCACAATGCCGGGATTGTGAAGGTGGTTTCCGCCCTTTCCTCCCTGCTGAAAAACATGGCAAAGGGCTTTAATGAAAAAGTGACGGTCCGGCAGGAACTGGACTTTTTAGATAATTATATCACTATTGAAAGAATACGCTACATAGAACTTTTCGACGTTGAAATTTCCGTTGACGAGCCTTCCCTGTATGACGCCCGCATTATCAAGCTGACTTTGCAGCCTCTGGTGGAAAACAGCATCTTCTCAGGCATCGATCCCAGCGGAAAGCCGGGATTAATCCAAATCCACATTTTTTCCAAAGAGCAGGTTCTGTACATCAGCATCCGGGATAACGGCGTCGGGATATCGGAGGAAAATATTGCCCGGATGCTGACCGATACCTCCCGGGTAGCCAAAAATTACATGAGCGGAATCGGTCTCCCCAATGTTGACCGCCGAATCAAGCTGGTGTACGGCCCGGAATACGGACTTGAAATTGACAGCAAGGTCGGCCTCTACACCTGTGTCACCGTATCCATTCCGCTGGAAATTTAAAATTAAAGGAGTTTTTTATGTACCGAATCATTTTGATTGACGATGAACCTTTAATTCTTGCCGGTATTGCATCCCTAATCTGCTGGGAGGAGCATGACTGCTATATCGTGGGAAAGGCCACCAACGGCAACGATGCGATTGATTTAATTATGGACACCCGGCCGGATATTGTCATCACGGATATCCGTATGCCGGTGATGAACGGTCTGGAGCTGATTGAAGCCTGCCAGAAAAGGGACTGCGAATTTGCTTTTATTTTCCTTACCAACCTTGAGGATTTCCAGCTTGCAAAGCAGGCCGTGCATCTGGGCGCCATTGATTATCTGGTGAAGCTGGACCTTCAGCCAAAGGCGCTGATTCAGGCGCTGGAACGGGCCAAGGAGTACTGCTCCCGCATGGAGAGCCATCACAACAGGGAGCTCTATACGCTGCTGCTAAAGGACACGCAAAAGCAGCAGGAACAGAATTATTTTTCCCGGCTGCTTCTGTCTTCGCCGGACAAAGAGCTTCCGCCCGGCGCGGAAATCTCGGCCCGTTATCCCGGAGCTTATCTGATTTTATTGCAGATGAAGCCGGAGCAGATTCTTTTCGGCCAGACGATGGATTATGATTTTCAGTTTATCTCCAGCCAGCTTCTGGATATTGTCTCGGGAATAGGCGCGCGTTATTTTTCCAGCCACAATATACTGACGCCGCACAAGGATACCCTGCTTCTGGTGGTGTGTCCCAAGCCTGAAAGCGATAACGAGAAATCTCTTTCCGACTTTTGCGCAAAGGTTAACACCGCCATTGGCACCTATTTTGCACTGACCGCCCTGTTTGGCGTCAGCCGGAAAAAGAGCCGTCTTTCCATGCTCCCCGACGCCTTTGCGGAGGCGCAGTCCGCCCTTGACCACTGTTACTATGATTCGGCGCTTCGCATCGCCTTTTATAAAAATCATGACTCCCGCCTCCGGCCGCCCGCGCAGAGAGAATTTAATATCAATTTCCTCAAAAAATCAATGTCCGCCGCAGTACTGGAGAATGAAAGCCAGGATTTAAGAGAAATCTTCCGCGAACTTTCCGAGCTGTTTACGCAGTATAAGCCGGACAAGACGCAGGCAGTCAGCGCCTGTATTAACATATACTCCTATCTGCACGACCTGCTGCAAAGCGAAAACTTCGAGGACAATGCCTTTCCGTACAGCATTGATATCGCCGGGCAGCTTTCGGGGCTTGGCAGCCTTGACGATATCCTGCTATGGCTTTAGAGCTTC